>JAJRQB010000127.1 GCA_024280485.1 Deltaproteobacteria bacterium
CATAGGGGGTCCAGTGAGTCAATTTCAGAAAAATATTGCCCTTTGGCTGGTCATCTCTCTGTTGATGATCATGCTCTTCAATATGATGAGTCAAAGAGGGACTGACCAGAAAAAAGTTAACTATACCGAGCTGTTAGATAGCATTGAGTCGGGGCGGGTGATCAGTGTCATAATCCAGGGTTCACAGATCACCGGGACATTAGAAGACGGGACCAAGTTTTTAACCACTGCTCCCCCAGATATGGAACTGATCCCTGAGCTTAAAGAAAAGGGGATTATTATCGAGGCCAAGCCGGTTGATGATCAGGGCTTTTGGTTTACCCTGCTGATCTCCTGGGGACCGATTCTTCTTCTTATCGGGGTCTGGATTTTCTTCATGCGTCAAATGCAGTCGGGTGGTGGCAAGGCGATGAGCTTTGGCAAGAGTAAGGCCAAGCTGTTGACCGACACTCAGGGGCTAGTGACCTTTAAGGATGTCGCTGGTGTCGATGAAGCGAAACAGGAACTTGAAGAGGTCGTCGAGTTTCTTAAAGATCCGAAAAAGTTTACTAAGCTCGGCGGAAAACTTCCCAAAGGCGTACTGCTGGTGGGAGCACCCGGCACTGGTAAAACCCTGTTGGCTCGTTCTGTAGCCGGTGAAGCCGGGGTTCCTTTCTATACCATCTCCGGTTCTGATTTTGTTGAGATGTTTGTTGGTGTCGGCGCCAGCCGGGTGCGTGATCTTTTCCAGCAGGGGAAAAAGAATGCACCCTGCATTATCTTCATCGATGAAATTGATGCTGTGGGTCGACACCGTGGCGCCGGTCTTGGCGGTGGCCATGACGAGCGTGAGCAGACCCTTAATCAGTTACTGGTCGAGATGGATGGCTTTGAATCGAACGAAGGGGTCATCCTGATTGCCGCAACCAACCGGCCCGATGTTCTCGATCCGGCCTTGCTGCGACCTGGGCGTTTCGACCGTCAGGTCGTGGTGCCGCGTCCCGATATCAAGGGGCGCTGCCGAATTCTTCAGGTTCACTCACGCAAGGTACCGATGGCTGAGGATGTCAATCTGGATGTCATCGCCAAGGGCACCCCTGGGTTCTCAGGCGCTGATCTGGCCAATCTGATCAATGAGGCCGCCTTACTGGCGGCGCGGAACAACAAGGATCAGGTTGACAATAGCGATTTTGAGGCCGCTAAGGATAAGGTGCTGATGGGTGCCGAGCGTCGTTCGATGGTTATTACTGAGGAGGAGAAAAAGGTTACCGCTTATCATGAGGCCGGACACGCGCTGGTCTCTTTGCTGACCCCTGACTCTGATCCGGTGCACAAGGTTTCGATTATTCCACGAGGTCGGGCACTTGGCGTCACTATGTACCTACCGGCAGAAGAGAAATACAATGAAACTGCTAGTGGTCTGCATATCAAAATATGCGCCCTGCTTGGTGGCCGAGTCGCCGAGGAGATGACCTTCGAGTCGGTGACCAGTGGTGCCAGCAACGACCTCGAACGCGTTACCTCCATTGCGCGCAAGATGGTCTGTGAGTGGGGGATGAGCGATAAGATCGGACCCCTGACCTTCGGTGAGAAAGAGGGTGGCGAGGTATTTCTCGGGCGTGACATGGGCCATATGAAAAATTACAGCGAAGCGACCGCGATAGATATTGACAACGAAATCCGCCGCATCGTGCAGGAAAATTACCAGAAAACTCGCACATTATTGGCCGCGCATAAAGGGCAACTTATTGATCTGGCTGAAGCCCTGCTTGAGCGTGAAACTCTCGATGGAACAGAAATCAGAAAGATTACTTTCCCAGAGAAGTCTAACCCTGAAGTCGTTAGCGAGACTGTCGCTCCTGAGGATGCAGCGTCGACTGTACAAGATGAGAGCCCGGATGACTCCGGTGACGCTGACAGCTGATTTGTGACATCACAATCAACACAACTCTTTGGTAGAAATTGCCAGATTGATCTAGGTTTACCTCGAATAATGGGGATTCTCAATGTGACTCCCGATTCCTTCTCGGACGGCGGCCATTTTTATTCCCCCGAGAAGGCCTTTGTTCAGGCCCGGCAGATGATTGCCGATGGTGCAGACTTGCTGGATGTTGGAGGGGAGAGTACTCGTCCCGGAGCTCCTGTGGTCTCTCTGCAGGAAGAACTTGATAGAGTTCTTCCGGTGATTGAAGGACTGCGGCGCGAAACAGATATCCCGCTGTCGATCGATACGACAAAAGCGTCGGTCGCAGCTGAGGCCGTTGCTTGTGGTGCAAATTTTATCAATGATATCAGTGGATTGCAGTTTGATCCCCAAATGGCGAAGACTGCGGCTACCAGCGGGGCCGGGCTCTTTTTGATGCACACTCGCGGGCGTCCCGGTATCATGCAGCAGGACACCGATTATCATGATCTGCTGAATGAAGTGCTTGATTTTTTACTGCATGCAGCAGACACCGCGATTACAGCAGGGGTTGATCGGCAGTCGATTGCTATCGATCCGGGAATTGGATTTGGCAAGGATGTCATAGGCAACCTCCGATTGCTGCAACGCCTTGGCCGTTTGGTTGAGAGTGGCTACCCGGTTTTACTCGGGACCTCGCGCAAAAGTTTTATCGGACAAATTCTGCAGCAGGAGAGCACGGCAGAGCGGTTGGCCGGTACCTTGGCCACTATCGCTTCAGGTGTTGAGCGCGGTGCAATTTTTTTTCGAGTTCATGATGTCCGTCCGGCGCGTGAAGCGGCCCTGATTGCCTGGGCTGTGCGTGAGGGGGAGCTTCCCGTTTCCAAAGACTGAAAACATCAATTTTGATGCTCTCGGCGGAGGCGGTTTTTGGATCTGGGATTTTCAATGCCTGACATACTTTCCAATATCCGTATCCTCGATCTCCTCGACATTGGCATAGTCGCCTTTATCATCTATCGAATTATCCTGTTGATCAAAGGCACCCGCGCCGTGCAGATGCTTCTTGGCCTGGCTGTCATTCTTCTGGTTTATGTCGCTTCACGTGTCGGCGATCTTCATACCTTGAATTGGTTTCTCAGTAATTTCCTCTCTTCGATTATCCTGGTTATTGTTGTTATCTTTCAGAACGATATACGACGTGCGCTGATGCACGTCGGGCGCAATCCCTTTTTTGCTGGCTTGACCTACCTTGAAGAGACCGTCGTTCTTGATGAATTAGTGCAGGCCTGTATTGCCCTCGGGCAAAAAAGAGTTGGAGCTCTGATCGTTATCGAACGTGAAACGGGGCTTAAAGACGTATTGGTGACCGGTACTGCGATAGATGCTCGGATCACCAGCGAGATGATCCAGGCGATCTTTATGCCTGCTTCGCCTATTCACGACGGAGCACTGGTGGTACAGCAAGGCCGTCTGACCCAGGCGGGATGCTTTCTTCCGTTAAGTCAGAATCTTGATATCAGCAAGTATCTTGGAACTCGTCATCGCGCCGCGATCGGACTGACTGAGCTGCTCGACGCGGTAGCGATCGTGGTTTCGGAAGAGACCGGTAAGATATCGGTTGTCGTTAACGGTGGCATTACCCGTGATCTTGAAGCTTCCGATCTTCGGAAGGTGCTCGGCCGTCTGCTAGAACCACGCACCCGAAAAGTTAAAAAGAAGGGGAAGGGCTAGCCGATGATGGAACTGGTGACCAAGAACTGGACTCTCAAGCTCCTTTCCCTCATCTTTGCCATGATTCTCTGGATGTTTATCATGGGTGAAAGACATCTCGAAGTTGGCTATACGGTGCCGCTTGAGCTCCAAAAAATACCCAAAGATCTGATTGTCGCCAATCAGATTCCAAGTTTGATCGATGTGCGAATCAGCGGACCGCGGACATTGTTGATGAAGGTCAGTCCCAACGACATCAGTATTACTGTAGATCTTTCAGACCTCAAACCTGGGCTGACATCATTTAGACGTCTTGAAGAGCGTCTGAATTTACCGAGTGGCATGCGGGTGACTAGGGTTTCTCCATCATTTGTCGATATCCGTCTAGATCGCCGCAAAGAAAAAAAAGTACCAGTAAAGGTCGTTCTGGCAGGTGATCCAGATCCCGGATATCGGGTCGTTGGCCTCAAGGCTATACCAGACATGGTCAGTATTTCCGGTGCCGAAAGTGAGATTAAATCGATCTCTGAGGTGATGACCGAACCGATAGATCTTACCGGGGTCACTGAAAATTTTTCAGAAATAGTACCGCTGACTTATGAGCGAACCTACACTAATTTTGTTGATGAAAAAACCTCGGAAATTAGCGTTGCGATCGAAGCAACTGAGCCCGTCGAATCTGTCAACTCAATCGAGCCTCCTCCAGAACAGAAACAGGTTGAATAATTTATGAAGAAACGAATTTTCGGTACTGATGGTGTGCGTGGCGTGGCGAATGTCCACCCGATGACCACCGAAGTTGCAATGCAACTGGGCCGCGCTGCTGCTCATGTTTTTAAGGATGGAGACCGTCGTCACCGATTGGTGATTGGGAAAGATACCCGTCTTTCAGGTTATATGATTGAGACCGCATTGGTTTCAGGGATCTGTTCGATGGGGGTTGATGTCTTATTGGTTGGACCGTTGCCAACGCCAGGAATTTCCTTTATTACCGCCTCGATGCGGGCGGATGCCGGAGTTGTCATCTCCGCCTCGCATAATCCTTATCAGGATAACGGGATCAAATTTTTCAATCGTGATGGATTCAAGTTGCCTGATGAACTTGAAATTCGGATTGAAGAGTTGATCAATAGTGGTGAGATCGATTCATTGCGTCCGATTGCCGATGAAGTCGGCAAGGCCTTCCGCGTGGACGATGCGGTGGGACGTTATATTGTCTTTCTTAAACACACCTTTCCGCGTGAGTTAGATTTGCAGGGGCTTAAGATCGTGCTCGATTGCGCTAACGGTGCCGCGTATAAAGTTGCGCCCTCCGTGTTGGAAGAGCTAGGGGCCGAGGTGATTACGCTTGGGGTTAACCCTGATGGCAAGAATATTAATGCAGGCTGTGGTTCGCTATATCCTGAAGTCATGGCTGCGGTTGTTCGCGAACATGGTGCCGATCTTGGTATCGCTCTTGACGGTGATGCTGATCGAGTGATCTTTGTAGACGAGCATGGTGACCTGGTTGATGGGGACAGTGTCATGGCGATTTGTGCCACACGGATGCTGGCCGCCGGGACACTTAAAAAACAAACGTTGGTCGCGACAGTTATGAGTAATATGGGGCTCGAAATCGCAATTAAAAAAGCCGGAGGGGTATTGGTTCGCACAGCCGTTGGTGATCGTTATGTGGTCGAAGAGATGCGCCGCAGTGGGTATAACCTCGGAGGTGAACAGTCGGGGCATATGATCTTTCTTGACCACAATACCACCGGGGATGGTGTTCTTTCGGCTCTGCAGGTTCTTGAAGTTGTCCAGCGCACCGGCAAGCGGTTGTCGGAATTGGCTCAGGTGATGGAGGCGCTGCCTCAGGTTTTATTGAATGTTCGCGTCAAGCAGCGAACCGACCTTTCCACTCTTCCTGAAGTCAGCAAAGTGATAGCTGATGTTGAAGAAAAACTTGGTGAGCAGGGACGGGTTCTGATCCGCTACTCCGGAACTGAACCATTGCTGCGGATTATGCTCGAAGGGGCCGATCAGGCTCAGATTGAAAAACTGGCCGCAGAAATTGCGGCGGCTGTAGAAATGTCTATCGGCGCCGCGTAAATTAATTAAAGGTAAAGGAGTCAGAACCCTTGGCAAAATTGGGAGTTAACGTCGACCATATTGCAACTTTGCGCGAAGCGCGGGGTATAGATGAACCTGATCCGGTTGCGGCTGCAATGCTGGCAGAGCTGGCTGGTGCTCATGGCATCACCGTCCATTTGCGCGAGGATCGTCGTCATATCCAGGACCGTGATGTAGAAATATTACGTCGAACGATTAAGACCAGTCTCAACCTCGAGATGGCCCTGACCGACGAGATGGTTGCAATCGCTATGAAAATTCTTCCAGATACCGTCACTCTGGTTCCGGAAGGGCGGCATGAATTGACGACCGAAGGTGGACTTGACGTGTCGATGCTGCGTCAAACTCTTAAAGAGAAAATTGCGCTGATGCAACAGGCTGGAATCGTCGTCAGCCTCTTTATCGAGCCTGACTTGGAGCAGATTAAAGCCAGTCACCGTGCCGGCGCCAATTGTATCGAGATCCATACCGGAACCTACTGTGAGATGCGCCATGAAAAAGATCGAATAGATCAATTGCGGCGTATTGAGATTGCTATCAGTGCGGCGCGTAAATTCGGGATGAGGGTCAATGCCGGGCATGGCTTGAATTATAGAAATATCGGCCCGGTTGCGGCTTTGCGTGGAATTGAAGAGTTCAATATTGGACATAGTATTGTCGGGCGGGCTGCTCTGGTTGGGATGGAGCGTGCGGTACGCGAGATGCTTGAGCTGCTCAAGGATAGCTGATGGCAATTGTTGGTAGCGGTATCGATCTGGCGAAAATCCCAAGATTTAAACGTTTTATCGACGACGGGAAACTGGCTCTACTTGAGCGCCTGTTTACCAGCGCCGAGCGCAACTATGCTTTATCTCGCAAAGACCCCGCTTCTCATTTTGCCGTACGCTTCGCGGCTAAGGAGGCCTTTGTTAAGGCTTTGGGGACCGGGTTGCGTTTCGGCTTGAGTTGGCAACAGATTGAAGTCGTACGCGATGACCTGGGCCGTCCATCTCTTGAATTATCTGGTCGGGCTCTTGAGCTAATGGTTGAAAAGGGCGCAAGGCGCTCTCACCTTTCCTACAGCCACGACGGTGACTATGGCGTGGCATCGGTTATACTTGAAGACTGATGGATTAGCACGCGCTGTATTTTTCGAGAGAACGTCAAACCTTTTTAAGCAGGTAAGCAGATGAAGCTGATCACTGCCGAGCAGATGCAGGCGATCGACCTAAATGCGATCGAATCTTTAGGTATCCCAGGTGCGGTATTGATGGAGAATGCCGGTCGTGCCGCTGCTGAAGAGATTCTGAACGATATTCATGAGCTCTTCCCTGGCCCGATTCTGGTATTGGCCGGTCGTGGCAACAATGGTGGAGATGGTTATGTGATTGCCCGAATTCTGGCTGATCGCGGCTGGCAGGTACGAACACTGGTTCTGGCGGATGAAAATCGAATTGCGGGTGATGCTGCCCTGATGTTGCAGATTTTAAAGCAATTGGATGGCGAGGTCCGCTTTATTGACAACGAAGCTTCTCTAAGTAAAGAGTTTTCTGCTGTAGAGCCATTGTTGATTGTCGATGCTCTATTAGGAACAGGTTTGTCGAGTGCTACCGCTGGTCTCTACCGGCTGGCGATTGATCTGATCAATCAAAGCCCGGCTCAGGTTGTCGCGGTTGATATTCCTTCTGGTGTCAACGGCTCTGATGGTCGCGTGATGGGGGCTGCAGTTGAGGCCGATTTGACCCTCTGTTTCGATAGTACAAAAGTTGGCCATGGAAGCCGCCCTGGCGCTGATTATGTTGGGGAACTACGAGTTCTTGAAATCGGGATTCCGCGTAAGGCGCGGCCTCAGGACGATTTCTGCTGTAACTTAATCGACGAATCGGTTGTATGTGGGTTACTGCCGCAGCGGCCGATAAACGGTCACAAAGGTTCTTTTGGCCACCTTGGTGTGGTTGCCGGCTCAACTGGTATGACGGGAGCCGCTGCGCTTTGCAGCGAAGCAGGCTTGCGGAGTGGAGCCGGATTGGTCACACTTGCCTGTCCGGCAGACCTTCATGCTATCCTTGAAGTCAAGCTGACAGAGGTTATGACGCAGCCTTTAATGGGCCAGCAGAATCATCTGATAAGTGACAATTGTGACGAGATCGTAGCCTTGTCTCGAAAGTTTCAGTCTCTTGTCCTGGGTCCGGGGTTGGGACAGAATCCGCAAACTTTCGACGCCGTCCGCAGTCTCGTTGCCAGATGTCATTGTCCGTTAGTTGTTGATGCAGATGCTCTTAATGCCTTGGTTGGAGTCTTGGATGTCCTGCCCGCATCTGCAGCCATGCCGCCGATTTTGACTCCTCATCCCGGTGAGTTTTCTCGATTGACGGGTTTGACGGTCTCAACAATAGAGGCGGATCGCTTCCGTCTGACACGTCAGTTTGCAATAGATAATCGTGTTGTGTTGTTACTGAAGGGTGCGCGGACCTTGATTGCAGATCCCGATGGGCGCGTGCGGATCAACACCAGCGGCAATGCCGGCCTTGCTACTGGTGGGAGTGGCGATGTCCTTAGTGGGTTGATCGGTGGGCTTCTGGCCCAGGGACTCTCCCCTTTTGATGCTGCAAGTCTGGGTTCCTGGCTACATGGGGCTTCAGCAGATTTATTAGCTGATGAAAACGGCTGTGCCGGATTGCTCGCTGGTGATTTACTCAAAACTATCCCTGTTGCTCGACATCAACTTGAAGGAGTCTGCTCATGCTGACAGCTAAAGATATCATGACTACCGACCTGGTCACCGTAACCCTTGAGACCAGCATTACGGATCTGGCCGACAAATTTGTTACATCAAGGTTCAGTAATATGCCGGTACTTGACGATTCAGGAAAATTGGCCGGTATCATTAGTGAAACCGATCTTGTTGAACAGCAGAAACCGCTGCATATTCCCACCGTCATGGCTCTGTTCGACGGAGTATTCTATCTGGATAGCGAAAAACGCTTTCAGAAAGAGGTTGATCGGGTGACTGCGCAAAAAGTTGGTGAGCTTTGTCAGCGTAACATTGTTACCTGCGGGCCTGATGCCACAATTGGTGAGATTGCAGGTTTAATGAGTAAACATAAGGCTCATCTGATACCTGTTATTGAGAATGAGAAGATGATCGGAGTCGTTGCACGTCTCGATCTGATCAAGGCCGTTGAGGTTTAAACTCGTCGTGAAGTTTAAAACCAACAGCGAGGCCGAGACCAGCGCGTTCGGGCGTTTTCTGGGTGAGCAATTGCGGCGGCCGGTGACAATTCTTTTAGAGGGTGATCTCGGTGCAGGCAAGTCGGTCATCGCGCGCGCGCTGGCACGTGGTCTCGGAGTCCCTGAGGATATTCCGATTACCAGTCCCACCTTTACTTTGATGAATCATTACTCCGCCCGGATAGAGCTTTATCATTTTGACCTTTACCGTCTGGCCGATGCTGAGGAGTTAATCGAGATCGGTTTCGATGATTTTGCTCATAGTGAAGGAGTCGCTCTGGTTGAATGGCCGGAACGATTGCCGGATCGTGAATTCGATCATCTTCTGGTACAAATCGATCGTTTATCTGCCGACTGTCGCGAGGTAGAAGTCAGGGCTTGCGGATTTGAAACTCAGGGTCTGCTTGACCGTTTACAGAAATGGTTGGTTACTCAGTAAAAACACCCCGTTACCGGTTGTTTGCGTAAAAAACGCTTTGACCCTTTGATAGGTTTCCTGTTATTAAGGTCTCTCTGGAAAAATACCGAAATAATCACAGTCTGAGCCCCTTTTGGTGAACGTGACCTTAAGCGGTTTGTTGTCCCTAAGACCAAGAAGGAGACAGTAAGAATATGGCCCTGGTTGTACAAAAATACGGGGGCACATCGGTTGGTACGGTCGAGCGTATCCGAAATGTTGCCACGCGGATTGCAAAGACCTTCGACGAGGGGAACGAGGTCGTTGTTATCGTTTCAGCCATGTCTGGTGAAACCAATCGTTTGGTTGCACTGGCTAACGAGGTGTGCGAATTCCCGAGTGATCGCGAATATGATGTGTTGGTATCGACCGGCGAGCAGGTGACTATCGCACTGTTGTCGATGTGTCTACAGTCAATGGGTTACCAGGCCAAAAGTTACCTTGGTTCCCAGATTCCGATGCGAACCGACGGTACCCATGCCAGAGCGCGGATTAAAAGCATTCCGGATGCCAATATCCGGGCAGACCTTGAGCAGAAAACAATCGTCATCTGTGCCGGGTTTCAGGGTGTTGAGCCCGGAGGCTCTATTACGACTTTAGGTCGCGGTGGGTCGGATACCTCTGCTGTGGCAATTGCCGCTGCGCTTAAGGCTGATGTCTGCGAAATCTACACCGACGTCGATGGCGTTTATACGACCGATCCACGAATGGTTCCCGAAGCACGTAAGATTGATAAGATCAGCTACGAGGAGATGCTGGAAATGGCATCGCTCGGTGCCAAAGTCCTGCAGATACGTTCAGTAGAATTTGCCAAGAAATACGGCGTGGTGATTCACGTCCGTTCCAGTTTTGACGACAGCCAGGGAACCCTGGTGATGAAGGAGGATGAGGAGATGGAGACCGTACTGGTTGCAGGAATTGCCTTTAATAAAGATGAGGCCAAGATCAGCGTTCTGGGAGTTCCGGACCAGCCGGGAATCGCAGCACAGATCTTCTCCCCACTGACAGAATCGAATATCACTGTCGATATGATCATTCAGAACGTTTCAGTCGACGGTAAGACCGATATGACCTTCACCGTGCCGAAGACCGATTGTAAAAAGGCGCTGCAGATCATTGAACCAGTCGCTGTCGCAATCGGAGCCAGCGGGACCAGCAGCGATACCGCTATTTCCAAGATATCAATCATTGGTGTTGGTATGCGTTCGCATGCTGGTGTCGCAAGTCAGATGTTTTCGACACTGTCGAAAGAAGGGATCAATATCGAAATGATCTCAACCAGTGAGATCAAAATCTCTTGTGTGATCAGTGAAAAATACACTGAACTGGCCGTGCGGGTCCTGCATGAGGCTTTTGGTCTCAATAAAGAGAGCTAGGTCGGTCGCGGTAACAAGGTCGAGTTTTTGAAAGGTGTGATGTGATGAGTCGGATCAAGCTTTACGATACTACGCTAAGAGATGGTACTCAGGCTGAAGATCTCTCCTTTCTGGTGCAGGATAAAGTCAATATTGCCCATCGTCTGGATGAGCTGGGGATCGATTATATTGAGGGCGGCTGGCCTGGATCAAATCCGAAAGACATCGCCTTTTTCGAAGCAATCAAGGATGAAAATCTTGCCCATGCCAAGATCGCTGCCTTCGGTTCGACCCGTCGTGCGAAAGTGACTCCGGCTGAAGACAAGAATATTCAGACTTTGCTCGCTGCCGAACCGGACGTTGTGACCATATTCGGCAAAACCTGGGACTTTCATGTTCGTGAGGCACTGCGCATCAGTCTGGAAGAGAATCTTGAGCTGATTCACGACTCGCTGGCTTACCTCAAACAGCGGGTTAGTGAGGTCGTCTACGACGCTGAACACTTCTTCGATGGCTACAAGGCCAATCCTGAGTATGCCCTGAAGAGTTTGCAGGCTGCTGCTGATGCACAGGTCGATTGCATTGCTTTGTGTGACACCAACGGCGGAACCTTGCCGCATGAGTTTCCGGCGATCATGAAAGCGGTCAAGGAAGCGATTTCTATCCCACTGGGAATTCATGCTCACAATGATTCCGAGTGCGCTGTGGCTAACTCACTGATGGCGGTCGAACTAGGCGCTGTGCATGTCCAGGGAACGATCAACGGTTTCGGTGAGCGTTGTGGTAATGCCAACCTCTGCTCGATCATCCCGGCGCTACAGCTGAAGATGGGGCACGAGATGATTACGACTCAGCAGATGGCCGGAATGCGTAAGCTGTCGCGATATGTCTATGAGCTGGCTAATCTGGTCCCGAACAAGCACCAGCCCTACACTGGTAATTCCGCCTTTGCCCACAAAGGCGGGGTTCATGTTTCAGCGATTCAGCGCCACCCGGAAACCTATGAACACATGCGCCCGGAAAAGGTCGGTAATACGACAAGGGTTCTCGTTTCTGATTTGTCAGGCCGCTCAAACATTCTGGTTAAAGCCGAAGAATTCGGTATTCCGCTCGACAGTAAGGATCCGGTAACCCTTGAGATCCTTGAAGAGATTAAGGAGATGGAAAATAAGGGATATCAGTTCGAAGGGGCAGATGCTTCTTTCGAGCTACTGATGCGTCGTGCTCTCGGTAAGGTCAAGTGTTACTTTCAGGTTCTGGCCTTCCGCGTAATAGATACCCGTCGTAGCGAAGATACGAGCCCCATTTCAGAAGCGACTGTCAAGGTCAGGGTCGGAGGCAAGATAGAGCACACCGCAGCAGATGGCAATGGACCGGTCAATGCGCTGGACCGTGCACTGCGCAAGGCACTGGAAAGCTTTTATCCTCAAATTGGAGAGATGAATCTTCTCGATTATAAGGTACGCGTATTGCCCGCCGGGAAGGGGACAGAATCTTTTACCCGCGTGCTGGTTGAATCTGGGGACAAGGAGAGCCGTTGGGGGACGGTTGGGGTCAGTGAAAACATCATCGATGCTTCTTATCATGCATTGATTGACGCAATACAGTATAAGCTACTGAAGGATTCAGGCGAGTAGATCGATGGTGGCTCGGGGGGGATGGCTGCTGTTACTTTTAATGCTGGGTTTGACGGTTAACGATTTGGGCTGGATTTCTTTTCAAGACGAAAAGAGTCCAGCCCTTCGTGTTTCTGGCACACAGCAAATGCAAATTCTGTTAGCTGATGCTGGAGACAAACTGGATGGAATTCATCAAATTAATGACGCTCAGCAGTTGATTAACGTCATTAATTTGGCGGGATTGGTTTTGCCTGTTCCTTTGCAGCAACAGATTATGGAAGAAGGAACATTGGTTAACGGAAGAATGCTTAACTTTCAGGTAGTTAGCAGTAATGTTGTAACGGTTGAATTTGTTTGGATGCCCGCTGCAAAGCGTATGACCCTGGGTGTACCGTTGCATGTGAATCAGATGTCAGAGTCTGATTGGCAAGACCTGCCCGGTGTAGGCCCCTCATTGGCGCTAGGTATTGAGAGTGATCGTCATAAAAATGGCGATTTCGAATCGATCTATGCGTTGGCAAGGGTTCATGGTGTGGGTATCAAGCGAATTGATAAGTGGGAATCTTTTTTTGAGGACAACTAACTATCTGAAAAATGGAAGAAAAAATTACTTGTGATAATAATAATGAAAATTTATTAAGCAACTGCGCGCCTTGGCACATCTCATGAAGTAAAAGTCTATTCCAAGCTTACGATATTAGACGTAAATTGTCTGTTTACTAAAAGCCGAGGAGGATAAAAATGAAATGCCCTAAGTGTAAAAGCAGAATGTATTCAGAAAAGTATTACGATTTTGTTCGGGCATTCGATGCCTGGAGATGTTGCGCCTGTGGTGAAGTTGTCGATCCGACGATTCTGGCCAATCGTGCGCGTAACCAGAATCTCTATCTGGGTTGACAAGTAGATTGGAAAAGGCCGGGTTAAATGCCCGGCCTTTTTTTGTGCTTTTGTTGGCGAAAAAACTAGCTCACCAGATTAATCTTTTCTGGAGGGTTTTTTACTCCAAAATAAGAACTTGATGACACCTATAATCGATAGGAGCAGAAAAGCTGGACCACGAAAGCGTCCAGGTTCTTTTCCCTCACTGATAAATAGAATGTTGTCTTCTGCTTTGATCCCCATTGAAGTTAATAACTCAAGCAACTTGTCGCGATTCGAATCGGCGATCAAACTATCCGCAGTCATCCCGGTGATTGTCATTGCGGGGAAAAAATCGTCTTGATGTTCTTCAAGATAGGCCGCACGTTTTTGGTCATCGTCGAGTTTGAAGTAGTAGGTGGTGAGCAGGTTGATGATTGCAGGTTGTCTTGTTTCAATCCAGAGGCGCGGATTCTCAATACTGCTATTCTCGACGTAGGGAATAAGGAATGAATCGATTTCAATCGTTCCGCTCATGTTGATCCCATTCAGCAGGTCGAGATGACCACCACTGATACTTAGCCACTCCTGTTGTGGTTGACCTGATTCAAGTTCGAACAGTTCAATAGCCAAGGGCTCTGGATTCCGCAGTTGAAGAACCAGATCGCTGATACCGAGCCAAGTTAAAAGCATACAGATGGCGAGGAATGTAAAGCGGAAACGTTTCATCTTTTGACCTTTTTGGTAAAAAAAAGGCTTTTCTCCATCGAAGAAAAGCCCAGTCAATGTAACAATATTAAACGCGCCGGGTTGCCAGTAGCAACCCGGCGCGTTTTAGTTAAAATCAGGCGCCAGCAGTTTCGGTAGCGTCGTTGATGACCAGATCCTTTTGAGTCATCATCGATACCATAACCAGGGCCAGAAAAGAAAGTGGAATCGAAATCAGAGCCGGGCTATTGAAGCTGATAGGTGCCTCAGTCGGCAGGTAACCGTAACGGACCCACATGTCTGGAGAGATCAAAATCAGACCCAGAGAAGAGATGAGGCCAACGGTGATCGAGGCGGCAATCCCTTTAGCGGTGGTGCGCTTCCAGAAGAGCAGCATCAGGATCGCAGGCAGGTTGGCTGAGGCGGCAACAGCGAATGCCCAACCAACCAGGAAGGAGACATTCATTCCTTCAAAGATGATCCCCAGGTAGATGGCGATACAACCAACAACTACAGCTGAAATCTTGCCAGCGCGGACCTTACCTTCGTCAGTCATGCGCATCCCGAGGAAGTTGTCCATCAAGTCATGAGCAACCGCACCAGAGGCAGCAACGATCAGTCCTGAAACAGTACCCAGAACCGTAGCGAATGCCAGAGATGAGATGATCGAAAAGAGGACAACGCCAAAGGAGAGTGCCAGTAGCGGTGCGCTCATGTTGTTGTCTGTCAGGTTGATGACCCCGTTGGTCATGGCACCCAGCCCAAGGAACAGAGTAAGCACGTAGAAGAAACCGATCGCTGCAATCGCGACAATCGTTGATTTACGTGCAGCGGCCTGGCTCGGAACTGTATAGTAACGGATCAGGATATGCGGCAGGGCTGCGGTACCACAGAACAGCGCCAGCATCAATGAAACGAAGTTAAATGTCTGGGTGCCGGTGGCATTGTCGACCTTGAACTTCAGGCCTGGACGCAAGACCCGGTCACCCGGGGTCGGCTTTTGATAATAGACGGTGACCGTGTTGGCGCCATCCTGGATATATTTCTTACCCCAGAGGACAATGGTCGAATCCTTGAGTGCCGAAAGGTAGGCTAGAGGACCGACAGCGCCGGTTGTAGCGACTTCCTGGCCATTAACGCGCAACTCTTTGATATGGCCGACCGGGAAGAACATACCCTCTTCTTTGGCGGCTCCGTTAAAGGTTTTGGTGCCATCGGGCATTTTGGTCATGAAGAGGGTCTCTTCGAGACGGAAGCCCTGCTCGTTTTGGTTGAGATGCCAGATGGTCTCACGGCCATCTTTGACCAACTCGATGAAGCCCGCTTTGCCGAATTCGGAATCAAGCCCGGCCACGACGCTGTAGCCGGCTTCACTGATGTTGAGTGCGGTATCGGCTTGCAGGGTCTTGAATTCATGATAGGGCTGGCCGTTGTTGACCGGCGAGGTTGAGAGCCCTTGTGTCAAGACGTAGATAACGAGCACGGTCGACATGATCAGGAGCAGCGCGCCCTTAAAAAACTGGACGTAGGTAGTTGAAGCCATACCCGCAGTAGCAACGATAATCGTGACCACGATGCCAACGATGCAGACTCCAGCCCAGTGAGGCAGGCCGAGCAGAGGTTGAACCAGAACGCCAGCGCCAACCATCTGCGGGATCAGATAAAAGACTGAGACCACCAGGGTCGAAATTGCAGCTGTCAGTTGGATCGCTTTCGAATTGAATTTGGAGTCGAGGGCGTCGGTAAAGGTGTATTTACCCAGGCGCTTCATCGGCTCGGCGACCAGGAACAGCGCGACGATCCAGCCCGCGAGATAACCAATCGAATACATCCAGCCGTCATAACCGGCAGTTGCGATCATGCCGCAAATACCCAGGAAAGATGCTGCCGAGAGGTAATCTCCAGCGAAGGCTACGCCGTTGGTGAACCAGTGGATGTTACCACCGGCTGCGTAATAGCTGTCGGCTGATTTGGTGCGACGCGCCAGGAAGAAGGAGAGTCCCAGAACGAATGAAACGAAAACGATAAAGAGGCCAATGGCCAACGGGGATTGTGTGTATACCATATTGCCGTCCTCCTTAGCTGTTCATCCGCGCTTCAGCGCGAGTACAGAAGTGGTTGTAGATAATAGCCATGACCAGTGCCAGGCCGATCAGACCGAATCCCCAGATGACGGCAGCGGTCTGTCCGAGTACGATCGACTGCATCGTTTTAGGGCTTGTGGCATTGATTGCCACAAAAACAACGTAGACCAGTGTGTAGGCAATAAACATCTTTACCCCAAGCTTGGTCTTATAGGCGGACGCATCGTCCTTGCCCAGTTTTACTGCGGGTCCGTGTCCCATGATGAAACTCCTCACTCTTAAGTAACGCAACCGTATACTGGTTGAAGCAAAATAAGCCCAACGGGGCTAAATAACGATGAGCTAAACAAATAAGCCGCGCTATCTGGTTGAATCTAATAGATAATATGGCCAACTTGCTGTTATAAAATGCGTGATAGTGTGTTTTTTGATTCGCGCCATGATACGTTGTTATAAAATCATGTCAACAAAAAAAGATCCTGAATTCTGAAGTTTCTCAAGACGAAAATAATCGCAACCAGGCTGGGAAAACAGAGGTTTTGTGTAACTTCAGTATTTTAGGCTGGAATAGAATAGCGTTATGCGCTAAAGGGGAAATTGTAACCTATTTGGCTTTCGGCTCAGGGTGAAAATGATCTTGGTGCCGCTTGGCCTGGGCTTGTTACAAGTCTTCGGGGGGGAATGCGACGACCTGATCGATTGAGTGACTGTCGGTCAGTAGCATGACAAGACGGTCTACTCCGAGCGCGATACCTGCCGCTGCAGGCATATTTTGTAAATCGGTAAGGAAGGGTTCCGGCAGTAGGTTCGGGTGGGATCCGTTTGTGGAGATAATACCTGCTTCTTTGCTGAAGCGTTGTCGTTGTTCTTCAGGATCGTTTAGTTCTGAAAACGCGTTGGCAAGTTCAAGACCGGCTATGTAGAGCTCAAATCGCTCCGCCAGTTCGGGATGCCCTGTTTTGCACCGCGCCAGTGAGGCGAGTTCGGCCGGGTAGTCATAAAGGATGGTTGGACGCTTCAGGCCAAGTTGCGGTTCTATACTGAAAGCAATCAACTCATCAAAACGATCCTCTGCTATCGCTTGTAGCGGGGAGGTGTCGGTATAGCGTTCAAATGCCTCGCTGATGCTCAGGCGCTCGAAGGGTTGATCCAGAATGATATTGTGACCCTGGTAGTCTATTTGAGCCTGAGGAAGCAGGTAGCGGAAGAGGTTTTCGCAATCTGTCATGAGCTGGGTGTAATCGCAGTGGCTGCGGTACCATTCGAGCATGGTGAATTCAGGCAGATGTTTGCGCCCGCGTTCTTCATCGCGCCAGCAGTGAGAGATCTGGAAAATATTTTTGTAGCCTGCCGCCAGTAGTCTCTTCATCGCCAGTTCAGGTGATGTCTGCAACTGCCAGTTGCCACTGAGCACAGGTGCAATGTTCGCTTCGGGAGCATTTAATGGAATCCGTTGTGGAGTTTCTATTTCGAGAAACGCGGATTCAATGAAAAAAGCTCGGATCGTTTGGACGATTCGAGCTCTTTCTACCAGACGATCATGTTTTTCTCTCAGGCAGAGGGACATTTTACTCCTTAACCCGAGTGACATAATCTCCAGTGCGGGTGTCGATCTGTATCAAGGTTCCTTCGTCGACAAAAGCTGGAACCTGTAAAGTGTAGCCGGTTTCTACAGTCGCAGGTTTGTTGTTGCCTGTAGCCGTATCACCTTTAACCCAGGGGTCAGAGATCGTAACACGCAGATTGACGAAGATTGGCAGAGTCAGGCCAATTCCACGTTCGCCGAACATCAAGACCTTGACTTCCATGTTGTCGACCAGGAAGTATTTGTCATTGCCAAGGACCTCTTCTGTGAGCACAATTTGCTCATAGTTTTTTTGATCCATGAAGACGTAGCCGCTGTCATCCTGATAGAGAAATTGCATATCACTCTCTACGAGGCTGGCCGGCACAAAACTTTCTCCCGAGCGGTAGGTTCGATCGAAGAGAGAACCTGTAACCATATTGCGCAGCTTACATTTATAGAGAGATTGTCCTTTGCCTGGCTTGGTAAAGTCAAAGCCAGCAATGACATGAGGTTCACCGTCGATTAGAATTTTGAGGCCTTTTTTAAGGTCTGAACAGTTGTACATGGTTATATCTCCGTAAAATCATAACTTCTGTCAATTAGCCCCCGAATATAACCACAAGCGTGAAACTTTTTCTATGGTAAATCGGCTGTATGTAGAGAATGAGTATAGTCTTTGGGATAACGTGAATTTTAAATCATGTTTGTGTGCAGATCGGTACCATAGGGCTATTTCTTAGTCGTGATGATTTGTCAGTATCTCGCGCGCAGAATTGAAGTTACTGCGGTAGTGACGAATTTCGAGAATAGCAATTTTAATGACACTGGCGATCGGAACCCCGATGATCATGCCGAGGACACCATAGAGTTTACCGCCCATGACAATGGCCAGAATAACCCAGAGGGGATGTAGGTTTGAAACACGAGAAATAAGAATCGGAATCAGGATGAAATTATCGAGGATCACCTGGGCGATCAAAAGATAAACACAGAAAATCCACCAGAACTGTGGACCGGCACCTAGGTCGACCAGGGCAATGACCAGACCGGGAATCATGCCGACGATTGGACCGATGTAGGGGACAAGATTCGTTACGCCAGCAATTACACCTAGTAGGGGAGCATAACGGATATCGGTTAATGATAGCCCAAGCCAGACAACAAGGCCGATCAGCATCGCTTCAAGGATGCGGCCACGAATAAAATTCGCAAGCTGCCAACTGACGTGATCGTAAATATCGAGGACCATTTCAAAGTAGCGGTTGGGTGTGAGGGAGATCAGATTACGCATGATGCGACGGCTATCACGTAGAAAGAAGAATGAGAAAAGTGGTACTAGCAGGAACAGGCTACCAATCCTCATTGCTGAGCGAGGAGTCTCTAGCAGAATAAGACCTAAAAATTCCTGAGCCCATTGGCGAACTTTCCCGGAGATATCATAGTTCTCAAGGTAGGGGAATTGATTGTGTACGCTTGCAAGTAAACTGTTTAGATATTCAAGAACTCTAGAGATATAGCGTGGGAAATCGGCTTGTAAAGCATCGAGCATGCTCCGCCAGTTGGGCGGGCCGATCAGTGTCAGCAGGAGGATGAATACAATTAGAAAAATGGCATAGACTGCGAAAATACTTGTAGTGCGGCTGATTTGAGTGCGCTCGAAAAACTGTACTAAAGGGTCAAGCAGAAATGTGACAATAAGAGAGAGTAGGACTGGCAGAAAAAGACCACTGGTTGCAGTCTCTACCCACTCAACAATTGTTGATGCTGACGAAAAAATGGTAATGCCCGTAGCAATACCGGCACTTAAAACGAGAAACAGGACCAGGTTTTTTGCACGTCCGGTAGGACGCGGCAAGGCTGTCATGGTTGGTCCTTATTGACCGAATCGAGATGGGCGTAACTTTGTTCACGCAGACGTAGGCCTGCATGTTGTAAGCGTTCACTGAGAACTCTCGTTAGGCCAAGCAGAATCTTTGAGGCTATCGCTGGATGTTTGCGGATCGCATCTAGAACGTCGGCACGGAATAAACCAACAAGAACCGTCTGCTCGGTCGCGGTTGCGGTTGCAATCCGGTGTTTGGGTGTGGTCAGGGCAATTTCACCAAAGAAATCACCGGTCTCAAGATCTGCTTGAATCTGGTCTTGTCCCTGCTCATCTTTCATCTCAATACGAACTTTGCCAGAGCGGATAATGTACATCCCTGAGCCGATATCCCCTTCACTGAAGACGGTTTCGCCAGGATTGTAATTGCGGATATGGACAAGGGTCGCCAGAAAACTGAGATCTCGACGGCCAAGGTTGGCGAAGGTCGGAACTGTGCCGAGAAAGTAGGCGAGAGTGCCCTCGTAACCAGGCTTGCGGAAAATGTTACTCCATAACGGATTCACCGTCAGACCTCCCGAATATGCAGCGCTCGTAGCTGCAGATAACAGTTGATTACATTTAAGGGGTTACTGTATACCAATCGAAGATACAATATCCAGAAAAAACAGATGGTTGAGGAGATAGTCACAGACTTTCCTTTTCGATTACTGAAAATTGGATTATCCTGCCAATCTATGACGAAACTCGATCCATCCAACTATCCAACCGGTCCAGGCGTTTATTTGATGAAAGACGCCGAGGGCCTGATCCTCTATATCGGAAAGGCTAAGAATCTGCGGGCCCGTTTGCGCAGTTACTTTGTTCCCGGCGGTGATGGCCGTGCACAGATTCCTCTGCTGATGGCTAAGGTTATAGCTATAGAGGTGATCCTGACCGACACTGAAAAAGAGGCGTTGCTGCTCGAAAATAACCTGATCAAGAAACACCATCCGCGCTACAACATCGATTTGCGTGATGACAAGACCTATGTCTCCGTGCGCCTCGACCTGCGTGAAGAGTTTCCGGCTTTACAGGTCGTGCGACTGGTGCACAATGATGGTGCCCTTTACTTTGGCCCCTATTCATCCGCTGGGGCCATCCGTCAAACTCTCAAAGAAATTTTCCGGGTGTTCCCTTTGCGCCATTCAAAGATTGAACGTTGTCGTCTGCGCGGGCGACCCTGTCTTTTCCATCAGATCGGACAGTGCAGTGCGCCGTGCCATGGGAAGATTTCAGTCGAGGATTATGGTCAATTGGTGAAGGGGGTGGTTGCACTTTTATCAGGCCGTGATCCTGAAGTTTTGCAGTTGCTCAGGCAGAGGAGGACTGAGGCGGCAGCAGCCATGCATTTTGAGGAGGCAGCACGACTGCGCGATCAGGTTCGTGCTATTGAACGCAGCGTTGAACATCAGTCTGTTGCAGAACTTGGTGGCGGAGATCAGGATGTTCTTGGCCTCCAACGCGATGGTGGTGAAGTCGAAGTCTTATTACTTTTTGTGCGGCAAGGAAAATTGTTGGGAAAGCGCAGCTGGTCGGTTGAGTGGCGTCTCGATATTAATGAGCTGATCTCAGATTTTCTCCGTCAATATTATGGGAGCGGGGTCATTATCCCCGATCAGATCTTGCTGCCTGAATCGCTTGATGACGCTGAATTGCTTGGCGATTGGTTGACCGAGATGCGTGGCAAAAGAGTGCAGATTTCTACGCCGCAGCGAGGTGATAAAAAACGGATGGTCCTGATGGCCTGTCGCAATGCTGAGGATGAAAAACGACAGCGTGGCAGCAAGAAAGAGGCTCGGAATAAAGTCCTTGAGGAGATCCGACAACGGTTTTATCTGCCCGCACTGCCTCAGCGCATCGAATGTTTCGATATTTCAAACATTCAGGGGGCATATTCGGTTGGAAGTATGGCGGTGTTGCTTGATGGTGAGGCTGCCCCGAAAGAGTACCGTCGTTACAAGATAAAAACCGTGGAAGGCGCAGACGATTATGCCTCCCTGACTGAGGTCTTACGGCGCAGATTGGTGCGAGGTCAGGCTGAAGGAAATCTTCCACAAATGATTCTGATTGATGGTGGTAAGGGCCAACTCGGCGTATTGGCTCAGGTCATCGACGAGCTTGATCTCGGCAAGACGATTGGAATTGCCGGTATCGCCAAGAGTCGGATTATTGCCAATGTGCGCGGCAAGGTCGTTGAGAAGAGTGAAGAAAGGTTTTTTATCCCCGGCCGGAAAAACCCGATTAGCCTGCGCAGTGGCTCGCCAGTTCTGTATATGCTTGAGCGCCTGCGTGATGAAACTCACCGCTTTGCGATTACCTACCACCGCAAGCTGCGCAGCAAGGCGACCCTGCGTTCCAGCCTTGAAGATATCCCCGGAGTTGGCCCCGCGCGACGCAAAGCTCTGTTAAAGCACTTTGGCAGCCTTAAACAGATTCGTGCTGCCAGTCTGGAAGAGTTATGTCGGATGCCAGGGCTGTCCGAGCAATTAGCACAAACGATCTACCAGTTTTTAATGACCAGAAAGTGATATAAAAACCAGGTTTACCAATCGCGTTCCTGGCCGCAGTAGTCGTAAAATTTGCCGTTATCTTTGTAAGACAAGCCGAGCAAAACTTTATGCAGTCCGGTAGCGCTTTCAGTCGGGCTCACTGGAGCCTGTGGTCCGCCCATACTGGTGTGCACCCAACCGGGATGCAACAATACGCAGGCAATACTACGATCTGCCAAGTCGATTGAAAGCCCTTTTATAACCATATGGGTGGCAGCTTTCGAGGCGCGGTACGCGTAATCGCCGCCGGCGCTGTTTTGAGAAACGCATCCCATGGAGGTCCCCATGGTTGCCAGTATCCGTTTTTCGCTACGGGCTAGCTGTTCGACAAAAGCCAGCGCCATCTGCATGGGGGCGATACTGTTGATGCGATAAGTTTCGAGCCAGCCCTTTACGTTCGAAAGTTCCAGATTGGTAGGGCGTGGTCCAAAAATACCAGCATTATTAACAAGAATGTCGATAGATTCCGATTTGAGTTCCGTTGCCAGTTTTTTAATCTGTATCGAATTTGAAATATCTAGCTGATGGATGCTGAGTTTGCTATAAGAACAACTTAGTTCCTTGAGCTAGTCGGCTTGTTCTGGCTGTCTGCAACAGGCGTGAACTCGCCAGTCGCCTTGAACGAACTGCCGAACAAGCTCTAAACCAATGCCTCGGTTGCAACCGGTAATGAGTATAGTAGGCATTTATGCGCTCCGCTTCTGTTTCATTTTGAGCTGCGTATAGTTCAGCTTTAGGGTAACATATTGGCCAGACATGGTGCGACTGGGTAGTCGCGTGGATTACTGTAGAAAGACGGAGTTGTCATTATGATCGTTGATCGCCTTGAAAACATTCAGACATATCAACCCCTTGGCCGAAGAATTTCTGTTGCTCTGGCTTATCTTCAAACAACGGATTTCTCTCAGTTTGAGATAGGAGAATATCCTATAGAGGGGAAGGATATCTTTGCGATTGTTAACGACTACGCTCTGAAACCGGAGACAGAAGGTCGCCTCGAGGCGCATCGAGAATATGTTGATATTCAGTTTCTTGCGCAGGGGGGGGAATCGATCGGCTATGTTCCTTATCGTGAGCAACAGATGATTTCAGAATACAACGCTGAAGGCGATTACGCTTTTTACGCGGGCACATCTTCATTGATCAGACTTGAACAGGGAATGTTCGCGATATTTTTTCCGGAAGATTTGCATATGCCGGGGATTGGTGATCCCAACGAAAGAGTCCGGAAGGTCGTCGTTAAGATCAGAAGGTGAAGATGGCCCGAAACGCAAGACGCTCCGGGCCATGAGGGATTTACAGCTATTTGTTTGAGTCAGATCAGTATTTGCCGAACTCTGTGTCATCCAGTGCAATAATTTGAGCACCTCCTGATTGGCACTGTTGCGGTTGTTCCTGTATACCACCCCAGCCTTCAGCTTGAATGTGCGGTTTCACGGCAACCGGAACTGCGACCTGGCGCTGGACTGTTTGCTTGAGGCGGAAACGGTGTAGCATCCCTTGTAACTGAGCAGCCTGTCCCGAAAGTTCCTCTGCGCTGGCTGCGCTCTCTTCGGCATTTGCGGTGTTTTGTTGAGTCACCGTGTCGATCTGTTCGATCCCCAGGTTGATCTGCTCGATCCCGTTGGCTTGCTCATCTGAAGACGAGGCGATCTCCTCAGCCAAGTCCGAAACCTTGGTGACTTGTTCAGATATCTTCTGCAGCGATTCGGCGGTATCTTTGGCGATAACTGTACCGTTTGCGGTTTTTAGTACCGAGCCTTCGATCAACTCGGTTGTTTCCTGTGCAGCTTTGGCACTGCGGGCCGCAAGGTTACGTACCTCTTCGGCGACAACCGCAAAACCCTTGCCATGCTGGCCGGCACGGGCCGCTTCGACTGCGGCATTCAGCGCCAGCAGGTTCGTCTGGAAGGCGATTTCGTCGATGACCTTGATGATCTTGCTGATACTCTGTCCCGCCAAGTTGATCTCGTCCATGGCTCCAATCATCTTATGCATCTGTAAATTACCCGTGTCGACCGCGCTCTGGGCGTCAGTGGAAAGATGATTGACCTGGTTGGCGTTAGCCGCGTTCTGTCTGGTTTGCGAGGTCAGTACGGTCAGTGAACTACTGATTTCCTCAAGAGAACTGGCTGATTCTGTGGCGCCCTGCGAGAGGGACTGGGATGAGTCGCTGACATGGACGCTGCCAGCAGCGATCTGGACCCCGGCAGATTGGATCTGGCCCATCACATCATTCAGCTGAACTTCGAGCTGTTTGAGAGACCCACGGATCTCATCGTGCTCATCATGCGGGGGGATATCGAAGGTCAGATCGCCATTGGCGAGTTTTTGCAGGGAACCGACCAGCTCATTCTGCAAGCTGTCGGCGAAACGGTCCATCGCACTGGCCATCCGTCCGACTTCGTCATACTGATTCATATTGAGGCGTGTGCCAAGGTGGCCCCGCTCCATCTCTTCAATCATCTCTACGGCGCGATGCATCGGGCGCGAAACCATGCGTGCCAGAAAGAAGACCAACCCGCCTGAGATCAGAATCGCTGTCAGGAGTAACGCCATCACTGTCCAGAAAATCTGGTTGACCACGGCGTTGAGATCGTCGATGTAGAGGCCGCTGCCGATGACCCAGTTCCAGGCCGGGACAAATTTGACGTAGGAAATTTTGGCCACCGGTTCTTCACTCCCCGGTTTCGGCCAGTAGTAATCGACGAAGCCTGCGCCATCCTTGGTGGCCTTGTTGGTGAATTCGACGAACAGATATTTGCCTGTTGGATCCTTGATTGCGCTCAGATCCTTGCCATCGAGTGCCGGTTTGATCGGGTGCATGATCATTTTCGGGACGGTATCATTAATCCAAAAATAACCATCATTGCCATAACGGAGCTTTTTTACTGCAGCCATTGCTTGTGTTTGTGCCTCTTCGCGCGAAAGCTGACCTGATTTTTCAAGTTCGGTGTAATGGTCGACAACGCTCCATGCGGTTTCAATTGCAATGGTTAGTTCACGCTGACGCCCTTCATAGAGGTTGTCGCGGTACTGGCCATAGAGTGTGAGTAAACTCACAGTGAAAATAGCGATCAACAGGGTTGTCACGACGTAGATCTTCTTGCCGATGTTCAGATTTTTGATGTTCATTGTTTACCCCCTCTGGTGTTAACTGAGACTGTGTTCTTGACTGCAGCTGTACGAACATGAGTGATTGTTCTGTGCGAATTGTTGATACTTGGGATAGTGAGGGAACCTTAGCAGGCTATTGGTAATTCTCAATGTATTTAATTTAATTGCACACGTTTTGGGAGGACAAGGTGTGGGCGGAATACATATAAAAAAGGCCCCCGGAGATTTTTCCGGAGGCCTTTTGATTTGTGCTTATGTCCGCCCGAAATCGGGCCGATAGTTTTTATTCAACGGTGACCTTAGCGTCCTCAATGATCAAGGCATATTTGTAACCGTAGCCAAAGTCTTTGTCGAGAGTGACCTTGCCGGTCAACAGAACAGTATCGCCGACCTGGGCTTCAGTTGCAGTGGTTACGGTGATGTCATTGCTGCCATCGGCAGCATCGCCGCTTCCGTCCTGTACGTGTAACCAGTTTTTACCCATGATCTGAGCATTGTACTTGACGACCTTACCGCGCAGGGTAACTTCCTGTCCGGAAAGATCAGCTTTACCTGAATTGACTTCGGCAACAGTTGTACCATCAGTAGCCTTGGTAATCCCGGTGAAATCTACCGCAGCAGTTGCGGTAGCTGCGACCTGTGTGTTTGGATGACCCTCAGGCAGCGCACCATCAATAGCTGGTGCGGCTGAGGCGACTGGAGCATTCGGGTTTAGAATCGAATCAACGAAGTAGACGACTTCGAAGTCACGATCAAGCGACTTGCTGTGGTAGTTGTTCATCGGCATCCCGTCAGGAACAATGACATTGTCACCGACTGCAACGCTGAATTCTGGAGCGGCTGCCCAGACTTTTTGCTGGCCGTCATCGACCTGCACGTAGGTATAACCTGCAGCGTTCATGGTTTCAAGAACGGTACCGGTAATGCCGGCAGCTTGAGCAGCAGGTGCCTGAGCTTGAGCGGCAGGAGCCTCAACTTTGGGAGCTTCCTCTTTGCTACAGGCAGACAGAGACAGAGCAGCAAGACTTACGACGAGAAATACAAGGATTCTTTTCACAGTACATCCTCCAGCATGATGGTTTTGTTACCGTCGGGATGACGGACTTTTGTAATCGAGAGAAGATAGCACAAGAGAATCGGACGAAACAAGTAGGCAATGAACTCTCATTGGCAATTTATTAGCTGTATGGTATCCGGTCAAATCGTCGACATAGCTCCTTGAGGCGTCCTGCTACCTCCGGATCCAATTGATCTGATGTCATGCGCCAATTCCAGTTTCCGGTTGCCGTTCCGGGCAGATTCATGCGTGCTTTTCCACCCAATTTTAATAGGTCCTGCATTGGGATGATCGACATTCTGGCTGAACTGGCCAGGGCGCAGCGAATGAGTGGCCATGGCATTTCACGGCAGGTAGAATCAAGATAGTCACGCACTTTTTGCTTACCGTCAGTATCGAGAGCTTGCCACCATGCAAGACTCGTGGTGTTGTCATGTGTGCCAGTGTAGACGACCGAGTTGCGGAGATGCTGGTGAGGCAGATATGGATTTTTAGGCCCGGAGTCGAAGGCAAATTGCAGAATTTTCATGCCAGGGAGTTGGAAGTGATCACGAAGTTGTTCAACTGCGGGGGTGATGATGCCGAGATCCTCAGCAATCAGGGACAGTTCACCAAGCTCTTGCTGCATTCTCTCGAAAAAAACAGTTCCGGGGCCTGGCTGCCAAAAACCATTGATCGCAGTGGTTTCGGTTGCTGGTACGGCCCAGCAAGCTTCGAAGCCACGGAAGTGATCGATTCTGACCAGATCACATTGCGCCAGATTCCACTGCAGGCGTGCTTTCCACCAGCTGTATCCATCCTGCGCTAAACGTTCCCAGTCATAGAGCGGGTTCCCCCATAATTGGCCGGTTGTGCTGAAATAGTCTGGCGGAACGCCAGCAACCAGTTGTGGCTGGCCTTGTTCATCAAGTTGGAATAAATCGCGGTTGGCCCAGACGTCGGCTGAATCCAGAGCGACAAAAATAGGCAGATCGCCAAAAATCTCGATACCTTGTTGATTGGCGTATTCTTTCAGGGCAAACCATTGCTCAAAAAATACAAACTGTAAGTATTTTTCCTGAGAGATTTCGAGTTTTAGCTTGGTTCCCCATTGTCGTAGTGCGGACTCTTTACGATCACGAACTTCCACTGGCCAGTCCTGCCAGGCATTGTGGTTCTGTGCTTGACGCATGGCACGATAGAAAGCGTAATCATTGAGCCAACTGGCCTGCTGCTGGCAAAATTCAACAAAATTCAGGTGACGAACGCTGTCCTTTTTGTCTTCGAGAAAATTACGTGAGGCTTTTATTAACAGCGGGGTACGAACGTCATGACAACTTTGAAAATTGATACGGCTCGCTACGGTGCAGGGCGGAGGAAGATCTCCTTTGTTGAGATCACCGACTGCGACCAGTTGCGTCAGGCTGATCAAATCCGGATTGCCGGCAAAGGCAGAAAATGAGCTGTAGGGGCAGTCGCCGTAGCCGGTCGGTCCGAGCGGCAGGACCTGCCACACTGATTGGCCTGCAGCGACCAGAAAATCGACAAAGGTATAGGCCTCTTCACCGAGAGTGCCGAGCCCTTCTGGTCCTGCCAACGAGGTTGGATGGAGCAGGATGCCTGATTGACGGGTTCTTAGCATCTGACGTGACCTACTTTATGAAGTATCCGACAACTCGCCAGCGGCTATCTTCTTCCAGAACCAGATTGATGGTTTCTATCACTTCATCTTTTTTTTCAAAGGAGGAAGCATACATTAAGGTTAAATATTGGCCATCCGGGGCGCCTGGGGCCCAATCGGAGATGGATGAGTTGTCCTGCTTGCGGTTGTTCAGTTTGCCGACCTTGCTGCGCATCGCTGGTATCTGCTGGTTCCAGACCTCGAGAAAAATCTTCTCTCTCATCAAAGCGGAGGAACTCTCCCAGCTTTGCTCATATTTCTCAGCATCGACCAGGTGCAGAAAATCTTCTGCTGCCTCTGTCCCCGAAGTGAGAATCTGGGGGTCAATTTTTCTCGTAAGGGTTGGATACATCATCATCACGGCAATGGCAAGCAGCGCGACGAGGTGGATGTGGTATTTCTTGGGGATGAGCATAATGGTCCTTTGGTGTTGAGATGAAAGTGTTTTATCTGGCAGATCCCTGCAGACTAGCAGGATGAAACCTGTCGAGTAAATACGAAATTGCCTCTTACCGTCGGTTCAGGGATCGGAGCATAGTTTTTTTGATGGTGACAAACGGATTTGCAGCCGACTCATGGAAAGTCAGACAGGCTCCTAGAGTGCCTCAGTGAGTCGTTTTTCCACCAATAGCGTTTCTTCTTCAATGCGTTTCTGATCCCATCCGAGTTCATCTGTCATGAGTTTTAACACCCTCGGGACCGCTTGCCTGGTTGCCTTGGTATCGAGCAGAGCCAGTGACATGCGGCGTGCCAGGACATCGATAACCCGTTCGGCCAGCTCAAAACGCACGGCATAGAGAACTTCCGCTTCCAGAACTGGATGTTTTTCGCTCAGGCGTGCGCCGTAACCCTCAGCTGCTAATTGCGCGACTAGTTTTGCTTGATCGCCGTAGGTTCGATGCAGATAGGTGGCGACATCAGCGTCGAAACCATATTTATCCCGCAGTTCAAGATTGCCATTTTCGCTATATTCAGCACCGCCGCGGATCGGCAACTGTTCGGTCTGGCAACTCGACTGCGGTGCAAAGAGATCGAACCTCTTGAGCACATGGTCCACAGTATCCAGCGCCATTTTCCGGTAGGTCGTCCATTTCCCCCCGGCAATGGTCAGTAAGCCGCTGTCGCTTTCTTCAATGATATGGTCACGCGCCAGTTGTGCCGTATCGATCGCCTTGGGATCGGACACCAGCGGTCTCAGCCCCGACCAGACCGCCTTGATATCTGACTTTTCAACCTGCAGATTGAAATAGCGCGTGACGTGACGCAGCAGGTAGTCAATCTCTGTTTCAAGCGGCCTGGGATGTTCGCTGATCTCGGCAGGTTCATCTGTGGTCCCAATCAGGGCGTGATTCTCCCATGGCAGTACAAACAGTACCCGGCCATCTTCGGTTTCCGGGATCATCAGCCCGGTATCAGGTGGCGCAAAACGTTTATCCAATACGATGTGAATTCCGCTGCTGGCCGAAAGGATTTTGGTCGCAGCAGGGTTGTCCATCATCCTGATTTGATCTGCAAAGGGTCCGGTTGCATTGATTACAACTTTTGCATTTAGCTGCCAGGTTTCTCCGTTCAATGAATCGGTCACCTTGGCCCCGGTGGCTTTTCCATTTTCTTTGATAATTCCGCTGACGGCGACATGGTTGATAATGGTCGCACCATGTTGTTCTGCCGTTAAAGCCAGGGCCAGAACCAGACGGGCATCGTGAAATTGGCCATCATAATAGAGGACTCCGGCTTTCAACCCTTCTGCCTTCACGGTTGGGAAGCGGCGTAAGACTTCCTTGCGACTCAGCAGGCGACTGTGACCGATATTACGTTTACCGGCGAGCATGTCGTAGAGCTTTAGCCCTGAAAAAACGTAAGGGATATCGATCCATCTATAGAGCGGGGTGACCAGCGCCAGGCGGTTTGACAGATGAGGTGCATTTTTTAACAGGATATGGCGTTCTCGCAGTCCATCCCTGACCAGATTATATTGAACCCTGTCCAGTTTTTTGACCGCCATCTCAAGATAGCGCACCCCGCCATGGGCCAACTTGGTGCTGCGACTGCTGGTCCCTTCAGAAAAATCATTCTTTTCGATCAAGGCTACACTTAATCCACGGCTTGCTGCATCCAGAGCGACTCCACAGCCGGTTGCGCCACCACCGATTACGAGCAGATCAAAAATACAGTTGTCTTTTAGTTGCGCTAAACTTTGCTGTCGTCCCATATTTCATAAACCTGCTAGCAGTGAGAGAGGAGAAGGGCCAAGACCAATGAGATAATGCCCAAGCATAACACCCAATGTTATTTTATTTCCGAACAATTTGAACCTGATTGTATCGATACTGATAGACTATAATTCTTGTGATAATAACCCTAGAGATGAGACCGGAGGCCTTCTGTGAGTGGACGTCATATCCTTGCTATCGACCAGGGAACGACAAGTTCTCGGGCGATGATTTTTGATGAGAGCGGGCACTGCGTTGTGCAGGCTCAGCAGGAATTTAGTCAGATCTACCCACAGGATGGCTGGGTTGAGCATGACCCCGAAGAGATCTGGCAGTCGGTGCTTGATGTTTGTCGCCAAACGCTCAAGCAAGCCGAAGCATCAGGAATCGACGTTGCTGGCATCGGTATCACCAACCAACGTGAAACGACCCTGGTCTGGGACCGGCAGACCGGCAAGCCACTCTATAATGCCATTGTCTGGCAGGATCGTCGTGCCGCCGATTATTGTTCCAGGCTGAAGACTGGTGGCAACGAAGAGCAGGTCTCAGAGTTGACCGGTCTTCTGCTCGATCCTTATTTCTCTGCGACCAAGTTACGCTGGATCCTCGATCATGTCGACGGGGCTCTGGTTAAAGCTGAGAAGGGTGATTTGGCGTTTGGGACAATCGACAGCTTTCTGCTCTGGCGGTTAACCGGTGGAAAATCGCATGCGACTGACGCCACCAACGCCTCGCGAACCATGCTGTTCAACATCCATACCCAGGAATGGGATGAATCTTTACTTGGACTGTTCGAGATTCCGCGTCCCCTGTTACCCGAGGTCAAGGACTGCATCGCTGATTTTGGAACGACGGATGCCATGCTGTTCGGACGTTCAATCCCGATTGGCGGGATCGCCGGTGATCAACAGGCGGCCGCTATCGGACAGGCCTGCCTTGAGCCGGGGATGATCAAAAGCACCTATGGAACCGGCTGCTTTGTCTTGATGAATACCGGCGATAAAGCCTTCCGTTCCCAAAACCGTCTCTTGACAACAGTTGCCTATCGGGTTGATGGCCAGCCCAGCTATGCCATCGAAGGTTCCATTTTCGTTGCCGGAGCAGCCATCCAATGGCTTCGCGATGGACTGAAGCTGATCGACTCAGCCAGCGAAGTTGAAGGCTTGGCGCAAGGGCTTAATTCCAATCGTGGGGTTTATCTGGTTCCTGCTTTCACTGGGCTGGGCGCGCCGCACTGGGATCCCCATGCACGCGGAGCGATCTTTGGACTGACTCGTGATACCGGCGTTGCCGAAATCGTCAGGGCAACCCTGGAATCGGTCGGTTATCAAACCTATGACCTGATGGAAGCGATGAAACGAGACAGTGAAACCGGGTCGAAGGCCTTGCGGGTCGATGGCGGCATGGTCGCCAATAACTGGTTCCTGCAGTTTCTGGCGGATATTCTGAATGTTCCGGTTGAACGGCCCAAAGTAACAGAGACCACAGCCCTAGGTGCTGCCTATCTGGCAGGGATACAACTCGGAGTTTTTGAGTCACTGGCAGATATCCAGAATCACTGGCAGCGAGATGCTCTGTTCACTCCCAGGCTTGGCGCTGACGAACGTAAGGAGCTGCTGTGCGGCTGGCAAAAGGCGGTTTCCAGAGTTCTGGAAGATGGCGATAGCTGATTCGTTTTTGAGAAGAAAGAATATCAGCAACATGAAAATGTCTGCCCTTTTGGATTGGGCATTTTCATGTTGCTGAATTGACAGGTCGGGAATGCGTGGTATTAATGAGAAGAAGAGATTTAACAATCCAGACAAAGCCAAGCTTTCCGTGAGGGGGGCGACGGAAAGCAGCGGGTCTTAAGTTTCCACCTAAAGACGGCCGAGCTACCTACGGATTTGCTATCCAAAAGGGGCTCGGTTTGTTTGTGGGTTTTGGGTTTATCTCTGAATTCTTTGAATCAGTAAGTAATCGGTAAATCCCGTTTGTAAGTTATGGGCGGTGATTCGGGGGCAATATCCTTACGAATGTTGGCTAAGAACAGTCCGAATAACAAACTCGCAAACATAATAAATGGCAAAGCTTATCTTTGATGCATGGCATAACTTCTATAAATAGAATAACTTTAAATAGTATAAAAAATAAACAAACTTCAAAAACATACATATTTTCAGATGGTAAGCTTATTAGGCGGGATAATGTCTTTCTAGTTTAAATATATAAATAAAGACCATCATGTCAGAAAACTTATATTTAAGGTGGAGTTTAGTAAGTTGAACAGGAGGTTATATGTGGGGCTACGAGATGTAAGCGGGAATGATAAGACCAACTGATTTTGGTCAAGTTTACTATTTTGAGGGAAACTAGAGATAGCCTGTTTGGTAGGAGTGTTCGTATGCTCACCTTTCACCGATTTTAATGCTGAATATGTGTGTAGCTGCAGGTAGACCCTGCATAGATGATTGGGGAGTGTGATGAAAGGAAGGTTTGCATGAGGCATCTAAAGTTAGACGTTATCATAATTATCGTCTTCGCAATTTTTCTTCTCCCGCTAAGTACTTTGGCGGGACTCTCTGTGTCTGAAGACTCTGGGAGTCAGACCTCTTTGGACTCGGGGCGGCAAGGTTTAACAAAAGACATTATTGCTGGAGAGGAAGCTTATAAGCGAGGTGAGTATAAGTCCGCCTTTAATAGGTTTTTCTCTGCGGCTGAAAAAGGACACCCCATAGCTCAATACTACCTGGGGGTTTTGTACGCGTACGGGCAAGGCGTTCAGAAAAATGCTGCAGAGGCATTCAGGTGGTATCTCATGGCTGCCGAACAAGAAGATATGTCAGCACAGTTTAATTTGGGTTTTTGTTTCGATAAAGGACGTGGTGTAAAGCAGGATTATGACGAAGCCCTTAAGTGGTACCGCAAAGCAGCTGACCAAGGGGATAGGCAAGCTCAATATAATATTGCAGTAATTTACCGGGAGGTTTTTAGGGATTATGACCAGGCCTTTGATCTTTTCAGTATTCTGGCCGACGAGGGAACCCCCGAAGCCATAGATACCATCGGCGCAATGTATGCCAATGGCGAAGGGCGGAAGGTGGACTATGTTGGAGCCTACATATGGTTCTATCTTGCAAAGTATAAATATCATTTCAAACCGGCTGAGCAGCATCTTGAAAAAGTTAAATTGCTGATGAACAAAGACCAGTTATTGGATGCAGAGTTAACAGCAACGTTAATGATGAGCAGGTAAGAAAATGTAGACTTTGCGACTCGGCAGCATCGATAGGCGAGATATGAAAATATGTTTAGTGGTTCTCATTCTGCTCTTTGCGTCCATGACTATATGTATCGAGTCAGGCGCATCAAACATAAAAATCACACAGGCTAAAACTCTTATTGATAAAGGTGATAGATATGCGAGCAGCGGACAGAACCAAAAAGCCTTAAATGCCTACAAGCAGGCCCTTGATGTCTCTCGAAAGGTAAAAGATGCAGGCTTGGAAGCCACTGCGCTGTACTATATGGGAAATATTTATCTCAAAGATAGTATGCACGCTGAGGCTTTGAGTGCTTTTCACAAATTGCTGAAAATTGATCAAGTAAATAAGGATGAGCTGAATGAGGCCATAGATTTAAATAATATTGGTTATTCTTATTTTAAACTTCGCCGTTATCCGGAAGCTATCGAGTATTTGAGTAAAGCATTAGGACTAACTCAAAAAGTCAGAGATGCAGCGACTGAATCTTTGGCCTTAGTGAATCTTGGCGATAGCTATGTCGGACTATATCAGTATGAAAAAGCATTAAATCATTATCTTAACGCATTAAATTACCTGCTCGCGAATAAGGACTTGCCAGGTCAAGCTAATATCAATACAAAAATTGGTCTAATTCACTCTAGACTTAAGGATTTCTCTACATCGATCAGTTATTACCAACAGGCCATGAGGATTTATACTCAGCTTGAAGATTCTGCAGGTAAGGCTCAGGTGTTGTGGGCAATCGGAATCAACTATTTCCATCTTGCCAATTACCAGGATGCACTGAAACATTATCAACCAATTCTGAAAATTTCGCGGGAAACAGGAGATTCACTCCTTGAGTCGCGAGTCCTTATAAATATTGGGGAGGTCTATGATGTGCAAGGGAGGCATCTTGAAGCCTTGGAGCAATTTCAACTCGCCATAGCTATTAGCAATAAGAACGGAAACTTGCGTGTCAAGGAACAGGCTCTTGGTTCTGTTGGCATAACGAACAGCAAGCTTGGGCGTTATTCAGAGGCATTGGTAGCTTATACGCAAGCACTGGAAATAGGCCGCATTACCAAGAATAAATCTGGCGAAGCGGCAGAGCTTCAAAACATCGGCATTATCTATAGCAATCGTGGCCAGCATGTAAAGGCTCTTGAATATCAAGAACTGGCTCTGGATATCCACCGGGAGACTCGTAATATTTCTGGTGAAGCTGGAGCCCTCGCAAACATCGGCGTGCTCTACAACGACATTGCTTATTACGATAAGGCTCTCGAGTATCAGCAACAAGCGTTGGAGATGTTCCGCAGGGTCAAAGATCCCGCTGGCGAAGGAACGGCACTAGACAGTATCGGGACTATCTACATTAATTTAAATCAGTACGAAAAAGCCTTAAAACACTATGAGCAGTCTCTGGAGTTAAGTCGTAAAATCGGTGATATCTCTGGCGCAGGAAGAACCCTTGGCAATCTCGGACTTGTCAACAAGAAGTTCGGTCAGTACGACAAGGCAATGAAGTATTATGAGCAGTCTCTAGCGGTTAATCGCAAAATCGGCCATAGCGTCACTGAAAGCGCTACTTTGAATAATATCGGAACCATATATTCTACGCTTGGTCAGCACGACAAGGCATTGCCGTATTTTGAACAGTCCCTGGATATTAAAAGGAGGGTTGGTGATATTGTCAGCCAGCCTGGAGTACTTTTGAATATCGGAATAATCGCCGCTGCTCTCAAGAATTCTAGTGTGGCGCTTAAGACCATTCAAGAATCTATTAGTCTCTCCGAAAATATCAGAGCGGCCAAGTCCCTCTGGAGAGGGCATTCAGCTCTTGGTAAGTATCTATGGGCGTCGGGAAAAGCTACAGAGGCTGTCCCTCAATATGAGCGTGCAATAGAAGTCATTGAAGAAATCTACGGTCATACCAGCGGCTTCAAGGAGGAGGAACGTTCCAGTCTGATCGGGGCGAAAAGCTTTGTCTATGATGAGTTTATCAAGCTTCTTTTGGAACTGCACCGCAAACATCCCGGGAAACGCTATGGCAGACAGGCCTTTAGCGTTTCTGAACAGAGCAAGTCGCGGGTTTTTCAGGAAATGCTGGCCAAAGCCGGAGCCCGAGCTCAGTTTTCTGGGGATGAGGCCTTTTTGGCGTTGATCGAGAAAGAGCGGCAGTCGGCTGTAGAACTGTCAAATCTGAATCAACAACTGAGCCAAGAGCGGTCAAGGCCCGGGGCGACAATAAACCTGGAGTCTGTTCAGGTCATTACGCAGCAGATCGTTGGAATTGAAAAATCTTTGATGGCGCTCGTCAAGGAGATCGAGAAAAAATATCCCCGGTACGTTGACTTGAAGCGGCCCAAACCTCTGCAGGTGGAAGACCTGCAGGCGGTTCTAGCAGCAGACGAGACCGTGCTTAACTACTCAGTGGGCAAAGAACATCTTGTTGCTTTTGTCATTAGCAAAAAAAGTTTCAAACTCATCGAGCTTAAGTTAAGTCGAGATGCCTTGCGACAGCTGGCCAAAACGTTTCGCGAGGGGATTTCCAGCACCGGCGATCTGGGATTCGATCCTATGGCCGCGCATGAGCTATATCGGATGATCTTTGAGCCGGTCGCTCCGGCACTGGGCAACCGGACCAAACTTTATGTCTCAGCGGACGATATTCTCTACACCCTTCCATTCGAGGCTCTAGTGGACGAAGAGGTTGATACTGAGGTCTTTTTAGCGCAGCGGGAAAAGTGGGAGAAGGGAGAGGATGCCATGCACAGTGAGTATGGCACATTGCACTATCTTATTGACTCCCTCACGTTGACCTATCTGCCTTCTGCATCTGTACTTCGTTCATTGAGAACCTATGCAAAATCAGGGTATGGAAATTGGGAGACGCCATTGGTCGCCTTTGCTGATCCGATCTTTGGCAAGGAGGACGCCGAGGATAGCGACAAGGGGCTCAGCCAGAGGGGCATTGTTAGGATCGCAGAGAATTCACTGGAGCAACCTGCTCAATCGTCGGGGCGTATGCAATTGAAAAGACTCAGGCAGACAGCGTCTGAGGCAATAGCGATTAGTGACATTTTGGATAGTTCAAAGGACGATATCTATTTGCGCGGGGATGCCAGCGAGGAAAATGTGCACAACGCAAGGCTCGGTAGGGCTCGATATATCCTTTTTGCGACCCACGGTTTTCTGGGAGGTGAATTCAATGGCATGACCGAACCGACTCTTGCGTTGACACTTGTAGGCAATTCAGGCGACCGGGACGGCTTACTCACGATGAGCGAAGTGCTGGGCTTGGACCTGAATGCAGAGCTTGTGGTTCTGTCTGCGTGCAACACCTCTGGAGAAGGAGAAAAAGCTGGCCAGGGGGAAGAGTTCGCGGGATTGACCCGATCGTTCATGTACGCAGGGAGTAAGGCGCTCCTGGTGACACACTGGAGTGTAGAGAGTACTGCCGCCAAGGACTTGATGGTGGGGACATTCGAACTAATGAAGCTAAAAAGCAAGCCAGACGCTTTGCGCAAGGCGAAGATCAAAATTAAGAGTTCTACTCGAAAGGTGGCGGGTAAGATGCTGTCTCAATCTCACCCCTATTTCTGGGCGGCTTATGTGATTGTCGGTGAGGGTAGTTGACAGGGTGACGGCATAAATAAGGATGATTTTCTGGGTTAAATTGTAGAAAAGGTGTGTATTTTTTTGTAGTCACAAGGCTGTCAATGCGTACTTAGGGTTACGATTTTAACGAATAGTAGAAGTTGGCTTTTCACGAACATGTGAATGCTGCTTTTTAAATACAAGCAAACTGGGGATCGGAGGTCGTTTTGGATATGATGAAGAAGGCTGGATTGCTGATTGTTTTTGTTTGCCTGGTGTTATCTCCACTGAGTTGTAAGGGGATAGGCCCTGTCGCCAAAAATGTTCTTAACGTTGGGTCAACTTTTTTACAGGCTGTGGCTGCTAACTATACTGGGCAATACACTGCAGTGGTCAATACCTTTGTGCAGGCGCTCGGTGGTGAAGAGTCCTCATTTGATGCAGGCGAGGCTGAGTATGACCCGGCCCAGGAACAGGCTGAGTATGACCCGGCCCAGGAACAGGGCGATTATGGGGAGATCCAGGGTCAAGGCGCGTATGACCAGCCTTTGACTTTGCCGCTGGCTCTGGATGTCGCCATCCTCAAAAAAACTTCCGGCAACTATGTCATTCCGATCGAAGATGGTGCGGTCTTGAGGGATGGGCGTGGCGATCCTCGCCGGGGCGACCAATTTAAGATTACCTTTCGCGCTAATACTAATTGTTATGTTTATGTCGTGGCGGCTGATGCTACAGGTTATGTAGAACCGGTTTTTCCACATTCGGATGATTACTACCGTAATCCTGTGGTTGCAGGTGTTCAGTACGAAATCCCGCGTTCCGCAACCTCCAGCTGGTTCGGTCTTGACGACTATCGGGGAATTGAAACACTCTTTTTCGTTGCATCAAGGGAACGCCGCAGTGACCTTGACATTATTTTGAAAGACCTTCTCTCTCGACGCGAACAAAGGCGGCCGGTTAATCAGACCGTTGCGGTCTCGGAACCGATGGTGATTTCATCGGCACCGATCACGCAGGGATTGCCCGGAAAATGCAACACTCGGGGAATCGTGAGGGTGTCCGATTGTTTGGAGACTCGGGGAATCGTACGGGTCACATCACAGCAGGCATCTGTGTTTCAAGATCTTAATGCTGGTGGCAGTATGTCGATATCGGCTGGAAATGGGCGAGCTTATGAATATTCACCGGAGACGTTTATGATATCCGGAACGAGTGATTTAGTTTTTACAAGGTGGTTCAGACATGAATAAACCGTTTATTGATTGAGATGGGTTACAGGCCAATGGGAATATTTAAATTATTCAGCAGAGAGGTGATTGTCATGCGAAAACTCAGACTAGCTGGAATCAGTAGACTCTTTCTTCTGACGTTTGTGTGTTTTCTCTTTCTGGGCACGCAGATGGTATGTGCTGCAGCCAAGTATTCGCCGGGTAAGATTATCGGTAAAGTAACTGATAAGAAGAATAAACCGTTAGCTGGCGTTCTTGTGTCCGCATACGATAGCGATAGTGGGAGAAAAGATGAGTTTATCGGCAGGGACAAGACTGATTCAAATGGGAAATATGAAATCAGGATACCTAAAAGAAGCAAGAAGAATCAGTGGGATGGGCCTAAGACTAAACGACATACACAATGGCGGCCTGACATCTATATTTTGGTAGAAAAGGCGGAATACAAACGCACAAAGTCTAAAACATATAGTGATCACAAGCTTAAAAATAACCGAACTATCAATGTTGCAATGAAATATCTTCCGGGGGGCCGTACCGTCAGTGGCGTGATTTTTCAGGGGACTAGTAAGACACCATTGGCAGGAGCACTCGTTACTGCTTGTGACTCAGATCCAGGCGAAGACCAGAAGATGGGTACTGCAACAACTAATTCAGCAGGGAGATATAAACTATCGTATCGTGCCGGTTCTTGGGATGGCCCCAAAACAGACAAGCACACGCAATGGCGTCCAGATATTTTTGTTGTTGTTACTAAGGATGGCTGGAAAAGAACAAAGTCGCCGACTCGAACAAATCAAAGGCTCGCAGTACCACTCACTGTAAACGTGAAAGTACCCCCCAAACCAGGCAAGAAACATATGATAACGAACGACATGTGCAAGACAGAGTCGCCTGCGGCAAGATGCAAGTCAAAAGGCGAGCAATATATCTGGCTGGGCCCCGAAAATAAATTGGGGCGTTGTACTCAGTTAAGAAAAGAAGTTATGGCGATTAAAACTGCCACTCAGGCCTACAAACCACACGTCTGGGCTTATTTAGCCTATTTTAAGACCGTTAGCGCAGGTGCTAAAAAAAGGTCTTTGCCGCCAAAGGTTAAGTCCGAAATAAGTAAATATTTCCCCAAAAACGTACTGAATACAGTTAAATACGCGTCTTCAAAACACACTTGGGGCGGAAATGCCATGACAGATTGCTCCACAATTTATTTTTCTTCAAAGAGTGGCAAGGGCATGGTTACAGCGATCAATAAACCTGAATATCTGTTTGATGGCGGCCATGGGAATGCATTGCATTTACTTTTGCATGAGATAGGACATGTCAAGCAATGTATTGACTGGGGTGGGCGGCTTAACTACGCAGACAAGTGGTTCTCTCAGGTGCCAATTTCGGTGCAGGCGGAAATTATTGAAAATGCTGGTTTGCCCTACGCAAAAATGAAAGCAGTCCACGATAGGATGCCGATGGAAAAGCAGACCGAAAATAGAGCGAATTCTATTATGTCAGGACTGGGATACGCGAAAAACGGACCAGAGGGCTGGGTGAAAAAAAGCAGTTTGGCTAAGACGCCAGCCACTCCTCAGGCAGGGGTACGCGCATATCAACGGAGTTTCCCCGCTTCAGGCAAGGTCAAGTGAGTGTGGTGGAAGTGTCAAGGTCCTTTTGATCTGTCCGTTTGGTGAGGAACGTAAAAATATGCCCTACCTTCAACTTGATGTGAACAGCTATTACTCGTTCGAAAACAAGCGGCTCGCCGGAAAGCTTTGCGAGACATACTCAAGGATAATGAAGGTGGATGTTCGTCGTATCCGTATAGCTATTCTCGAATTGGGGATGGAGGTGTGTGGCGATCAATTAGTGGTGAGCTGAAACCTGTTTAGGTGCTGATGTGTGATATCCAGCGAGTGCTCCTGGTCGATCCGTCGACCGGTTTTTTCAAGACAAAAAAGGTACAGCTTTGATCGCTATTTCGGACCGGTCGACCTCGGCATTCATCTGGCCGAGAAACATCGCAGTCTGAATTTCGGTGTCTTTGCCGGATCCATCTTGCCGGGTTCGAATCGGCTGGTGGTGACCGGCTTTTCCCCCTTCGGGCAAGTAAATTATATCAGTTCCATGGGTGGAGCAGGGCTGGTCTTCAATAACCTGGGAATCTGAAGCCAATATCGGCTATTTACTGAGTTTTCTGAAACGTAAAAAAGAGGTGGAAAAAGATCCCGACCCTCGCCTTGGGGAATGGCTTGAAAAGTTTGATCGTGACAAGACTGAAGCGGCCAAGGAATTCTGGTACGAAACCCTTATGGGTATCGACGCGAGTCTGCGGGAATTTTTCTAAATCATCGGAGAGATCGCTGCGCCGATTGCGCTTTGAAGGAAGTTTAGAGGTATCTGAAAACGTACGATTTTTAAGGCACGAACCTCCGCTCAGGTTAATTGGCAAGGTTCTCTTGGGTTGCGTGTCCCTGCGACAGATTTCAGGTGTTTCCGTTTGTGAGGGCTCAGATACCTTTAAGCCGATCTGGGTCTCCCAACTCAACATACAGAGGATAAATATGAATAAGTTCCCTACTGTTATTTATTCGACAGAGATCAAAACAGAATGGCTGGATTACAACAACCATATGAATGTTGCATATTATGTCTTGGTCTTCGATCTTGCTTTTGAGGAATTGTTACTTTCCCTCGGTCTGGGTGAAGAGGGCGCAAAGACAACCGGAATATCCACAATGGCATTGGAGAGCCATATCACCTACGATCAAGAGGCCTCTTTGGGTCAGATTGTGGAGATTCGGATGCAACTGGTAGATCATGACCACAAGCGCATGCATCTTTATCTTGAAATGTATGTGAAGGGAAATAGTGGCTACCTTGCTTCCACGCTTGAACAGATAAGCATGTGCGTAAACCTGAATGAACGTAAGTCCGCCTCCTTTCCAGATGAAGTAATGGCGAAGATTAAAACACTAGCGCAACAACAATCACACTTAGAACGTCCCGACAACATTGGTCGTAAGATTGGTATTCGCAAGTAGCCGAAGAACGCATTCTGACGAATCACGATAACTCTGAAATAAAAACGGCCACCTCAGAAATGAAGTGGCCGTTCTTATTGGTTTGCCCAGCGGAGCTGGCAAACCCGGCCTGTTGCAAGATACAGGCGTCACCCTGATCAGGGGGAAGACAATCCGAATCGCAAGGGCGTTGCTGGCAACGGCAGGGTCTGAAGGAAGCGATAGGAAGTGAACTGCAC
>JAJRQB010000128.1 GCA_024280485.1 Deltaproteobacteria bacterium
TCCCCTTTTTCAAAGGGGGGAACAATACCTTCCCCCTTTAATAAAAGGGAGGTCAAATAGCTTTCCCCTTTTTCAAAGGGGGGAGCAATACCTTCCCCCTTTAATAAAAGGGAGGTCAAATAGCTTTCCCCTTTAACAAAGGGGAGAATAATACTTCCCCCTTTAATAAAGGGGGATTGAGGGGGATTTCTCCAGGCCGGGGCGCTCTGCTCCGGCCTTTTCCTATTCCTCCAACTGATCCGTTTGCCGTAGCGCCTCAAACAGGACAATCGCCGCCGAGTTGGCCAGATTCAAGCTGCGCACAGCGGGGGAGAAGATCGGAATCCGCAGCGCCTGTTGACCGACCTTGTCGAGCAACTCTTCCGGCAGGCCGAGGGTCTCTTTGCCGAACACCAGAAAATCGCCGCGACGGTATTCGACTTGGGTGTAGTTGTGCTCAGCCTTTTTCGATAGATACCAGAATCGGCCATCGGGAAACTCATCTTGTAACTGTTCCAGTGACTCCCAGCGCTGTAGTTTGACTTCCGGCCAGTAGTCCAGCCCGGCGCGTTTCAGGTGTTTGTCGTCCAGCGAAAAGCCGAGTTTGCCGACCAGGTGCAGGTGGGCACCGGTTGCAGCGCAGAGTCGACCGATATTCCCGGTGTTCGGCGGGATTTCCGGTTCGATCAAGACAATGTGAAATGGTTGTTTTATATTCATGGCGCGGGACTATAGCATGATGGCTTTTGTTGAACAAAAAGAAACGGCGGACGAGCGTCCGCCGTTTCTGCTGAATCCTTGCTTCTAAGGTTTTAGCGTGTTGCCTTGAGCGCCTGATCAAGATCGGCAATGATATCTTCCACATCCTCGATACCGACTGAAACACGGATCATGCCCGGTGTGACCCCGGCGGCTGCTTGCTGTTCTGATGTCAGCTGCTGGTGGGTGGTTGACGCCGGATGGATCACCAGGGTTTTGGCGTCACCGATATTAGCTAGGTGGCTGGCCAACTGGACGCTGTTGATAAATTTTTCACCAGCCTCAAGCCCCGCCTTGATTTCAAAGCCGAGGATCGCCCCTTGGCCCTTCGGTAGATACTGCTGGGCCCGCTGATAGTCACGGTGGCTTTTCAGCCCCGGAAAATTGACCCAGCTGACCAGTTCGTGTTGCTCCAGAAATTCGGCGACCTTAAGGGCGTTCTCGCAGTGGCGCGGCATCCGTACATGCAGGGTTTCGAGGCCTTGCAGAAACTGGAAGGCATTAAACGGTGAGAGGCAGGGGCCCATGTCGCGCAGCAGGGTGAGGCGCATTTTCAGGATATAGGCCAGTTCGCCGAGGGCTTCGTGATAAACCAGACCATGGTAGCTGGGATCAGGTGTGGTGAATTCCGGAAACTTACCGCTCGACCAATCGAAATTACCGCTGTCGACTACCGCGCCACCGATACTGGTGCCGTGTCCACCGATGAATTTGGTCAGTGAATAGCAGACAATATCCGCGCCATGCTCGATCGGTTTGAACAGCACCGGCGTGGCAACCGTGTTGTCGATGATAAACGGCAGGCCGTTGTCGTGGGCAATTTTGGCGATGGCGGCGAAGTCGTCGACATTGTTCTGTGGATTGCCGATCGTTTCGGCAAAAACCGCCTTGGTGTTGTCATCGATCGCAGCGGCAATGTTGGCCGGATCGGAGCTGTCGACAAATTTTACACTGATGCCCATCCGTGCAAAGGTGTGGTTGAACAGGTTGTAGGTGCCGCCGTACAGGCAACTGCTTGAAACGATATTGTCGCCCGCTTTCGCCAGGTTGAGGATCGCCAGGGTGATCGCCGCCGAGCCGGAAGCCATTGCCAGGGCGCCGACACCGCCATCCAGTTCTGCCAGCCGTTTCTCCAGCACATCGGTGGTCGGGTTCATCAGCCGGGTGTAGATGTTCCCCATCTCTTTCAGGGAAAACAGGTTCGCAGCATGTTCGGCAGAATCGAAGGTGTAAGAGCTGGTCTGATAGATCGGCACCGCTCGTGAGTTGGTGGTCGGGTCGGGAATCTGTCCGGCATGCAGGGCAAGGGTGCCATCCTGATAAGTTTTCTCGTCGGCCATGTTGATCTCCTTATGCTGAGTAGTGAGAGCCTCTTGCAAAAAATCAAGTGTCCGTCATTCCCGCGTAGGCGGGGATCCAGAAGTTCTCGGGGACGATCCAAAAACTGGATCCCCGTTTTCACGGGGATGACGACTTTTTCAAAAGCCTCGTGATATAGAATTTAAAAAGAACCACCGAATATTAGCAAAACAGCTCATGAAGTGATAGAAAACTCCATGCGATGGAGAAAATAAATGCATTACGAACTACTGAAAAAAGTCGTTGTTGAACTTACCGCAAAGCTGACGAATGCTCGGGTCGCCAAGATTCACCAGCCTGCGGCAGATGTATTGATCTTCCGCCTGTGGACAGGACGGGAAAATCTTCGCCTGCTGCTCTCCGCAGATCCCAAAACTTGCCGGATTCATCTGGCCGCTGCGAGTTACCCCAATCCGTTCACTCCGCCGCGTTTCTGTCAATTGTTACGCGCCCGCGTGTCGCGCATTCTTTCTATCGAACTGTTAAATGACGATCGCATTGTTTCGCTCCATTGTGCTGGGCCTAAAGGCGAAACCTGCCTGATCGTGGAATTGACCGGGACGAGCAGCAACATGCTGCTGCTCGATGACAACAATTCGATTATTGATGTTTTGCGCAGAGTAACCGGTGACAGTTCCAGGCGGCAGATTGTTCCCGGCCAGCCGTATCGCCTTCCGGAGAAGAATCAGGCGGCGTTGCAAAGGGCTGACCTTGCAATGGAAGAGGTTTCCGATCTGTCATTCAATGAATCTGTCGATAAACTTTACACTCAGGGGCAACTATCTGAAAAGAAAAGTGATTTAACCTCTGTACTGAAAAAATCAGTGACGAATAAACGAAAAAAGCTGCAACGAAGATTGAAAAGTATTGCCGAAGAACAGCTGCGACAGGCTGATGCCGAGCAGTACAAGCAATCCGGCGAACTATTATTGGCGAATCTGCATAGCCTCAGTCGAGGCATGGAATCTGTCGAGATTTTTAACTATTATCGGCAACCCCCTGAACCATCCACTGTTTTGCTGGACGACCGATTGAGCCCGCAGGAAAATGCTGAGCGTTATTTTAAACGCTATAAAAAAGCCAAGCGAGGTCGCGAGCATAGTCATCGCCGATTACAGGAAACGCAGGCTGAATTAGATTGGCTGGATTCGATTGATTATCTGCTCAAGGACGCGGTTGCTGCCGCGGAGATTGAAGAGATCGCTGCGGAATGCTGGCAAAATGGACTGTTGAAAGAAGCCGCTGACCGCTATGCGAAAAAACCGCAAAATGTGAAATCCCCACCCCTTGAGGCTGTCAGTCCAAACGGATTCAAGGTTCTCTGGGGCCGGAACAACCGGCAGAACGACTATTTAACCACCAAGGTTCTAGCTAAGAATGATCTCTGGTTTCATGTGCACCGCAGTCCAGGCTCACATGTACTATTGAGCAGGGGGGCAGGGCAAGATGGTTTTGCCGAAGAAGATATCCTTTTTGCGGCATCGATCGCAGCCGGGTATTCCCGGTCCAAGGATGACAATAAGGTCGAGGTTATGCTGGTGGAACCGAAATTCTTAAAAAAGCCCAAAGGTTGTAGGCCCGGCCTGGTCGCTGTGCAACGGCATAAAACCATTATCGTTCAACCATTTAGGTTGCACTCGCTGTGAACCCACCAATAATGAAAAAAATGTGTTGCAATCAAAAAAACCATTTGTTATAAACACCTTCGCTTCACGCCGAAGTGGTGGAATTGGTAGACACGCTAGGTTCAGGGTCTAGTGTCCGTAGGGACGTGGGAGTTCGAGTCTCCCCTTCGGCACCAAATGATGATTAAACCCGGTCACGATAAGTGGCCGGGTTTTTTTACGTGCGCCCTGCAGGACGCAGCTGGTTGATATGTAGAGGGTAATATGTTAGCTTTATACTCAGATTGGAGTCGACTATGGTCAACATAGTAACCCCTAAAGAAGTTCAGCAGAAGGTGTCGCAACGGTTGAAAAGTGCGCGACTCTCTGCCGATTTGACCCAGCAGGGACTCGCCACACGTTCAGGAGTCAGCCTGGGGAGCCTTAAAAGATTTGAGAGGGATGGGGAAATTTCTTTAAAGAGCCTCGTTCGGCTCGCCTTTGCATTACGCATGGAAGACGAAATCGGCGCATTATTTCAACCAAAATCAGGGACATCGTTGGACTCCTTACTTAAACGGTCGAAAGTTTTACAACGGCAGCGAGGGCGTAAACCATGAGCCGCAAATTTAAGCCTATCAACCTGTTAGCCGTTGATCTGGACATGGGCGCACCGCTTCGCGTGGGACGGTTGGCGTATGTTGATCGAGAGATCCTGTTCGAGTTCGATCCGGAGTTTCCCATAGACGCTCTGAATATTTCACCTTTTCTGCTAAAAACCACCCCTGGCTCCAGCATCATAAAAGGTCCGGAAAGAAACTTTGATGGATTGCACGGTGTCTTCAATGACAGTCTTCCCGATGGCTGGGGACGCCTGCTGATGGATCGCAAGCTCCGTGATCTGGGGATCCGTCCCGATCAACTAACCCCTCTGGACCGGTTGGCATGGATCGGTTCCAAAGGAATGGGCGCGTTGTCTTACCACCCGGAGCATCCCGAATTAGCTGACGGGAATATCCGCGTCCAAGTTGACCTTGATGAAGTGGCAGAGGCGTCACGAATCGTTCTTGAAGATCGCCCCGAGGCCATATTTGATTATCTTTTACAGGTGGGCGGTTCTCCCCAGGGAGCCAGACCCAAAGCACTTATCGGCCTCGCGTCGGATGGTTCCTCCATTATCCATGGCGAAGAAAATTTGCCGGAAGGGTATGCGCATTGGCTGGTCAAATTTGGGACTCAGTATGATATCCCTGAATCCGGGCTTGTAGAGCAGGCCTATGCCGACATGGCGCGCGAGGCAGGAGTTGTGATGCCGGACACCAGGATCCTTCCTTCCCTAAATGGGCCCGGTTATTTTGCGGTCAGAAGGTTTGATCGTGACGGCAACCGGCGTGTCCACATGCACAGCATTTGTGGGTTGCTTCATGCTGATTTCAGGGTGCCCAGTATCGGCTATGAAGAACTTCTGAAGGCAACGCAAGTTCTCACCAGGCGTCAACCTGATGTTGAACAAATGTTCTTACGGATGGTTTTTAATGTGTACGCCCATAACAGGGATGACCACACAAAAAACCACAGCTTTTTGATGGACCGCAGCGGAGAATGGCGGTTGTCTCCAGCCTATGACGTCATTTTTTCCGATGGGCCTGGCGGCGAACATACTTTGGATATCGCGGGCAAAGGGAAAAATCCGGGACTGGAAGATATTCAGAAAGTTGGCGCCGCTGTCGGGATCTCCAAGGCTGTAATGTCTGAATCTGTAGACCGAGTGAGGGCTGCAGTGGGTAGATGGGGTGAGTTTGCTGACAAGAATGACGTTCCCAAAAGAGTTGCAGATGAGATTGCCGCTGTGCTGTTTTGCATGAAGAGCTAAGGTCAAAGACAGTTTAGCCGCAGATAAGGTCTGATAAGGTCTGATAAAGTCTGATAAGGTCTGATAAGGTCTGATAAGGTCTGATGTTGCAACCATAAAGACATGGTTCGTAGCCCTTGAAGTTATCCGGTTTAATCAGATTGTATCTGCGGCTAAAAGGTTTTGGTTCTCAAGGTCAAAAGCAGTTAAGCCGCTGATGCAATTTAAATAGATCTGTCACCATTTTTTTTGTCAGCTTTTTTTACATCTTATATTGGTTGACGTGTACTTGCCTGTAAGATGCTGTAATATAGTTAGAATTTAATATGGCATGGATCGTGTACGTTGATTTCTGACAACAGCCGAACATACGACTCGCTTTCTATATTTTAGCGAGCATCATTAAGCGCCAACAAAAGGAGTGAGAGATGAAAAAAATTATCGTTTTAGCAGTAGCATCATTGATGCTGATGAGTGCTTCTGCATTTGCTACCCCTGTTTTTACGGGTGATACCTACGCTAGCTGGGGTGAACGTGGTTTGCCGAGCCTGCCGACCGCAACGGGTTATTACATCTGGTCCAATGACGAATACCGTACTTCTTGGTCTGTTCGCTGGTCTGGTAATGGTAATGGTAGCACTGATGGTGAAGATTGGTATGGGTCCGTCGATTTTGTCGGTAACGATATGACTAGTATGACAGCAGTAGCTTGGGACTCTGGAGACGGTGTGGATCCGGTGTACACAAACTTAGCTCCTTATTCTGATATTGAGTTTATTAGATATTCAGCGTATGCTGGATGGCATTGGGACGGTTTTGACTTCACTATTTCCAAAGAAGCAGACGCTGGTCGTCTTCGCTTCAACTTGGGTGGCAGCTATTATTCTGATCTCGTACTGAACGATACTGACGATGGCGTGGCTGCTTATGCGATGTGGATCGGTGATGGGGATGTGATGAATGTAAACGTTGCCACAACGACCCAGTTGGATCCGAACTATCAGTTTCAGTCTTTTGAAACGCCAGCCCCAGTACCCGAGCCTGGTACTCTGTTGCTCCTCGGTTCCGGTCTGATCGGCCTCGCTTACCTGAAGCGTCGTAAAGCCTAAATTTACAATCAGTAACTAGTTTAAACAAAAAGAGGGTGGTGCACTTGCACCGCCCTTTTTTTGTCTATTTGTCGGCAAACTACGTTCTATCGCTTGCAATCTCGACGTTTTTCGTCAATAATCTCAATTCACTTTTCAAAATTCTACATTGGGGGCACTTCATTTCGTTTTCTATCCTATCGATATTATCTCTAAAATTAAGTGCGGGGACTTATGCAACGTTTTTTGATTCTATTCATCTGTCTGTTTCTGTTTGCCTGTAGCGGTCAGACAAAAGAGGAGTTGCTGCAAGAAGGCAAGCAGCTGCATGGGCAGGGGAATTTTCGTGGTGCGGTTGTTCTGTTTAAAAATGCCTTGGAGAAGGATGCAAATTTCCTGGAGGCAAGAACGGGACTGGCTGAGGCCTATTTAGCCACGGGAAGCTTTGCCAAAGCTGAAAATGAATTTAAAAAGGTTCTGCGCCAGAACCCTTCTGCAAACCATATCCTGTTGAAACTTGCTACGATCTATATCCAGCAGAACAAGCCCGAAGCCGCCTTGCTTGAGCTTGATAACTTCCATTCATCAAATGCTGAAACCGTAGAATCTCTTACCTTGTATGGCAGGGCTCATGGGAGTTCTGGAGATTTTGCTTCTGCAGAAAATCTATTCAAGAAAGCTCTTCTTTTAGGGCCGGATGCGATCCAGCCCCGTTTATACCTGGCCAAGGTATATCTGCAGCGCAAGGATCTGGATCGTGCCCGGACCCTTCTGCGCGAAATCATTGAGCGTGATGAAAAATTCACCCAGGCCTATTATCTTTTGGCCAGCGTTGAAACCCGCTCGGGTAATCGGGATGCAGCGTTGCAGGTTTATCAGTCTTTAGTTCAGGTTGAACCCAAAGAGCTGCAGGCCCTGTATATGATCGGCATGTTGCAGATGGATAAGGGGCAACTTGATGAGGCACAAAAAACCGTCGATAAGCTGCTGGCGACGTTCAAGGATCGTCCTGAAGGCTTTCGGTTGAAGGGGCTGCTGCTGTACCGTCAGGGTAAATACGCAGACGCTATCCTTGCTTTTGAAGCTTCGCTGAAATCACAACAACACCTGCTGGCTTATTTTTTTCTAGGTTTAAGTCATTACAGTCAGAACCAGTTAGAGATTGCTCTGAATCATTTCCAGAAGGCTCTGGATTTGAACCCTGATTTTGAACGTGCGCGGATTCTTGTCTCGATGACGCTGCTGAAACAGAAGCGGGTCGATGATGCCATTATCGAAATCCAGAAGGTTCTGCGCAAGAACCCGAATAGTGCCTATGCTCACAACATTCTCGGCAGCGCTTATCTGGCCAAAGGTCAATACGATGAAGGGATGGCTGAGCTCGAAAGGGCGACTGAGATAGACCCGAATCTGGCCGATGCGCACATGAAGCGCGGTCTTTTCCATCTCGCCAAGGGGGAGGGCGCGCAAGGGGAGGCCGATCTCATCAAAGCTGTTGAGGCCGCTCCAGAGGTTTTGAACAGCCGCTTAATGCTTGTCACCCACTACTTAAGGCAAAAAAACTATTCTGCCGTAATCGAAACCCTGAACGCCGGGATGGACGGTTCGCCCGCCGATGCTCTGCTGAATAATTACCTGGCGGCAGCGTATTTTTCTCAGAAAAAACCGGAGCAGGCGATGAAGGCTTTACAACAGGCAAAATTGGCCAACCCTGACTATTTGACCCCATATTTCAATCTTGCGTCCTATTATGCCTCGAAATCAGATTATCAGCAGGCGATCATTGAGTATCAATCGGTTCTGAAGCAGGATGCCAAGAGTATCAAAGCGTTACTCGGTATGGCTGCGATATATACCCTTCAAGGGCAGAGCGCTGATTTAGATAAGGTATATCAGCAACTTGAAGCAACCGGCACGGAACAGGGTTTTGTTGCATCGGCTACCTATCTGGCTAAGCAGAAGGATTTTGCTCAATCTTTGTCAAAGGTCGAGCGCGGGCTTGAAACGCATAAGAATTCTGCTGCTCTGCTTGAATTGAAGGGCGGTCTGCACCGGCAGCAGAAACAGTATGAAGCTGCTGAATCCGCATATGTTCGTCTTTCGGGGATTGCCCCTGAGCGTGGCAATCAACTGCTGGTGCGGCTGTATCTACAGATTGGAAAATCGGCGAAAGCCGGGCAGCTGGTTGACGAGTTGCTACAGTCTGCTGCCGACAAGGACTACCCATACCTGCTTGCGGCCGGGCTGGCCTTGAATAAAAAACAGCCGCAGAAGGCTGTTGAGGTGCTGCAGAAAGGAATCAGTTCTGTTGCCAACAAGCTGCGGCTGCAGATGCGACTTGCGGCGATCTTTGAAGCTACAGGTAAAGGGCAGGCTGAACAGATTTACCAACGAATTGTAGAAGAGGTGCCACGTTTTGCCCCGGCATACACCTCCCTGGCTTTCATCAATGAGAGACGTGGTGACAAGGGGAAGGCCTTGGAGCTCTATCGAACGGCATTAAAGTATGACCGTAAAAATGTCGGTGCCCTTAACAATCTTGCTTATCTGTTGACGGATAATTTCGGCCAGCAGAAAGAGGCGCTGGAGCTGGCGATGCAGGCCTATCGTAATCAACCGAACGATCCTCGAATCATGGATACCATGGGTTATGTCCTGCTGAAAAACCGGCGGATTGAAGACGCTTTGAACTTATTGGAAAAGGCGAATGAACTGCTTCCGGATGTGGCAGCGATACAGTTGCACCTGGCCATGGCAAAAATTGCAACAGGTGAAAAGTCTGCGGCAAAAGAATTGTTGGCGCAGATTGTCGCTGCCGGGTCTGCTGATGAGAAAAAGCTGGCAAGCAAGCTGCTTAAGTCTCTGTAATTAAGTAGTGTCCGGTTTGAGTTCTGCTGGAGGCTCAAGACGATCAAATCCCCCTCAATCCCCCTTTGCTAAAGGGGGAGGCTACGTATGTCCCTGGCCCCCCATTTGAAAAAGGGGGAGGCTACGTATGTCCCTGGCCCCCCATTTGAAAAAGGGGGAGGCTACGTATGTCCCTGGCCCCCCATTTGAAAAAGGGGGCGGCTACGTATGCCCCTGGCCCCCCCTTTGCTAAAGGGGGAGGCTACGTATGCCCCTAACCCCCCTTTGGAAAAGGGGGGTTAGGGGGGATTCATACTGTTCGATTGTTCTGACGGCAAATATTTAATCGGACAGTACAGGTTAATTAAGGTGTTAAATGATCCGACCCAAGTTTCTCATTGTAATTGTTGATCTGCTGCTGGCCTACGGCTGTCTGGTTGCAGGCTCTCTGCTGCGTTTAGGTTTCGCTGAAGGATTGGTGCGACTAAACGACGGCGGTTTCTTCAGGATTATCTGTTATCTGGGTGCGATTGCTTTATCCGCATATTTTTTTGAACTCTATGACTTCCAGCTCTTTAACAGCCGCAAATATATTGTTCACCGGGCCTTGTTTTCGCTGTTGACTGCTTTCTTTCTGCTGTCGGCAGTTTTTTATCTGCTGCCTGACCTGCAGTTCGGTCGTGGGCTGTTATTTATTGCTCTGTCCCTCACGTTGCTAGGCCAGATAGTTTTTCGTTTGCTGATCCGTAAATTTTCCCGTGCTTCGCGATTTGCCAGTCGCACGTTAATTGTCGGCGTCGGCGCATTGGCGCAAAAAATAGATGAGATTGTGCCTCGGGATATGAATCGGCACAGTTATGTCGGCTTTGTCTCCTGCGGCAAAGAAAAACCGCTAGTGTCCGAAGAACGGATTGTCGGCAATATTAAAGAACTTGGGACATTGATCCACGATTATCGCCCGCATCGGGTTATCGTTGCTCTGACGGAAAGACGAGGGGCTTTACCTTTAAAAGAGATCATGCACAGCAAACTGCGTGGCGTTAAGATTTTTGCTGCAACAACCTATTATGAACTGCAGACCGGCCGCTTGCTGGTGGAGAATGTCCAGCCCAGTACCTTTATTTATACCGATGGCTTTCATATAACGCCCTTTATGCGCAGTTATAAACGGATCTTTGATATCCTTTTTTCGCTGATCGGTCTTAGCCTGGCGGGCCCGTTTTTGCCGTTTGTTGTCTTGGCGATCAAGCTCGATTCACCGGGCCCCGCGCTGTTTAAGCAATTACGCGTAGGGGAGCGGGAGGTTGAGTACTTTGTTTATAAGTTTCGCACCATGCGGCAGGATGCCGAGAAGGAATCTGGGGCTGTTTGGGCACAGAAGGATGATCCGCGGGTCACCAGGGTTGGACAGTTTATGCGCAAAACTCGCATTGATGAAATTCCGCAACTCTTCAATGTCCTTAAAGGGGATATGAGTTTCGTCGGCCCTCGCCCCGAGCGGTTAGCTTTTGTCGAGCGGTTAAAGGAGACGATCCCCTATTATTCAACCCGGCATTTTGTGAAGCCGGGCGTCACCGGCTGGGCTCAGGTTTGTTATCCCTATGGTGCGTCTGAAGAGGATGCTCTTGAAAAGCTCCGTTACGATCTGTTTTATATTAAAAACTATTCTGTTTTTCTCGATTTTAAAATTATCCTGGATACGGTCAAAGTGGTGACCTCCGGATTTGGTGGGAGATAGTCGATGCGGATATCCTTGCTTATTGTTCTGTTTGCACTTGGAACCTCTTTGGCAGCTCAGGCGCAGGATTACCTGATCGGCAAAGGTGATGTCCTGGAGGTTGCGGTCTGGGGAGTGCCAGAGATGAGTCGCTCTGTGGTCGTTCGCCCCGATGGTAAAATCACCCTGCCTGCGGTCGGCGATGTGCTCGCCGAAGGTAACGCACCGGAACAGCTCAGTGAGATTATTTCCAAAGAGATGACAGAATACATCAAGCAGCCGATTGTGACTGTTTCAGTGCAGCAGATCCTTAATAATCGTGTCTATATTACCGGAGGAGGTGTTTCGCGGGTCTATGACATGGTTAAACAGACCACGTTACTGAAACTGATGAGTGAACTCGGTGATTTCAGCACTGCAGATTTACGTGGCGCCTACCTGTCGCGCAGCGGGAAGAAGCTGCCCGCAGATTTTTATGCGCTCTATTACGAAGGGGATTCATCGCAGGATATTGAGTTAAAAGCCGAGGATATCATCTTCATTCCGAGCAACAGGTTGAATCTGGTCTACGTCCTCGGTGCCGTTTTGACTCCGCAAAGCCTGCAGTATTATGAGGGGATGAAAGTTCTGGATGCTATTTTGGCTTCCGGTGGTTTCTCTGAGTACGCCAAGGACGATTCTGTCTATATCATCACCAAAGAAAAGAAAAAGACCCGAATCGATCTGGAGAAGGTCAGGCGCGGTAAAGATATCAGTGCGAATGTCGTTCTTTCGCCAGGAGATTATGTCATCGTCGAAGAGAGTCTTTTCTAGGGGAAGTTTGTAAATGCAGCAGAATTTTGGTGAAATATATCGATATTTACGGGCGATTTATCGCTACCGCATATTGTTCATTATCGTTTCCCTTTTGGTGATGACACTGATTGGCGCTTACAGCTTTACCCTGCCCAAAAAGTATAGTGCGGATAGTACGGTTTTTATTGAGAAAAATGTTATTGATAGTCTGATTAAGGGGATTGCGGTAACACCGGATATTGCTGACCGAGTTCGTGTCCTCAAGTATGCGTTACTTAGTCGTGACTTACTTACCAAAACCCTGGAGGAAGTCGATTCCCCGATCTTTACTGAATCGGAACAGGTACAGCAGCGCTATTTATCCAAACTCAAAGAACGAATTGGGCTGCGAATCAAGGGTGAGGATTTATTTATTGTTTCGCTGGTCGATATAGATCCTGCCTTTGCGCAAAAGTTTATCAATACGTTGGTCGGAAAATATGTCGAAGAGAACATATCAGCAAAACGGGATGAAACCTATGGGGCTAACCGTTTTTTACGGGAACAGATAGAGATTTTTAAAGGTAAATTGGAAAAATCAGAGGATGCGATTATTGAATTTCGCAAAAAACAAGGGATCTATTTTTCAGTCGATGAAAGAGCCAACCTGCAGTCGATCAGAGAGTTTTTGCTTCAAATAGAAAATATTGAGCTGGAAACTAAAACGCTTCTGGCGAAAAAAGGGAGCCTGCAAAAGCAACTGAATACGCTTGAGCCAACCGTAGATAGTATTGTTATTGCCTCAGCAGAAGGGAGCAAACTTTCGCTGCTAGAAAGGCGACTTGAGGATCTTCGTCTGCGATATACCGATAATTATCCCGAAATCATCCGGTTAAAATCAGAAATTACCAGTTTTCGTGAGCAACTCAATCAGGCGCAAGCTCAGCCGGATGGGCCGGAAACTTCAAAAACGACCTCCCTGAACCCTCTCTACCAAGAAGTTCAGGAGAAATTATTTGAAGTCACTGCCGAAGTTTCATCGCTTCAGGCAAGAAAACGCAACCTGGAAAAACTGGTAGCTAAGCGCCAGCAAGAGTTGCGTGAGGTTCCAGAGCATAAGAAAGAATTGGGAATTTTGATTCAACAGCGTGATTCTCACCTGGGCATCTATCAAGAACTTCTTGGACGAATGGGGCAATCGGAAGTCTCCAAGCAGATGGAAATCGGGAACAAAGCGGCAACTTTTCGCATTGTCGATCCTGCCGTTTATCCGAAAGTCCCTGTCTCACCGAATATGCTGAAGATGTTCATGTTGGCCATTGCCGGAGGATTGGGTTGCGGGTTCGGTCTGGTTTTTCTGTTGGAGAATATGGACAGCCGAGTGCGCACGGTTAATTTCTTTGCCGGGTTGGGGGTTGATGTTTTAGCCGTTGTCCCGAACATTTCAGAACCTGCAGCAATCAAGCGCAGGTGGCGTAAAGATTTTTTATTGATAAGTTTTTCGGGCGTTTACTTGCTGTGCTTTGTCGGCCTGTTTGCTTACGAGCTTTTTTTTCGTTGACGTATTTTGCTGGTGATTCATGACGATAAAATCCCCCTCAATCCCCCTTTGCTAAAGGGGGAGGCAAGTACATTGTGTTTAATCTCCCCCTTTGAAAAAGGGGGGTTAGGGGGGATTTATTCGGTCATTTTAAACCCGGGCACCAGGCTTTTGCGGCGCGAAGCTTCATAGTTTCATGGCCCGTAAACATCTGGGACAGTCCCGAGTTTACTGAAATTGTCCCCTCTCCCTGCGGGAGAGGGCTAGGGTGAGGGAGAAAGGTCGCAAAACGCCCCCTCATCCGGCCTTCGGCCACCTTCTCCCTCATGGAGAAGGGTTAGGCTGAAGATTCGTTCTAATCAGATTTATTTTCTAAACAAGACAGAAATTGATATGAGCAGAATAGAAGAAGCAATAAAAAAAGCCGCTGCCGAACGTAGCGGTACGGATGCCGGGTCTGTTAGATTTGAACGACCTGAGCTTCAAGTCAAAACAAAATCGATCAAGGCGCATATCCGTGATTTACTGAATGTCCCACCGATCAAGGTCGATAATCTGATGCTGGCGACAGTCCGTGAAGAGAAAACCGCAGCGGTTGAAGCCTACAATAAGCTGCGTTCAGCCGTTGTCGCCCTGACGAAAGGGGATTCCTTTCTCAATACGCTGATGGTCACCAGCACCGTCAGTGCCGAAGGGAAAACGATGACGGCGCTGAATTTATCGATCTCGCTGGCAAAACAATACGACCACACGGTGCTATTGGTCGACACCGATCTGCGGCGGCCTTCTATCCATAAATATCTCGATCTGCAACCGGAGGTGGGGCTGGTAAATTGTCTCAGGGATAATCTGCCCCTGGAGGATGCGTTGATAAAAACCGGCATCGGTAAGTTAGTGGTACTGCCGGCCGGTGAAATTATCGAGGATCCGGTTGATATGTTATCTTCAGACCGGCTGAAAACAATCGTCGCTGAATTAAAGCAACGTTACCCTGACCGCTATGTGGTTTTCGATACCCCACCGGCACTGCCTTTTGCCGATGCTGGGATTTTGGCAAATATTGTCGACGCAACCCTTTTCGTCGTCCGGGAAGGGAAGGCGAATAGTGCTGAAATCCAGACGACTCTGGAGACTTTCAAGCAACATCACTTATTGGGTGTTGTCTACAATGATGCACATACTTTTTTTAAGACTGACAGTTATGCTTACTATTGAATCTATGGGGTGGACGTTATGAAACAAACCGGTCGAATCGCCATTTTGTTTGCCTGTTTCCTGCTCGGGACACTGGTCGCTAACGCTTCCGCCCAACTGGAGATTCATCCGCGCCTGTTTTTTGAGGAGCAGTATACTGACAATCTCTTTCTTCGTGAAAACAACGAATCGGAAGATTGGGTCACTACGATAGAGCCGGGAATCAGTTTGATTTATGCTGCCCGGTCGGTTGATCTGACATTGGACTATTCATTGCGCTATGTCAGCTATCTGGATAACAGTGATCGGAATATCGATAAGTTTGAAGATATTCAGCGGGCCGTGGCAAGCGCAGTTTTCTTCAGTGGCCGGCCATTTACGTTAACTCTTGGTGAAACCATCACGCGCGAGGCGCTCGATTTGCGAGATAACAATGCTGCATATAATGATTTGACCAATCGTTCTACTGTTTATCGCACATCGGTTATCCCGGAGTATCGTTTGGAGTTGACGCCCTCTTTTTCTATTCTGTTCGGCTACAATTATGATCGACGTGATTACACGGAAAGTGCCGGTAATGATTCAGAAATTCACACTGGAACTTTGACTCTGAATAAAGAACTTTCATCGAATACCGAGGTCTTTGTCCGCTCTTCTTATCGAATCTATCAATCCGACAATGACGATCAGTTTGCTCAACAGGATTATACCTTGGGGATTACCCAGCAATTCGGCCCACGTTTAACGGCAACGATCGAAGGTGGTTATTCTTTGGTTGAGTATGATGATGGTCTTGATACGCAGAACAGCAATTGGCTATTGGATGTAAATTACCGGGTTTCGGAGGCCATGTCTTTTGCCGTTATCGCAGAACAAAGTTATCTAGTCTCCATCACCAGAGGTTTGACGGACTCTCGCACGGCGAGTCTCTCCGCCAATTACGCAAAAAGAGACCTGGAGGTAACAGCAGAGCTGTTTTTGGATCAGTTGGAATATGTGCGGACGACCCGTGAGGACGATTCTCTGGGTACACGATTCTACGTGTCTGTACCCTTGACCAGGGCGTTCAGTGTCAACTTCGACGCTGAGTATGAGTGGGCAACTTACAAGCCGGGGACTGAAGATACAACTCGATTGACGACTGAGGATATCACGCGCCTCACTCTTGGAGCCTCGCTCGAATATGAGTATCGTCGTTTTATCGCCTCGCTTGGTTATCGCTATCGCAGCAACGATTCAGATACGATCGGTCGTGACTATACGAACAACATCATCCTTCTCAGCGCATCGATGCGATTTTAAATTATGTACACTGAATTTTTCGGCCTGAGTGCCAAACCCTTTGAATTATTACCGAACCCCAAGTTCCTCTATCTGAGTAAAGGGCATCGCAAGGCCCTGAGCTATCTGCAGTACGGGGTACAGGAGCATGCCGGATTTACCCTGCTGACGGGTGAAGTCGGTTCGGGCAAGACGACCTTGGTTCGCGACATCATCAATAAAATCAGTTCGGATACGACTTTGGCGATGATTTTCAATACCCGGGTCGACTCACAACAGTTGATCGGCATGATCAACGATGATTTCGGTCTGGAGGCAGAGGGGAAAGATAAGGTTGCCCTGCTTCGTGAGTTGAACGATTTTCTGCTCGCTGAGTGCAGTTCCGGACGCCAGCCGATTATCATCATTGATGAAGCGCAGAATCTTTCTGCCGATGCGCTCGAAGAGATCCGCATGCTTTCCAATCTTGAGGCGGATAATTTCAAACTGGTGCAGATTATCCTGGTCGGTCAACCTGAGCTGAAGCAGATCATCGCCAAGCCTTCCTTGCGCCAGTTACGCCAGCGGATCAGTATCAGTTGCCACCTGAATCCATTGAATCGTGAAGAGACCGAAGAATACATTTTCCACCGCTTGGCTACGGTCGGTAATCGTGACTGTGTTGCCTTTATGGATGGTGTTTTTGATATGATTTACCGCTTCAGCGGCGGTATCCCCAGGTTGATCAATCTGATCTGCGATTTTCTTTTGCTCTCTGCATTCGTCGAAGAGACCCGGGATATAGATCTCGAACTGGTCAAAGATGCCGTCAACGAGCTGTCATTTGAGGAGACGGAAATTCAGCCGATTGCTGCTGGTTCTGAACGGATGACCGTGCCTAAGCAGCGAGTGCCGTCAACCATGGATGAGCGTCTGGCACAGATCGAAGAGAACTATGCCAAGCTCAACGCCAGTCGTTCGGAGAAAGAAGCGATTCTAGAGCGGCTCTCAAGCCAAGGCAGTATTCTGGAATATCTGATCAACCAACAGCAGAATCAGTTTAGTCAATTTGAAGATCAACTGAAAAAAATCTCTGCGCAGATCGATCGCTTGCGGCAGATGATTTTGGTCGATGGTAAGCGTTCCGGCCATCAGGAGACCCTGATGCTGGAAACTCGCGTTAAATAGGGTTATTTTTAGGGGCTTCCGCCGCATTCCATTAAGTTTTTGCTGTGGTCCTGAATCCCCCTCAATCCCCCTTTGTTAAAGGGGGAGGCTATATTGAAAGACCTGATTAGAACGAATCTTCAGCCGACCCTCTCCCTCAGGGAGAGGGGACACTATTAGTGTATAGCTGAAGATTGATACTAATCAGGTTGAAAGATGCTTAGCCCCCCTTTGTTAAAGGGGGAGGCTTGTTATTCCCCCCTTTAACAAAGGGGGGCTAGGGGGGATTTGATCGTTTGCCAGCTATCGTTCAGTTTCAAAATTTAGGGTTTCTGGAGGGTCTGAAGTGAATATCCTGGTAACCGGTGGGGGCGGTTTTATCGGCTCCCACCTGGTAGATTTGTTGCTTTTAAACGGACACTCGGTTCGCGTTCTGGATAATTTCAGCACCGGGAGCCGGAACAATCTACCTTCCCAAAATGAGCGCCTGGAGATACTTGAGGCGGATATCCGTGATCCGAAGGCTGTAGAACAGTCGGTTCATGAGGTCGAGGCTATCGTCCATCTTGCCGCAATTGCCTCTGTGCAGGCATCGGTTGAAGACCCGGTTGGAACCCACGCGGTGAATCTGGTCGGCACCGTCAACCTGCTTGAGGCGGCCCGTCGTCACGGTATCAAGCGCTTTGTTTTTGCCTCATCTGCAGCTGTCTACGGCAATGCTCAGCAACTCCCGGTGACTGAGGATACCCCGCTGGCGCCGCTCACCCCCTATGCTGCCGATAAGCTTGCCAGTGAATATTACATCGACTTCTATCGCCGCCAGCACGGACTGCAGCCGGTTGTATTCAGATTTTTCAATATTTTCGGACCACGTCAGGACCCGTCATCTCCCTATTCCGGGGTCATCAGTATTTTTATGCAGCGCGCGATTAACGGCCAACCGATTACGGTTTACGGCGATGGCGAGCAAAGTCGGGATTTTGTCTTTGTTGCAGATCTGGTCGAACTGCTTAAGCAGGCTAGCGTAACCACGAACGGCAGTGAACTGCCGATGAATGTCGGTAATGGGCAGGGCACCGATCTGAATCAATTGCTGAAGCTGATCGGGGATTTTTCCGGCAAAGAGTTGGACGTTGAATATGTTGCCCGTCGTCCGGGAGATATCAAGCATTCGCAGGCGGATAATTGTCGGTTACGACAACGGATGAAGTATGAAAGCCGCTATCCGGTTGAGGTTGGTTTGCAGAAAACTTATGAATGGTATCAGGGACAAGAGCTTAACTCATTGGCATAGTCAAAGCCTTTTGTCCACGGAAAGCACAGAAAACACGGAAAACTTCAACAACCAATATCTTGGTTATAATTCCGTGTCTTCCGTGGAAAATGATTTAGTGTTTTAGTTCAGATTTTAAAATGGATGAGTGGTATCAGGGACAAGGGCTTAACTGTTTGGTATAGTCAAAGTCTTTTGTCCACGGAAAGCACAGAACACACGGAAAACTTCAATACCGTTATATTGCTTGTAATTCCGTGTTCTTCCGTGACTTCCGTGGAAAATGATTTAGTGCTTAGCCCAGATTTTTAAAGGAGAATTGAACTTGGTTACAGTAGAACAAATTATCAATAAACAAGCACGTATTGCCGTTGTCGGCTTGGGTTATGTCGGACTGCCGCTCGCCGCCGCATTCGGCAAGCAAGTCGATGTCGTAGGTTTTGATATCCATACCGAGAAAGTATCTCAACTGAAAGAAGGTTACGATGCGACCGGTGAGTTAACCGCCGAGGATCTGGCGAATACCCAGATTGCCTACACAACAGATCCCGCAGAATTAGCAAAAGCTGATTTTTTCATCGTCACTGTGCCGACGCCGATTGATGAAAATAATAGCCCCGATCTGACCCCTATGGAGAAAGCCTCGCAAACCATCGGACGGAACCTGAAAAAGGGGTCAATCGTTGTCTATGAATCGACGGTTTACCCTGGGGTGACCGAAGATATTTGTGTGCCGATTCTGGAAAAAGAGTCAGGTCTCAAGTGCGGCACTGATTTCAAGGTTGGATATTCCCCGGAGCGGATCAATCCGGGTGATAAGGTACACACCGTCGACAAGATCATCAAAGTTGTCTCCGGGCAGGATGCTGAAACCTTAGAGACAGTGGCCAAGATCTACGAGCTGGTGGTCACCGCCGGTGTTCACCGAGCATCCAGCATCAAGGTTGCTGAGGCTGCCAAAGTTATCGAGAACACTCAGCGCGATCTGAATATCGCCCTGATCAATGAATTGGCGCTGATCTTCAACAAACTCGATATTCCGACTATGGATGTGCTTGAAGCTGCTGGCACCAAATGGAACTTCCTCAAGTTCACCCCAGGCTTGGTCGGTGGTCACTGCATCGGCGTCGATCCATATTACCTGACCCACAAAGCCGAACAGATCGGCTACCTGCCGCAGGTCATCCTTGCCGGACGACGGATCAATGACGGCATGGGCAAGTATATTGCTGAGAATACCGTCAAGCAGATGATCAGGTCCGGGAAAGTGGTCAAGGGAGCTCGGGTATTGGTTCTTGGGCTGACTTTCAAAGAAGACGTTCCCGATATCCGTAACACCAAAGTAGTTGATATTGTTACTGAACTTGAAGATTACGGCATCGAAGTATTGATCCACGATCCTCTGGCTTGTCCGAAAGAAACAGACCACGAGTACGGCCTGCAGCTTACCGAGTTGGATGCGGTCGGCAAGGTGGATGCGGTTATCTATGCCGTCAGCCACAAAGCATTTGCCGCTCTTACACCAGAAAGCTTCGCAGAGTTTTGCTCCAACGGTACTAGCAAAGGGGTGCTGGTGGATGTGAAATCGGCTCTGAACAAGCAGGATGTCGAAGCGATTGGTATGGCTTACTGGTCGTTGTAGTGTCCACGGAATACACGGAAGGACACGGAATTATGATCAAATTATTTGTTCTAGAAGTTTTCAGTGTTTTCCGTGCTTTCCGTGGATAACGACCGGCACAGCTGTGTCTATAAGGTTTATCTGCAGAAATCAAAGTGTATCAGCGGCAAAAAAGGACTGTAAGGGCAGTAATGAATCTCGATTTTTCCCCATTGCAGAACGCAGTCGCCCAACTGGAAAAAAGTTTGCAATACGCAAACTCACCACAGGCGCAAGGGGATCCCGGATTGTTTGAGCAGTTGCGCAACTCGGTCATTCAGTGCTTTGAATTTACCTATGAGTTGAGTCACAAGATGCTCAGGCGGTTCTTAAAGGAAACATCCGCAAGCCCTGACGATATCGATTTGAGTACCTTTGCTGATTTGATTCGTACCGGAAATGAACAGGGTTTGTTGCGCTCCGACTGGGTCCGCTGGAAAGAATTTCGTCAAGCCCGGACCGACAGCAGTCACACCTATGATGTCGACAAGGCGATAGCTGTTTACGCGATTGCCGCTGATTTTTTACTGGAAGCCAGTTTTTTGTATCAGCAATTGTCAGATCGAAACAGTTAATATGCCAGCAGATGGTGACATGCAGCTCATTCTAAGCCCTGAGGAACTGACAGAGGTAAAGCGTATTCTGCAAGTTCATGTCCCAACCTTTCCCGTCTGGGCGTTTGGGTCAAGGGTTACCGGTAATTGCAGGAAATTTTCAGATCTGGATATCGCAGTCATAACGAAAGAGCCATTATCGCTTAGCTGTATGGCTGATTTGCAAGACGCGTTTTCTGAATCCGATCTGGTTTTTAAGGTCGATGTGGTCGATTGGGCAACGACCAGTGATGCGTTTCGCAAGATTATCGAAGAGCAAAAAATCGTCATACAAACTCTGTCCACGGAAGACACGGAATTCACGGACAAACCATAAAGGTATTTTGTAATTTGATTTTCTTCAGTGTCTTCCGTGCTTTCCGTGGATAAAAAAGCTTAAGGTTTTTACCGCGTCCTTTGCGGCGTAAATGAGCAAAACGAACGAGCGAGAGACAAGGGATGAAGGCTGGACACGATGGATGAAACGATGTTGCAACAAATTAAAGAAACTCTTGTCCTGGCTCTTCCGGATCTGCAGGCTGTTTACCTGTTCGGCAGTTGCGCGAAAGGCGAGGAGATTTCAGGTAGCGACATAGATCTTGCCTTTCTGGCGCAGAATCTTGTGCCGGTCAAGCAGTGTTGGGATATCGCTCAACAGTTGGCCGTATCTCTGGGGCGTGATGTCGATCTGATCGATCTTCGCCAGGCATCAACCGTGATGCAGAAGGAAATTGTCGCGACGGGTCTTCGCATGATCTGTCAGGATTCAGTCGTTGTAGAAAATTTTGAAACCTATGTTTTTTCAGCCTATGCGCATCTGAATGAAGAGCGACGCGCTATTCTCGAAGATATCCGCAACAGAGGCTCCGTCTATGGTTAACGACGTTCTTGTTAATAAGGCCGCAATTATTGAACGCTGCCTGAAAAGAGTTGAGGAAGAATATTACGGACACGAATCGGAGTTGGAGACAAACTTCACGCGGCAGGATTCTATCCTCCTCAATCTGCAACGGGCTTGTGAAGCCTCTATAGATGCCGCCATGCACATTGTTCGCGCAAACAAGCTCGGTATCCCGCAGGAATCCAGAGAGGTGTTTCAGATGCTTTGTGATGCCGATCTTATTGACGAAGATTTAAAGCGTCGGTTGCAGGCCATGGTCGGTTTCCGCAATATTGCAGTACATGATTATCGAAGTCTGAATCTGGAAATTGTGAAAAGTATTCTGGATGAACGGTTGGATGATTTCCGCGCGTATGTGAAGGTGCTACTTAAGCTGTAAAAGATAAGATTTGTTGTCCACGGAAGACACGGACGGTTATGGACATATAATTCTGAATAGATTTTGATTTAACCTCTTCAGTGATTTCCGTGGACAGAAAAGTTTAAGGCTTTCGGTCCACGGAATACACGGAATACACGGAATACACGGAATACACGGAATACACGGAATACACGGAATACACGGAATACACGGAATACACGGAATACACGGAATACACGGAATACACGGAATACACGGAA
>JAJRQB010000011.1 GCA_024280485.1 Deltaproteobacteria bacterium
AACAAAAAGTTCCCACCGGGGAACATGGAGAAAAAAAATGGCAGAAGGTACAGTAAAATGGTTTAACGACTCTAAGGGTTTTGGTTTCATCGAGCAGGACAATGGACCCGATGTGTTTGTTCATTTTTCCGAAGTTCAAGGTGAGGGTTTCAAATCTCTTGCTGAAGGCGACCGCGTAAGCTTTGAGGTCACCCAAGGCCAAAAAGGTCCTCAATCGTCAAATGTTCGCAAAATCTAAATAAGATTTCGCATATGTTTGCAAGAAAGCCCCGCGGATTTCCGTGGGGCTTTTTTTTCTGACAATATTTAAATGGCAACAAGGCTTATTATTGGGTCAGTTGCTAAAAAGGAGAGTCCGATGGCCAGAAAACCGAATTATGATTTTGAAAAGCGCCAGAAGGAGATTGCTAAAAAAGCCAAGAAGGACGAAAAAAAGAAACGTAAACTCGAAGAGGCAGCGGCTGAAGAGACTCAAGAGACCTCCGTTGAGGATTGACTTGTAGGGTTCTTAGTCGATTGGTTGGATTTTCCGCGCAACGTTCCTGATTTCACGGCATTGACTAATAATTGGAAAGAAAGACGTCAAGTTTTCTTTACGGACTGTTCGGCAGGACTCGATCTAGCCTTGCCATAAGGTCCACGCCAAATCATTCTTGTCAGTGCTCTGGGTGAATTTAGACTGACAAGTCATGCATTGGTAGTCTTGTTCCTCAAAACCTCGTGGTTTTTTTCCTGTAAATATACGAACTTCATCAACTTTCACCAGTTGCTCATGCGGTTTTCCGTTGCGGGTTTTTTTTGATTGTTCTTCACAGCGATCACATATTTCCATCATTAATCTCTTTCATCTCGTCATCGGTAAGGCACGCATCGTTTGGATTGCTTTGAAACTCTTTAGAATTTCAGGGTATGAAAGGTTATTTGCAGCGCATTGTTTTCTTGCCGTCCTCAAAAAGAACTTCAATTTTTTGGGAACCTATTACGCGCTGAACAAGACCTAATCCGAAAACTGAGTGGTTTATCAGAGCTTTTGCCTTGTAGCTCTCTGTCATTGAGTAATCCAGAGCCTTGGCACTGTTCATGCCTGGTCTCAACGTTGCCCACTCTTTTCGTTCTGCCTCTTTATGCTGATTGGCTTGACGAACTGCTGGCTTCTTTGCGGCCGTTGGTGGCCGATATTTGTGCTGGCGGCTACAGACAGTACATTCTACTTGAGCCGGGTTTTCTTTAACTAGGGTTAGAACGGTGTGTTCGTTGTTTTTACGGCACTTTGTACAACGTCCTTCGATCTTGTCGCCGACTGCTAGTGTGGCGTTTTGCATGTGGTACTCCCTTACTTATGACTAGCCAAAAACACCTTACAGAAACCAGGGAGAGTGCTGGAATCCAGGGACCTGACTATACTATTAACCTGCTTTGAGCCCGGCAGAATCAGTAGGAATTTTCAATCCGTGACGTCATCTCCGTACGGTTTGAAGCTGTAGCGGTTTGTTGAGAGGGGCTTAGGACAAGATCTCTATATCTGCGCATGATACACGTCTATTCAAATAAAAGATACTTGTGCGCAGGGAAGGATCGGTTGAGTTGAGGGCTAACCAAATACAATCCCATTATCAGATTGGTGGCGGGCAGATGTGAGATTTTAACCTGCCATCCCTTCGCGAGTCTTTTCGACCTGTTCAGCATAGTAGGCCAATAGGCTGCGGCGGGAGAGCATGTACAGAACTTTTTGCGGTTCGTCGGGATCGACAACCGGGATTTCATCGAGATTGCGCAAAGTCAGACGCTTCATGACCTGTGGCAGATGTTCTTCTGGGGTGGCGGTCATCACCTCACGGGTGGCAATATCCTCGGCGATTATTAGACCTGGCGGGATATCTTCGTTGAGGATCCGGCGGATATCGGTGACCGAGAAGATTCCGGTCATCAGCCCTTCGGAGTTGATCACGGGATAATAAGCCCCTTTGGCGGTGGCAATCAAGTTCAGAATGTCGGGCAGGGGCATGCCGCTGGGCACGCAGACCGGTGGATGGCCTTTGTCGGCGAGCTCAGATACGCTGATTCCTTCGAGTACATCGATGACGAAATCACCAAGATGGGCGGGAGAATCGAAGCGACCAGCGACCTGTTTTTCGTAGATGCTGTTCTTGCGCATCGTCAGCATGGCCACTACGCAGACCAGCATCAGGGGTGCTAACAATCCATAATTGCCGGTGAGTTCACTGACCATGATCAGTGTTGCGATCGGGGCATTAGCAACCCCGGCGAAGAACCCGGCCATGCCGATTAGTACATATGCACGTGGATCCTGAGTCAATAAGGGAAATAAAATCTCAGCTGAGGCGCCGAAAGCACCACCGATCATCGCGCCGATGACAAGCGAGGGGGCGAACACACCGCCGGATCCGCCGGATGAGATGGTAAGACTAGTGGCCAGAATCTTTGCTAGTGCAATGACTATCATGACCCAGAGGGCCATATTGCCGTAAAGAGCGGACTGAACCCAGCCGTAGCCCGATCCCAAGACCTGAGGAACAAACATCGCCAAGATCCCGAGGCAGAATCCACCAACCGCGGGCTTCAGCCAGTTAGGAATAGGCAGGCGTTTGAACAGGTCGCGCATGCCGTAGAAAACTTTGACGTAGAACTTGCCGAGTAGTGCACAGACAAGTCCCAATACGCCGAACAGGATAAGCTCCTGAGGGTGATCGAAGCGAAAATGCGGTGTCGCCAGTAAGGGCTCCCAGCCTGTAACTGCACCGAACAAGCTGTAGGCCATGATCGAAGAGATGATGCAGGGGATCAGGCCTTCATGCTCAAATTCTGGATCGCGATAGAGGACCTCAACTGCAAACAGGGCGCCCCCTAGTGGGCTACGGAAGGTGGCGCCGATACCGCCGGCCATGCCTGCCAGCAGTAGAATGCGGCGGTCCATGGTCGATAGTCCCAACTTGGTCGCAATAAAAGAACCGAACCCGGCACCGATCTGGGCAATTGGGCCCTCACGGCCGGCTGATCCGCCGGTACCGATAGTGGCAATCGAAGCGATAGTTTTTACAAGGGGGACCCGTGTGCGAATCAACCCACCTTTGCGATGGAAAGCCTCAAGGGCGCCATCAGTGCCGTGCCCTTCGGCTTCGGGGGCATAGGTGTAGACGAGCCAGCCTGAGATGAGACCGCCGATGACAGGAAGGATAAATAGTAACCAACTGAAATCGAGTTGTAGGCTATCTATAAAGGGAGAATCTGTTGAGACCGGGATCCCCTCTAAGGGTGGATGGTAGTTGCCGATCTTGCCAAGCATCAAGTGATCGACAGCATTGGTGGCGTAATAGAAAAAGAGCGCCCCACATCCGGCTACTATGCCGACAAGTACAGCCAGAAACAATAGGCGAAAACCCGATTCTGAAAAACTGGTGCGCAGGTATTTAAGGCTAGGGATAAAACCCATCGGGGCGAGCTCCGCAGTTGTGTGTGTAGGTCAACAGTACTTTTTAGCAAAGCTGCAACAAATCAGCAAGAAATGAATGGTGCATCTTCAACTTGCAAATGAATTGCCGGACGATTAGACTCAGGGTGCAATTCAGACAAGGACAGATGATGGGTGCTAAAAAAGTAACAGACATTGTAGTGAACAAGCTGTGCGGTAAGTGTATGCGCGGTTGCCGGCAGGGTGAGGCTGTATTGCTGCTGGATTGCCCGCGTTTTTTGCCTCGGCCTTTTAAATCTGAAGAACTCAAATTTACCCAGTTGGATCTGTTCGGAAATCCCGTCAGTGAAGATTGAGAGTCCAGAAACGCTTCAGCCTTAGCACCCTCAACGCCATCTCAGTACGATAGTTCTCCCAGAAAACTCTTCAATAGCGGAATAAATTTCTCCGGTTCGACAAGAAAACTATCATGACCGTAGTCTGATTCGATCAAATGATAGGCGACAGGTTTTTTCTGGCGCTGTAGTTCCTCGACAACCTCTTCAGGCTGATAGGGTGGATAAAGCCAGTCTGAAGTGAAGGCAAACCAGAGCGAAGGGCAGATCAGGTTTGACAGGGCTTCCTCCAGCGAGTCGAAACGCCAGGCTGCATCATAGAGATCGAGAGCTTTTGCCAGATAGAGAAAGCTGTTGGCGTCGAAGCGATCGACAAAGGAGCTGCCGTTGTAGTCGAGGTAGCGCTCCACTTCAAACTTACCGAAAAAATCGAACATCCCATCCATGCGCGAAAAGCGACGTGAAAATTTCAAGTGCATCGATTCATCTGAAAGAAAGCTGATGTGGCCTACCGCACGCGCCAGTGAAAATCCGTCGGCTGGCGGATGCTCGGGCCGGTAGTTCCCTTTTTTATAGAGGGGGTCGTTAAAGATTGCCTGGCGTGCTAGAGCATTAAGCGAGATCGCCATAGGTGAGGTCCGACCGCAGCCGGCAATCGGTACGATCGAGCGGACGTGGTGCGGGTAGTGGATTCCCCACTCCAGCGCCTGCATCGCTCCCATCGAACCACCAACCACGGATAGCAGTTTGTCGATGTTCAGCTTGTCGATCAAAAGCTTCTGGGCCCTTACCATGTCACGCACCATGATGACCGGAAAATTGAGCCGATAGGGACGGCCGTTTGCAGGATTGGAGCTGGTCGGTCCGGTAGACCCTTTACAGGAGCCGATCGTATTGCTGCAAATCACAAAGTAACGATCGGTATCGAAAACCTTGCCCGGGCCGATCATATTGTCCCACCAGCCTGGTTTGCGGTCATCTTCGTGATGGCGGCCGGCGGCGTGGGCATCGCCGGTCCAGGCGTGCGTCACCAGAATCGCATTCGACCGGTCGGTGTTGAGTTCACCATAGGTTTCATAGGCAATCGTTAGGGGGCCAAGTCGACGGCCGCTCTCAAGGCGCAACTCAGTGTCGAAATGAGCGTATTCAGTTGTGACGATGCCGACGGAGTTGTTCAAGTTCTTTTGTCCCGGTAAAAATAAGTGATTATCTGAAAAAAAACGGCCCGTTTCCGATAAGGAAACGGGCCGTTGAGAGAGTATCTATTCTCTGAAACAGGCACCGTCCTTATCTTTCTCCACTGATGCGGAGAAGGATTTGGCACCAGGCCCCGTGACATAGTTGTCTACGGGCGGTTGCCGTGGCTTCAAAGGGCCTATCCCTCCACCACTCATGATAAAGACGTGAGCGCAACAAGTGCGCTCAAGATGTTTCTGAACTTTAGCCCAGTGGGAGTTTAACTGTCAATTGTTTGAAAGGTGATCAACGATCAAAAAAACGTTTTTTGTCTCGTGCCGGGATCTTGTCTCCTCAAGGATGTTCGCCATACATAGGTGTTTTGAAAAAAACATGCAGCGTCAGTTGCGCTTGTGGGCAGGAATATTTGTTTACAAAATCCCCTTGCTCACAACCCGAAGTTAGATCTTGAATGCTCCGACATTCTTCTGGAGGTTCTTGGCCTGCGTAGAGAGAGTCTTGACTATTTGATTGAACTGGGTTGCGCGATCAACATTATTCTCAGCAATTTCAGACGCTTTGGCTACGACTTCGATTGCTTGGTGACTCCGCTCGTTTTGTTGCATTGTTGCGCTATGGATTTTTTCGATTGTTTGCTGAATCTGTTCCATGGCCATGGCAATCTGTTGACTGCCGCGTTTTTGCTCATCAGTACTATTTTTGACCCGTGCTGAGATCCCTGTCATCTGCTCTGCTGCTCCGGATAGGTGCCGAGTGCTTGAGGTTTGTTGTCCAATCGATGAAGCAATTTGCTGCAGGGTTTCGGTAATGCTGAGAACAGCCTGGGTGATAGTTCGACTCTCTTCTGTCTGGCGACGGGCTAGGTTAGTTATCTGTTCTACCCGATTCATCGAGGACACGGAGCTATTGTGCAGTTTCTCAAGGGCCTCGCCGGCTGTCTGGCTACGCGCCACCTCTTGTTCGGCTTTGACGCTACCAGCTTCGATGGCACTGGCCGCCAAACGTGTGCCCTCCTGCAGGTTTTCAATGATATCGGCAATTTCTTCGGTCGAAATTGAAGTCCGCTCGGCCAGATTCCGGATTTCGTGAGCAACCACCGCAAAGCCTTTACCGTGTTCCCCTGCTTGAGCAGCAATAATTGCGGCGTTTAGTGCCAGCAGGTTTGTCTGATCGGCAATTTCAGCAATGACATTAACGATATTTCCGATGGCGTCTGAACGGGTTCCGAGTTCGCGGATTGATTGGTGGGCTTGCTCTATTGTCTGCTGTAGGCCACTGATGCCATTAATCGTATCCATGACTGCTGATTTGCCTTCAAGGGATTGCCTCGCGGCCTGCTCAACCAAAGTGAGGGTTTGGTTGGCTCCTTCCTCGATAGAGTGGGTTGCCTCGTCCATTTGGCGGATCGATTTGGAGGTTTCTTTGGCGTTGCGCGAAAGTTCGCTGACATTCACTTCTATCTGTTGATTCGAGGATGAGAGTTGGTGAATCGAGCTGGAAATTTCATTGGTAATGGCAAAAAGGTTCTCCATTTGCTCGGAGATGCTACCAGCGGTGGAACCAAATTCGTGAGTTGCTGCTGTACTCTCTTGTACCGTTGCAACCAGAGATGAGACGTTTTCGGCGATCTCTTCAGCCCTGGCGCTGATCCCCTTAATTTCTATATGACTGCTTTCCAGTGCCAGTGATTGTTCTCGGGCCTCGTTATTCAATTCAGCAGCCTTGTCACTGATCTGATGTGTCGCAACGCCAATATTGCTGGCAGCATTGCGGGTCCCGGAAATCATTTCACGCAAACTGGCCATCAGGCTGTTGAAGCTTGTGGCCAGCGCGCCAACCTCGTCTTTTGAGGCTGTAGGCAGGGTATGTGTTAAATCACCAGCCCCCTCTGAAATTTGCTGAAGGTTGTTGACGACCTGCTGAAGCGGCGTTGTGACTCCACGTGACACAATAATAGCGACACCTGCCGCGAGGAAGAACACTATTGTCAGAGCGATCATCAGGGTTTGCTTCATCTCGGCACGTGCACTTTGAGCGGCAGTGCGATCGATCGCCAGAAAGAAGCCTCCCTGATTGTTTTGTAGCGAAAACGGGAACAGGGCATAAGGAGTGTCGTGAATCTTGGTTCGGGTCAGGCTATGTCTGAGAATTTCCGGCAGGTCCAGTCGCGCAAGCTCTTGGTTTGAAGCGGCAACGACTCTATTATTATTGTGAAATGCCAATTCAGTGCCGACTAGCTTACGTAGTTCCATGGCTGTTTGATCAGTAAAAATTCGAAATCCGTTCAGGCGCGCAATGGTCTGTCCTTGAAGCTGAAGCGGGATGCTGGCAGACAGGGTTAGCTCCCCCCGAATTAGTTGCATACTGTTGTTTGCAGCTGCACTTAAATCCGTAGCTAAGTGTTCTTTTTCTTCTTCAGTAAGGGCTTCTGTTATGAGTTTCTCAACCGTTTTAGTCATGGTGTAGAGGGTGCCACTTTGGCTTAGTAGTTCTATCCGGTCGAGGCCATAGCTGCTTACGACCTTCTGTAGCAGGGGCTTGAGTTTCGTGGAATCTCCAGTCAACTGGCTAAAGTAAACGGCGTTGATCATCTCACCGTTCTCCTGTAGCGGTTTCATGAGCGACGAGAGTTCTTGTTGCCTTGAGCTACTGGCCTGTAGCACGAAGTTGCCGGTACGGTCTGATTTTTCCAACAGTTCATTGTTGAAGCGGTTGTTGGTCATCTGGGTAAACAGCAGGCTGATCAGCAACAGTGGTAGTACCGACAGGCAGAGCAATGCGAGCAGGATTTTCCAGCGTAGACTTAAAGAGCGTAGCATCTAATGTTTCCTCGGAGCCGCAAGTGGTAGGGGGTCTGGCAGAACTATAACAGAAAAGCCTCTTCCCTTATGAGCCTTTTAGTTGATAGAAATTCTGCCAGAGACAATAATTGACAGGTTTGCTGTACTTAGAGGTTGCATTTTTCTCTTGCTAGACAAGGCTCAAGGTCGTGACGCTGGGGTAGCCGGAGAAGGTAGGTTCGCGTCCGTCGATCTTGATGATCTGGACCTCAGAGTTTTTTATTGTTCCTTCACGCTAGTGAAAACTATGGACTTTAGGCTAAGTCTTTCAGATGTTACTCATTTTTGTCATTCCCGCGTAGGCGGGAATCCAGAGGTTGCCGTGGGTGCTGGATCTCCGCATGCGCGAGGATGACGGCTAAAGCAGATTTTGATTTTGCTTGTAAAGGGATTTTTATTCCCGGTTCAAACCCATGGACTTTTAGTGCATGGATTGTTTAGCTGAAGAAAATGGAGGGTTGTTTGGCTTCAGTCTGCCAGCGCCTGTTGGAGATCAGCTAGAAGATCATCGATATCTTCGCAACCGACCGACAGACGTAGCAGTGCATCACAGATTCCCAGTCTGAGTCGTTCTGCTTCAGGAATGTCTCCGTGGGTCTGAATCGCCGGCAGGGTGAGAAGGCTCTCTACCCCACCCAGACTTTCGGCGAAGCTGATTAATTTAATTCGTTCCAGAATTTGTCGAGCCCTGGCCGCTGAGTTGACCCGGAAGGAGAGCATGGCTCCAAATCCGTCAGCCTGTTGCTGGATCAATTGATATCCTGGATGCTCTGGTAGACCGGGGAAATAGACAACTTCAATCTGGGGTTGTTTTTGCAACCATTCGGCGATGATCTGCGCGTTCTGACACTGCCGTTCAAGGCGCAGCGCGAGGGTCTTGAGGCTACGGACCAGCAACCAGCTGTCTTGCGGCGAAAGGATCGGTCCAGTCGAGTTTTGCAGGAAATAAAGATCTTCACCGAGCTGTTTATCACGAGCAACCAAAACCCCGGCGCAAAGATCGTTGTGTCCACCAAAGTATTTGGTTGCCGAATGAACGACGACATCAGCACCCATTTCGAGAGGGCGTTGGAGTAGTGGGGTCATAAACGTATTGTCGACAATGAAGAGGAGCTGATGTTGTTGGCAAAGATTGGCGATTGCACGAATATCGGCAATTCCGAGCAGTGGGTTCCCCGGGGTTTCGATCAGGATACCTTTGGTCTGCTCGGTTATCGCGGCCCTGATGTTGTCGATATTGGTAGTGTCGACATAGCTGACGGTCAGCTTGAATCGCGAAAATATCTGGTCGAGGACCCGATAGGTGCCACCGTAAAGATCCTCTGACAGGACAAGATGGTCGCCACTTGAAAAATTAAGGAAAAGGCAGGTCAATGCGGCCATGCCTGAAGCGAAAGCCAGACCTCGTTCCCCACCTTCCATATCGGCTAAGAGCTCTTCAAGAGCTTCACGGGTCGGATTTCCGGAGCGTATATAGTCATAGCCGGTCGATTCCCCGACACCTGGATGACGATAGGTGGCGCTTGGCTGGATCGGCAGGCTGATTGCTCCGGTTTTTTCATCACGACCTATACCGGCTTGCACCAGGCGTGTCTGGATGTGAAGCTGTCCCTTAGATTTCATGATGGTGTCTCCTGAGAATAAAAAAGCCCCTTTTCGTTTAGAAAAGGGGCCGGGATGTTGTGTCAATGCCGGATCCTTTTCATCTTCCTCCAGATTAAACGGAGCAGGAATTAGCACCGATACCGCTTTGAAGCCGGATGTTGGTTGCTGTGGTTTCAGCGGGCCTGTCCCTCAACCACTCTTGATGAAAAGCTGTGTGTTTTGAATGTATGGTCTGTTTAGGAAACCCCTTCAAACAACACGCTTGAAAGGTAGCGTTCACCTGAATCTGGCAAGATTGCCACAATGGTTTTTCCTGCGTTTTCCGGCAAGCGAGCGAGGCGAACCGCGACGGCAACGGCTGCTCCGCAACTGATTCCCGAGAGAATACCTTCTTCGACGGCCAGGCGACGAGCAGTTTCAAGGGACTCTTCATTGCTGACAAGTTCGACCTGATCGACCATCGTCATGTCGAGGGTTTCAGGGATAAAACCAGCGCCGATTCCTTGAATTTTATGTGGCCCAGGTACCAGCTCTTGTCCCGCCAGATGTTGGCTGATGACCGGGCTGTCGGTGGGTTCCACCGCAACCGAAGTGATCGCTTTCCCCTTAGTGTTCTTGATATAGCGCGAGATGCCGGTGATGGTGCCACCGGTACCGACGCCGCTGATCAGAATGTCGATCTGACCTTCGGTGTCATCCCAGATCTCAGGGCCGGTTGTGCGTTCATGAATTGCCGGGTTGGCCGGATTTTTAAACTGGTGCATTAAGAGGTAGCGTTCGGGGTCATTGGCGGCCAATTCTTCAGCGGCCGCAATAGCGCCGCCCATTCCTTTTGCGCCTGGAGTTAGAACCAGCTTGGCCCCAAAAGCTTTCAGGACCTTGCGCCGCTCAAGGCTCATAGTCTCAGGCATTGTCAAGGTGATAGGGATCCCGCGCGCAGCTGCAACAAAGGCCAAGGCAATGCCAGTATTGCCACTGGTTGGCTCGACGATCTCTTTACCTGGCCGTAGCAGACCCTTCTCTTCGGCATCCCAAACCATGGCCGCACCGATGCGGCACTTGACACTGTAGGCCGGGTTACGACCTTCAATCTTGGCGAGAATGGTTGCGCCGCCCTTGGGTGCAAGGCGGTTGAGACGCACAAGCGGGGTGCGACCAATTGCCAGTGAATTGTCGGTAAATATTTGCGCCATGGCTGACTCCTTGTTGGGTAGTGATTGTGTCCAGTAAAATTTTAGTAAGACAGATGGTGAATCGAAAATATATTACATAACTAAAACTGTCAAGAATAAACTTATTGACAGTTAAGTAAACAACGGAACCTTGCCGTTGAAATGGTTCTAGTGCCTGTTTTTAGTGCAGGGGTGGTTATGAATTAAACAGGTTGTGGAATGTTATTTAGGTGACAGGGCGGGTTGGGCTGACGATGCCGTTAGGCATAACTATTGTAACGGTGATACGGCGACTCAGAAGGCAGTGCTGTCTTCTTACTGCTCAACGGACGAGGAGGTCCTGCTGATGGAAGCTTCAATTGATACCCTTGGAAAAGGGGGGGGATGTACTATTTCTTCTGCTTGGCGCCGTAATGGTTTTCGCCATGCATGCCGGATTCGCTTTTTTGGAGGTCGGTTCAGTTCGCAAAAAAAGCCAGGTTAATGCCTTCTCAAAGATCCTGACCGATTGGTCGGTATCGACCGTTGTCTACTTTTTGATTGGCTATCCCATCGCCTATGGGATCAGTTTTTTAATGCCGGCCTCAGAGTTGCTCGGGGATAACCAGGGTTATGAACTGGTTCGATTCTTCTTCTTACTCTGTTTCGCGGCCTGTATTCCAGCAATCATCTCCGGGGGGATTGCCGAGCGTGCCAAGTTCTGGCCACAGGTGATCGCTGGTGCGATCTTTGCCGGATTGTCCTATCCGCTGTTTGAATCGCTGATTTGGGGGCAGAATAGTGCCGGTCTGCAGAGTTTCTTTGAAAACACCTTTGGGGCACCATTTCATGATTTTGCCGGGAGCGTTGTCGTTCATTCGATCGGCGGTTGGCTGGCGTTACCGGCGGTGCTGATATTAGGCCCCCGCATGGGGCGTTTTGTGCGCGGTCGTAGCCACGCGATTCCGGTTAGCAATATTCCGTTTTTAGCATTGGGAAGCTGGATTTTGACGGTCGGTTGGTTCGGTTTTAATGTCATGAGTGCTCAGAGCCTCAGCGGCATTTCCGGTCTGGTGGCAGTCAACTCCCTGGCCGCTATGGTTGGTGGAGTACTCTTTGCCCTGATTGCGAGCCGAAATGACCCCGGTTTTTTGCATAACGGCGCCCTGGCCGGCTTGATTGCTATCTGCGCAGGTTCTGATCTGGTGCATCCAATCGGGGCATTTTTCATCGGCGGCCTTGGATCCCTGATATTCGTTTATGGTTTTACTTTTGAACAGGAAAAATTGAAAATTGATGATGTCCTGGGTGTCTGGCCGCTGCACGGCGTTATTGGAACCTGGGGTGGCATTTCCGCCGGTATCTTTGGCTCTGAGATATTTGGTGGTTTAGGTGGAGTGAGCTTTTTGTCTCAGCTCGCAGGGAGCTTGTTGGCAGTTGTTTATGCGCTGATAACAGGCTTTGTCGTCTATTCTCTGATCGATAAAACCATGGGTTTCAGGCTCGATCAGGAAGCAGAATTTATGGGGCCGGATCTTAGTATTCACAAAGTTAACGCTTATCCAGAAGATCATGTCAGTTAAGCAGATTCAAAAATTGTCTGATAAATTTGACATGGGCTGTTTCGCAGCTAAACTGAAAGGGCAAGAATCATCACAACTCTTTACAGGAGGCTGTGGCAGCCTCTTGCTTCACCCTGGAAGCCTACCCTCCTGGTCTCCGGGGTGTTTTTTGAGTATATCCGTGATTATTTAAATTTTTCTAGAGCAGTACAACAAACGCCCAGCTTCAGGAAGCTGGGCGTTTGTTGTTTATGATTTTAAATAGTAGTATTTAATTGCTTAGGTCAGTCTTCGTCTTTGTCAGCTAAGTCCGCAATGCTGTGCTTTTTGAGAACCTTGACCATCTCGACTTGCGCTTCAGCCCAGACCTGATGCGCTGAGCAGTGAACGTCACGCTGACAGTTCCCTTTTTCGATCAGACAGTGGTTGAGTTTGAGGGGTCCCTCCTCTGCTTCAAGTAGGTCGAGCAGATTGATATTCTGAGGGTCACGAGCCAGAAGAAAGCCACCACCGACACCGCGTTGGGAGCTGACAATCCCGGCCTTGATCAGCGGTTGAAGGATCTTTGTCAGAAAGGCGGGGGTCACTTCCTGTGTCCGACAAATATCCTTTTTAAGGACAATTTCGCCATGTGGTTGCTTGGCCAGAAAAATAACAGTGCGGATAGCGTATTCAGTTGCTCGGGTGATAACCAAGGGTTGCTCCTTTGCGGCATAGCAGGAAAAGGCCTGCTGTCGCGGATTGTTGACTGACGAAGTAAGCAATACACTCTTTAATCTTTCATGTCAATCCGCTTGTTTCTGATCATTATTCTGATTTGGCTGTTTCTAATAATCTATAAGGCATGACCGATGTTTTCTTTCACTCAAACACTTGCAGGCCGCTTTGCTCCTAGTCCGACAGGGCCGTTACATTTGGGCTCGTTGATTGCTGCATTAGGCAGTTATCTCATTGCGCGAAAAACTGGTCGCCGGTGGCTTCTCAGAATCGACGATCTTGATCGTCCACGCGTTGTCGATGGGGCCGCAGACGGAATTATCCGACTGCTTGAAGGGCTCGGTTTTGAATGGGACGCGGCTCCTGTTTGGCAGAGCCGTCGTGCCGATCGTTATGCAGAAGTCTTACAGCAGTTTAAAAAAGATGGGTTGGTTTACCCGTGTAGTTGTTCAAGAAAAGAAATTCTCGCCAGTGCTCCTCACGCGGGGGAGGAGGGACCGATCTATCCCGGGACATGTCGTCAGGGGCCGTCCGGTACACGGCAACAGTTTTCCTGGCGTTTACGAGTTGATCAGCAACCGATCCGGTTTTGCGATAGGATGAAGGGCGATTGGCAGCAGAACCTTCAGAAGGAGGTAGGCGATTTTGTCCTGTTTCGGTCGGATGGAATTTTTGCCTACCAGTTGGCAACTGTAGTCGATGACCTTGATAGTGGGATAGATCAGGTTGTGCGTGGCGCGGATTTGCTTAGCTCTACCGCACGGCAGATATATCTTTATCGTTGCTTGAATCGAGAGCCTCCTGAATATTTTCACTTGCCGCTGTTACTCGGCTCAGATGGTGAGAAGATCAGTAAGCGGCACGGTGAGGTTGGGATTGTACGGGCAGAAAACGCCAGTGAAATGATGCAACTGGCCCTTGTCTTTCTCAACCAGGGGCTACCACCCGAACTGATCGGCGCTCCGGCTGAGAAGATGTTGAGTTGGGCGCTTGAATCTTTTGAAGACCCTTTACTGCCCCGGGATGATAGACGACTGCCGGCATTGCTGGAGGGCCAGTGAGCGGGAGTTTGTCGCGCCTTTCCCTGTGGACATTCTTCTGTTACGGTTGTTATGTCACGTCACTGGAGGTTTGAGCGCACACTACTTTGTATGGAGACGAGATCTAAACCACCAGCTTTGCTTAGAGGCAAAGCGATTCTAGAACCATATATGGAGATGTTATGCGAATAACGATTGTGATCCTGTTTTTGTTGCTGGCAGGCTGTAGTAGCGGTATTTATAATGTCCCGACCAAAGAATACCAGCAGCAAGTAAGAACTTTAGGGGTTTTGCCTCTTGTTGTAGATACCCGTTCAGTTGTTAAGCATCCTGAAGCAACTGAGATTTTTTCTCTCTTACGCCGGGCGGCAACTGGTCAAAGTGAGGTTGTTGTTGATGCTTTGCGCAAGAAAAAAGGCTACTTTGATGTTCGTCATATCAATGAGCCAGCGCGGGTTCTTGCAGAGAAACTCCTACTCAAGGCAGACGTTGATGAGCTGGGGCAACCACGTGGATATCAGTTGAATCTGCAGGTTCTCGCTGAGCTGTGCAAGGACTCGGTTGTTGATGGGATACTCCTGCTCAACTTGCAATCTGCGGTACACAATGAAAAGCGTTGGTCGCGCAATACCTTTGAAACGCTGATTACTGATTACAATGATATTATGGCTACTGCCAGTGTGGTGTCGGCTGATGGCCGGGTTTTGTGGGAGATGAGCGGAGTTGATGCTGTAACTATCCTGGCTTTGCAGTATCCTGATTTTGACGAGGCTCATTTTAACAAATCAGATGCGGTAAATTTGAAATTTATCGGAATTTCCGGACTTGAGAAAACCTTATTGCCTGTAAATGAAGAAGGGCAGTCACAGTCGCCGCAGATTGCAGGCTGGCTCAATAAGGTGACCGCAGCGCTTAGTCCGACCCTTTTTCGTTGATCACATAAAATATTTAAAGCTGCTATAATTACTTTTTAGCAGGATCCGCAAAAATTCTTATGCCTGCCAGTAAATTAATGATTAGTCCCGAACTTGTGAGCGCAAACCCCCGTCCTGAAAAAATCAAAGAAGGCTGCCGAGCTGAGCTTGAGGAATGCTCACGTCTGCGTGAGCGTATCCGTGAGCAGGAACGGAATGAGATCCGCTATCAGAGCCTTTTTGAGGCCGTCAGTGAAGCGATCGTTTCATTTTCGGTGGACGGGAAGGCTTTGAGGGCCAATAAGGCTTGTCGCGGGATACTGGGGACTCAACCAGAGCAGTTGCTCGGGAAGAAGCTCGAAAAGATTTTCCCGCTCACCGCAATGCCGCAAATTGAGTCTGCATTTATGCGAGCATTGGACGGGCATCCGCGAGAACTAGAGGTACATTTCATCTGGCCATCAGGCAAGGAGGTCGCGCTGGCGCTTTTGTTGGCACCTATCCACGAAGGTGATGTCGTTGACGGTGTTCTTCTGACCGCACGTGATCTGACGGGTGTCAGGTTACGTGATCAGGAGCGTTCGCGCCTTTATGAAGAGTTGCAGAAGAGCCACCGTAGTCTCGAAGAAAAGGCGCTGGCCCTTGAGGAGTCGCAGGCTCAATTAAAAAGTGCTATGGCAGAGCAGGAAAAGGTTAACGCTGAGTTGCGCGAGATTGATCGCATCAAAAGTGATTTTATCGGGATTGCCTCGCATGAATTACGTACTCCCCTGACTTTTCTTCTGGGTTCGCTTGAATATCTATATGAAAGTCTCCCTGAGCGACTGAGCGAAGATGAGAGCCGCTTGCTCGACTATTCGATGCAGGGCGCACGACGTCTGTCTGATATCGTTGAAGACATGCTCGATATTGTTCGGATTGAAGCCGAAGGGTTCAGCTTACGCCGCCAGCAGATCGGGTTTTATCAGTTGTTGCAGGAGGTACACCTTGAGCTGAATTGGGTGTTGAAAGAGCGTGACATTCAGCTTGTGTTTGCGCCCGAAGATGCATGGCCACCCTTGTTGGCCGATTCTGCTATGGTTCGCCGAGTTTTCACCGATCTCCTCGAAAATGCCATTAAGTACACGCCCGATGGCGGACGGATTGAAGTCAAGGCGCAAAAGGTTTCAGCCCGAAATTTACCCAAAGATCAGCTACAGCTTTTTTATCCCGACGGGATCGAAGATCTGCAGTGGCAGGGTGATTTTTTGCAGGTGATGGTCTGTGACAACGGTATCGGGATTTCAAGCATCGATCTGCCGCGGATCTTTAACCGATTCTATGCTGCGGGGAAAATCGAAGAACACAGTAGTGGTACCCAATATAAGGGGAAGGGGGTTGGCCTTGGTCTGGCTCTGGTGAAGCGGATAGTC
>JAJRQB010000129.1 GCA_024280485.1 Deltaproteobacteria bacterium
ACCAGAACCAGAACCAGAACCAGAACCAGAACCAGAACCAGAACCAGAACCAGAACCAGAACCAGAACCAGAACCAGAACCAGAACCAGAACCAGAACCAGAACCAGAACCAGAACCAGAACCAGAACCAGAACCAGAACCTCTCGGCTTGTTGGAACGTTTTCGTGCCGGGGTTGCCAAAACCCGATCAACGCTGGTCGGTCGGGTAGATGCATTACTAAGTGCTGGACGCAAGATCGATGAAGAGCTCTTTGAGGATCTGGAAGAGGTGCTGATAACGGCTGATCTCGGGTTGAAAACGACTCAGACGTTGATGGCTGCCCTTGAGAAGCGCAGTAAGGATGGTGATCTTAAGGATGCGCTCCAGTTGCGTTCTGCTCTGATGTCAGAGATGGCTGGACTGCTGATTGAAGCAGAACCATTTGACACTAAGAGAAGCGATGGGCCCTTTGTCTTGCTGGTCATTGGAGTCAATGGTGTCGGCAAGACAACGACAATTGGTAAATTGGCTCGTCAATTTGCGCAACAGGGACTTAAAGTTGTATTGGGGGCAGGAGATACCTTTCGTGCCGCAGCAGCGGAACAGTTAGTCGCCTGGGGGGAACGAGCTGGAGTCGATGTGATTCGTCATGGCGAAGGAGCTGACCCTGGTGCGGTTACTTTCGATGCTGCTCGTGCCGCAGTGGCGCGTAACGCTGATGTTTTGATTCTTGATACCGCAGGTCGTTTGCACACCAAGGTCAACCTGATGGAGGAGTTGAAGAAGGTGCGACGTGTGCTTGAGAGAGAAATTCCCGGGGCACCACATGGGACCCTGTTGGTGCTTGATGCAACGATGGGACAGAATGCTCTGATTCAGGCGCGCCAGTTTCATGAAGCCGTTGGTATTGACGGGATTGCACTCACCAAGCTGGACGGTACGGCCAAGGGTGGAATTGTCGTAGCAATTGCCTGTGAACTTGGACTCCCTGTCCGCTATGTCGGGATTGGTGAAGGGGTCGATGATCTTCAGGAGTTTAGGCCACAGGATTTTGTCGCCGCTCTGTTTGAAAACTGACCGATAATCTTGACTTTTATGGTATGAGAGCCTAAGTTTCGATCAAGTGTCACAAATGGGTGTTTTCATATGGGTCAACTCGAAAATGCAGTAAATCGTCTCTTGCAACGCAATGCTCAGCTACAGGATCATTGTGCCCATTTGATTGCTGAACAGGAAGATTGGCGGCAACTGCGCCGCGATATGTTTGTTGAAGTTGAGGGGTTGTTGGCTGATCTGGAGTTGTTGCGGGAGCAGCAATCATGAGTGTGACTGTTAAGGTTAATCTGCTGGGCCGTGATTACCTGTTACGCAGTCAGGGTGACCCTGATTTGGTGCAGGCGGCGGCTGTCCTCGTAGAGGAAAAACTTTCAGGTTTACCCAAGTCTGTGTCGGTCGACACTCGTGACCGATATATGTTGGCCATGCTTAATTTGGCCGGTGAGTATCTGCAAGAAAAACGTAAAAACCAAGAGATTGAAGTTGAGAGGCAAGAGTGGCTCACTAATCCGGTTGTCGATGTGCAGTCGAAAAGTCGCGAAGCTGAATTGATTGAGCGGATTGAAAACGCGCTAAATCAATAAGAAATAACCCTGGAAGAGCTTCAGGGCTGGAAGATAGATAGTATTTTGCAAGTCACATATGGCTGAATAAACTCAGACTGTCCGTTCTGCGGTCAGTTTTCATCGGTGGGCCCCTTTATGTTGGAGGACCTCCGCAGATTTCTCGATCTGGATATGATCGCTTTTAAGTTCGATCCCCTTTTTCAGCCACATGTTAATCTTTGCATCGGCTTGAAAATTAGGGAAATCTGAATAGTCTGACGTTTGTTGAGGGTATTGCCTCTACTGCTTGACTTGCTAAATTCCTGCCCTGGAGATATTCGGAGTTTGAATGTCTCTGCCTTTAGACAAAAACTCTATTAGAACGACCCTTTTGCAGAGACGGATGCTGCTCAGTTGTGCCGAAGTAGCCTCAGGCAGTGTGGCTGCACAGATGCAGGTGCTCAGTCTTCCTGCTTTTCAGCATGCGAAGACGTTAGCATTGTATAGTCCGATCCGAAATGAAGTCGAAACGGATCGCCTTTTATCGGCTGCCCTTGCTATGGATAAGCAGGTTTGCTATCCCAGTGTTTTTGAGGATAAATTGCGTTTTTTTCAGGTTCGTTCGCTGGCGGACTTGAAAGTTGGGCGTTTCGGGATATGTGAGCCTATTCATCGCTCGAGAGAGATCGATCCCGGACAGATCGGGTTGCTGCTGGTTCCGGGGATTGCCTTTGATCGCCATGGACATCGGTTGGGTTATGGGCGTGGTTATTTTGATCGTCTGTTGAGTGATGGTTGTTTCGGTGGATTGAGTGTTGGGTTCGGCTACGATTTTCAGATACAAGATAAACTACCAGCAGAAGAGCATGACCAGAAGGTTGCACTGCTGGTTTCGGATAAAGAAATTTACTCCCCGTTATAAAATCAATGACGGGTTAACCATATATTTTGCTGGGAGGTATCTGCAATGGAGATGGAACTTCTAATTGTTGTGATGGTCCTTGCTGCTTTAGCAGCCGGGGTTTTTATTGGAATGATTCTGCGGCGCAAGTTGTCGGAATCGAAACTTGCTAACGCAAATGCTGCTGCTGATCAATTAACGGCTGAGGCTAAAAAAGAAGCTGGTTCGATAGTCAAGGAGGCGACGATTCAGGCCAAGGATCTTTTGCTTCAGGCCAAGACCGACTGGGAGGCCGAAGCGCGTGAATTGCGCAAGGAGATTCAGTCGCAGGAAAATCGTTTGCAGCAAAAAGAAGAAAACTTTGAACGCAAGGCTAACATTCAGGAAACAAGGGTTTCTGAACTGGATAAGAAAGAACATCAGCTGCAGTCCTTGGAGGGCCAGTTGAATAAGCGTGATAGTGAAACGGCTCAACTTATTGCCGCGCAGCGTGAAAAGCTCGAAGAGATTTCCGGCATGAGCGGCGAGCAAGCCAAGCAACAACTGATCGAGGCGATGCAGAACGAGGCGAAACATGATGCTGCACGTACTCTCAAGCAGATCGAGGATGATGCGAGAGAGATTGCAGATAAAAAGGCCAAGATGATTATCTCTGTGGCTATTCAACGTTATGCTGGTGATTATGTCGCAGAGAAGACTGTTAGCGTGGTTCCTTTGCCGAATGATGAAATGAAGGGGCGTATCATCGGTCGCGAGGGGCGAAATATTCGAGCAATCGAAGCGGCTACCGGTATTGATCTGATCATTGATGACACTCCTGAAGCTGTTGTTATTTCGGGATTTAACCCGGTGCGGCGTGAAGTCGCTCGTATTGCACTCGAAAGCTTAATTGCCGATGGCCGAATTCATCCCGCGCGAATTGAGGAATTGGTCGAGAAAGCTCAGAGTGAAGTTGATGAAACAATTCGTGTGGCTGGCGAGCAGGCGACCTTCGACGTTGGTGTGCACGGCATTCATCGAGAGATCATCAAGTTGCTCGGGATGCTCAAGTATCGGACCTCGTACGGGCAAAACCAGTTGCAGCACTCCATCGAAGTCGCTTTTCTGTGTGGCATGATGGCTGCTGAGCTTGGCGTTGATGTCAAACAGGCTAAGCGTGCTGGCCTTTTACACGACATTGGTAAGGCTGTTAGCCATGAACTGGAAGGTTCACATGCGGTTAATGGTGGTGAGTTGGCGCGGAAGTATGGGGAGTCAGCAGAGATTGTTCACGCAATCGCTGCTCATCACGAAGATGAGAAGCCTTCATCGGTGCTGGCTGTTCTGGCTCAAGCTGCAGATGCTCTCTCTGGGGCGCGGCCTGGTGCTCGCCGTGAAACTCTGGAAACGTACGTTAAGCGTTTACGCGAGCTTGAGGGGATCGGGACCTCCTTCGGTGGTGTTACTAGTTGCTTTGCAATTCAGGCTGGTCGCGAGATTCGCGTGATGGTTGCTAGTGACCAGATCTCTGACGTCAAATCGCACGTCCTTGCCAAAGATATTGCACGTAAGATTGAAGAGGAGATGACCTATCCTGGTCAGATCCGCGTCAATGTAATTCGTGAAACTCGTGCAGTTGAATATGCTAAGTAATCTGGTTCTGGAAAGGCTGAGGTCTTGAAACTTCTTTTTGTGGGTGATGTCGTCGGTAAGGCTGGTCGGCAAATACTCAAGCAAAAGCTTCCCTCGTTGATCGACCGGCATATGGTTGATCTGGTTGTGGTGAATGCCGAGAATGCTGCCGCGGGCTATGGTCTGACCCTCTCGGTCATGGATGAACTCTATCAGGCTGGTGCCCAGGTGCTGACTTCAGGAAACCATATTTGGGACAAGAAGGAGATTTTAGAGGTTCTAGATCGTGATAAGCGATTGCTGCGCCCGCATAATTACCCGACGGGTCTCGCTGGCCGTGGGTATGACATATTTGAGACTGCGGCAGGGCTGCCGGTTGCGGTGATTAATCTTGAAGGGCGAGTTTTTATGAAGAACCTTGATTGCCCTTTTCGAGTTGCGGACCAGATTCTTGAAGAGGTCTCCGGCCAGGCCAAGATGATCTTTGTGGATTTTCATGCCGAAGCGACCAGCGAAAAACAAGCTCTTGGTCATTATCTTGATGGTCGTGTTTCGGCTGTTATCGGCACCCATACCCATGTCCAGACTGCTGATGAGAAAATACTTGCTGGTGGTACCGGATATCTCACCGATGCCGGAATGACTGGAGCGCAGGACGCAGTAATCGGTAATCAGAAGGAGCCAGCCCTGCAACGCTTTCTGACGCAACTGCCTGTGCGACTTGAGGTTGCTAAAAAAGATCCGCTGCTTTGCGCGGTCCTTGTGACAATGGATGAAAAGAATGGTCGCTGTACCGCCATTGAACGTGTGCAGGAGCGCCCGTAAGATAGCGCGGTCGCGCAGTTGAGCCATTGGTGCTTCCCTGGCTGCGGATGAAGCTCGGGAGAAGCGATGAACCTAACACTCAAAACTGATAAGTATTGAAAATGAATTTTGTCGAAGAATTGACTTGGCGTGGCATGATCCACGACATCACGCCCGGGACGGAAGAGCAGCTTCAGAAAGAAACGACATCGGCCTATGTCGGGATCGACCCGACTGCTGATTCGCTGCATATCGGCCATCTGGTCAGTGTGATGATGCTCAAGCATTTTCAGATCGCCGGCCATAAGCCGATAGCGCTTATCGGTGGGGCAACCGGGATGATCGGCGATCCGTCTGGCAAGTCGGCCGAGCGCAATCTGCTCGACGAGCAGACCCTTCGTCATAACGAGGAATGCTTGAAAAAGCAGTTGGCGAAGTTTCTCGATTTTGAATCAGATATCGCCAATGCCGCTGAGCTGGTCAATAACTATGACTGGATGAAGAATTTCGGTTTTCTGGAATTTATCCGCGACATCGGCAAGCATATTACGGTCAATTACATGATCGCTAAAGACAGCGTCAAAAAGCGTCTCGGTGAAGAAGCCAAGATGGGGTTGTCCTTCACCGAGTTCACCTATCAGCTGGTTCAAGGCACCGATTTTTTACATCTGTACCGCGAGAAGAACTGCAAATTGCAGATGGGTGGGTCCGACCAATGGGGGAACATTACGACAGGGACAGAACTTATTCGCCGCAAGGTGAGGGGTGAAGCCTTTGCCTTGACCTGTCCGCTCATCACCAAGGCGGACGGTGGTAAATTCGGCAAAACAGAAAGCGGCAATGTCTGGCTCGACCCGAAGTTGACCACAGTGTATAAGTTCTACCAGTTCTGGCTTAATGTCTCAGACACCGATGCCGAGAAGTACATTAAGATTTTCACGCTCTTAGGCAAGGAGGAGATAGTAGCGCTAGTCAAAGAGCATGAAGCCGCACCGCACCTGCGACCCTTGCAGAAACGTCTGGCACAAGAAGTCACCTGCATGGTCCATGATGAAGAAGAATACGATAAGGCTGTCGAAGCTTCACAGATCCTGTTTGGCAAGGCCACGACCGAAAGCCTGTCAAAGTTGGACAAGGAGACCTTCCTGTCGGTATTTGAAGGTGTGCCGACCTATGAGATCGACCGCAGTAAACTTGACGCTGGCGTTCCGGTTGTTGAACTTCTCGTCACTGAAACTAAAGCATTTCCGTCTAAAGGCGAGCTGCGCCGTACGATAAAAGGTAACGGACTCAGCCTGAATAAGGCCAAGCTGACCGATCAGGAATACCTGGTGACCGGGGCGGATCTGATCAATGGATCATACCTTCTGATACAGAAGGGCAAGAAAAATTACTATATTATCGAGGCGGTGTGATTATGCTTGGGGCATTTCATGTCACCGCCTCATCATTTCTGTGAAATGAAATGAAATGAATTGTATTGCAAGAGAAGCGCCTTGAGACCGATGGTTTCAGGGCGCTTTGCTTTACGGAACCATCTCCTAGGCAAAGGCGATGGTTTGGGAGTTCCTTGCACGCGTCCATGGTGAAGTTGATGCCGAAAAGTGGCCGAAGCCGGACTGGTCAAGTCGAACGGCGAGGGTCGTCGGCTGGTCCAGCAGGGTGCGGCTAAGATCAATGGTAGGAAGATCGCTGATGCAGACTGTGAAGTCACCGTTGATTGTGAATTGGTTTGCAGGCTGGAAAGCGTCGTTTTGCACTGATCTCCCCGGGTTGAAAATCAACCCATTTGAAAGTAAGTACAAAAGCGTTAAAATTTTTCTTGACGATCCTGAAGTGATTGGTTATAACTGCGCTCCGTTGTCACGCAAGATGCTTTTTTGAGGTCGCCGACAACACGCTCTTTGTTCCGAAAGGGACGACAACTTTTTCGTAAATTTTTAAGTAACAGCTAGTGTTGGAATCGAAAGATTTTGGCCGCGAAAAAAAGTTAAAAAAGAGATTGACACATCGGGCTCGTTTGGATAGAGTCCCTGCTTGTCGCTTCACGGTGGCGAGCAGAAACTGGTCTTTGAAAACTAAATAGCAGATGTTTGAAAGAGCTTGTAAGGGTTCAAGATAATTGAACAAAATAGGACAAACTTCAGAAATATAAACTGGAGAGTTTGATCCTGG
>JAJRQB010000130.1 GCA_024280485.1 Deltaproteobacteria bacterium
AGTCCAGATGACCGGGGCTTTTCTCATCGTAGTTACAACACTCACAGATGAAAAGATCACTCCCTTTCGCTAATTCAATCAAGTTGTTATTCCAACTGGTATCGCCAGAGTAGGCGATTGTCCGGCCTGCTATTTCGACTCGCAAAGCACTGGCCGCAGACTTTTGACTATGACTGACTGCAAAGGTTGCAATGGTAAACGGGTCATGTGTTGTGGTTTTTTGATAATTGAGAACATGATAATTGACACTGAAGGGGAAGGGGCCGTCGAGGGCACCTGGATAAAAGGTGTTACAGGCGGTGATAATCCGCTTTTCAGTCCCTGGGGGGCCGAAGATATGTAGGGGTTTTTTCCGTTTGGTGATAAAGAGCGCATCAAGTAACAGAAACGGAATGCCGCCAAAGTGATCGCCGTGCAGGTGAGAAATGGCAACAGCGTCGATCTGATTAGTATTCAGATTGCAACGCTGCAGGCCTGTAAGTAGTGTTGCGCCACAATCGAGAAGCAGACCGCAGGTCTGCGACTCGATAAAAATTCCACTCTGCAGGCGACCGCCGCTTGAAAAAGCATCCCCGCTACCGATAAAAGTCAGGGTCAGTGGCTTCATCTGTTATTGAGGATTAGCCTGCGGAGGTGTTACCTGGCGTAATTCATCCTCAATCAGACGGCTGAATCCAGCCATGCTGCGTTCTGGTAGTAATCTGCCATTGATGAAGATCGTTGGTGTGCCGCGCACTCCAATCGCTGTTCCTTCGCTAATGTCGCGTGAAAGCAACGCATTCAGCTGTGGATCGATCCGGTCCTTCTTAAGTTGTTCCATATCAAGCCCGGTCTGGGCAGCAAGGTCATCTATTTTCTTCGGGTTGAGACTGTTGTAATTTTCAAACAGGAGATCGTGAACTTCCCAGAACTTGCCCTGTTGGTTCGCTGCAAGTGCAGTTAATGCCGCATTGCGTGCGTTGCGATGGCTGCTCAACGGGAAGTTCTTGAACACCATTTTGACGCTGCCCTGATATTTTTCTACCACCTGCTTCAGAAGAGGAACAGATTTGGCGCAGTAGGGGCATTCGAAATCATCGTAGATGGCAATAGTTACCGGCGCTGTCTCTTCGCCGAGGGTGGGGGAGTTGCTAATGTCGATCTGCTGTGAAATTTCGAGCATCGCGACCACCGCTTGTTTCTTGGCAGTTTTTTGTAACAGCAGGTGCTTAGGTCCTAAGGGAGTGATGTGATCGACATCCGGGTCGACGGCAACTTTTCCTTGCAATTCACCACCGAGGCTATAGATCAGAATTTGAGCGTCCTGAGTCAAGACATAGAGTCGTCGACCATCGTCAGTCGTGGCGATTTGTTTGGGGGTCTGGTCAAGTTGCAGGGTTTTAAGTTCCTGAAGTTTCACCACGCCAGCGAAAGAAGGTGCGGCCCAGATAAGTAACGAGAGGAGAACCAGTGAGACTAGACGCATAATTAACTCCAAATGTTATGAACATTAATAGGTTAGAGGGGATGGCGCATCTTCTGGATCAAGGCCAGATCGGCAATGACGAGGGCTGCCATCGATTCGACAATCGGGACGGCACGTGGAACCACGCAGGGGTCATGTCGTCCCCTGGCCTCCAGCGTTACTTTCTCTCCTTGATAATCGACAGTCTGCTGCGCCAGGCCAATGGTCGCTGGTGGTTTAAAGGCAACTCTGAAATAGATATCTTCAGCGTTTGATATTCCGCCCTGGACTCCACCGTTATTGTTGGTCAAGGTGCCGAGACGGCCATTTTTGAAAGTGTATGGATCGTTGTGAACAGAGCCACGCATTCTGGCGCCATCGAAGCCGGAGCCGATTTCAAATCCTTTGGTCGCGGGGATCGACAGCATGGCATGTGCCAACCTTGCCTCCAGACGATCAAAAGCCGGTTCGCCAAGCCCGGCAGGGAGGTTGCGGCAGACACAGGTTAATACCCCACCAATTGAATCTTTATCCCCACGCGCTGCAAGGATCTGTTCGGACATCTGTTGAGCGGCGGACAGATCGGGACAGCGAACATCATTGGCATCGACTTGGTTGCGGGTTACGCTTGAAAGATCGACAGCCTTGGCATCAACATCTCCTACAGAACTGACCCAGGCGACAATTTCAATCCCGTATTCCTGGAGAAGAAACTTTTCAGCGATGGCACCTGCAGCAACACGGCCGATTGTTTCACGTGCACTGGAGCGGCCACCACCGCTTGAGGCGTGAATCCCGTACTTTTGACGATAGGTCAGATCGGCATGCGAAGGGCGCGGAATCTGGACCATCGATCCATAATCCTGTGGGCGTTGATCCTTGTTGCGCACCAGCAGTCCAATGGGGGACCCGAGAGTCAGGCCATTTTCAACTCCCGAAAGAATTTCAACCTGATCGGCTTCATCGCGATCAGTCGACAGTTTACTTTGTCCGGGACGTCTTCGGTCCAGCTGAATTTGAATATCGCTGGGTTGAAGTTTCATCCGAGATGGGACACCATCAACCACGACACCAACACCGGCGCAGTGGGATTCCCCAAAAGTGGAAATACGAAAAAGAGTACCTACGCTGCTCGACATGTTGGGAACTGTCTCCTTGTTAAGGGTGTCGATTGAATGGAGAATATAACAGATTTACACACAGGGGTGTAGTTCTGTTAAGTTATCAAAAGAGCCGGCTCGAATTTTATCGGAAATAAATATTTTTATCAGCGGTAAATATATTTCTTGACCATATTACTGTATACGAGGTATATCGATGGGCGTGGATGCGACTTACAGTTCTATAAGCTTGATTTCTGTGACAGCTCCATTCATGTCTCTCCAATTTGCGCCCTGTTGCCCGACAGGGCGCAAATTTTTTCTCTCCCCTGCTATAATTCGGTTGCGGTTATCGAGAGAGGCGACCTATGAGTGATCTTCAGCACTTTATCGATGGGTTTCGAACTTTCCAGCAGCAACTTTATCGCGATAATGAACGTTTGGCGGCGAAGTTGGCCAAGGGGCAAAGCCCGAAAACGCTGGTGATTGCCTGCTCTGACTCACGTGTTGATCCGGCGTTGCTGACGGGGAGTTCCCCTGGCGATATTTTTACTGTGCGTAATGTTGCAAATCTGGTCCCTCCTTATGAATCAGATAACGCTTATCATGGCGTGAGTGCGGCGCTTGAATACGCGGTTTGCTACCTGAAGGTCAGGGATATTATTGTTCTTGGACATTCTGGCTGTGGCGGAATTTCTGGCCTGCTCAGTGCGGCAGATGGCGAGATGGTTGGAGAATTTGTCGGTCGGTGGGTCGATATCGCGGCGGCGGCTCGTGAGCGTGCACTGGCCAGGGTCGGTTCTGACGATGAGCGTGAGCTGAGCTGCGTTTGTGAACAAGAAGCGATTTTGACATCGTTAAATAATTTACGAACATTCCCCTGGATTAAAAAACGTATTGTCGCTGGCAGTTTGCAACTTCATGGCTGGTATTTTGAAATCGAGACTGGTCAATTGCTCGGGTATAGTGCCGAAACTGAGAGCTATGAAGTTTTGGTCGAAGAATACTCATCTTAAGGGTCTTTGCAAAAGGCTTCAGCAGTCTCTTTTTGGCCAAGTTTCTGACCGTTCAATTCCGATATGACTTCCCTGTTTCAATAACCTGTTAATGGATGTAATCTGTAGAGCGGTTTTTTTAGTCTGGAGAGAAATCTCTTCGGCTGTCATCATTCGAGACATAGGGAGGGATGAGTGCGGATTTTTCTTCTGGTACTGATTGTTTTTACACTTCAGACTGTGCCGGCAACGGCTCTTAATCTGTCGGGAACCGGTGACAGTGAGATACTCCTGCAACGGCTGGCGACAGAATATCAGCGCCTTTATCCGGACCAACACGTAGAGGTGCCACCCAGCGTTGGTAGTAGCGGGGGGATTCGGATGCTGCTGCAGGGACGCACTGACCTGGCCCGCGTTGCCCGCCCCTTGCATGAAGAGGAGATTCAGCAAGGGTTGCGCTGGCACAAGTTTGCTTCGGTCCCGATCGTCTTTGTTGCTAATCTGCCGCAACGCTGCGTGACTGATCTCAACTCAAGCCAGATTCTTAAGATATATAACGGCAGCTATAGCCGCTGGTCGCAACTTGGGAATTGTCCTGATCAGAAGATCTATCTGGCGAAACGCGAGGAAGATGATTCCTCGAATCGTATCCTGTTCGATAAGATCAAAGGCTTGAGAGAATTAAAAAAACTGGCTGGTAAAACGATCTATACCACCCGCGAAGCTTTTGCAACGATTGCAGCACATCCCTACACTCTCGGTTATCTTCCCCTTTCTCAAGTCGTGAATTCCAATCTGGTCCAATTTTCCATTGATGGGGTAATGGCAACTTCAACGACGGTAACCAATGAGATGTATCGTTTACACCTGCCATTGGCTCTGGTCTGGAAAGAGCCTTTGCATACGGAGGCGCGGCGTTTTCTGCAGTTTCTGAACAGCCCTGAGGCGCAAAAGTTGATCGGTTCCTTTGGTGCTGTCCCAGTCTCAGGTCAGGATATTTGATGTTTTCGTTGAACTTTCGTAACCGAATTCAACTGCTACAATTTTTAACCGTAGTCTTGACCGCGGTGCTGCTTGGCGGTGGGAGCTACCTGTTGTTTGTCCCTGCTCTGGAGAAGATGCAGGATCGACATTTATCTCATCTGGCTAGCGAAGGTGCGATGAGTATCTCCGCAACCTTACGCGAACGAGCCCTCCAGATGGAGGGACTCGACATGGAGTCTTTTCGCCACAGATACGGTGAGCTGCCGCTTGAAAAACATTTCCTCGAATATTTTAAAGAATTCCCGGAAAATTTCCCGGTTGTCAGTATGCTCGACAAAGATGGCGATGAAATAGTCAGACTGATTAACGGTCGGTCGGCAGAGAATTATTTGAACCACCAGTACGATCCGGTGGTTCAAGAGGCGCGGCGTCATCCGAATCAAATGCATGTCGGAGTCAGGTTGCAAGATACTCAGGCTGGTCAACCAACGTTGCAATTGGCGTATAGCTATGTCAGTTATTTTGGTGACCAGTTTCTCGGAACCTTGTTGCTGTCACTCCCTATCGAACAATTTGAGAGGCAACTGATTGCTATCGCTCATAATGATGATGCTTCGTTGTCATTGCTCTCAGCTGAGGGCAAGCTTCTGACTTTTAATCGTCCCGAAATGGTCTTTCAGGACCTGCCTTTTTCTCCTGAGTCAAAACCGACGCGCCACCAGTTTTTTGATGATGATCTCGTAATAGCCTCAGGCTCTGTAGAGGACGGTGGTTTACAGGTTTTGGCTACGGTTCCATGGGAAATATATCGGGCAGAGGTTCAACAAATGCGCGTCATGGCGGGGATAATTTTCCTGACCGTGACCTTTGTGGGCGCGCTTATTTCCTGGAAACTGACGTCGATTCTGACACGGAATATCGGTCAGCTGGTCGACTTTGCCGAGCGGGTAGGGCAGGGAGATTACCGTCACCAGCTGCCCCATGATACGAGTGAAGAATTTAATCAGCTTAACAATGCCTTCAACCGAATGGTCATGGATCTGGACAGTCACCGGCGGTCACGTGATTCTATGCAGAGAATTGTCGAAACCATTATCGATCCATTGATTGTCGTGGACAAGCAGGGTCTGATTGTCCAAATCAATAATGCAGCTCTCAATCTTTTGTCTTCTGATCCAGCAAAAGTTATCAATCGGCCCCTGTCTGATCTCTTTCCCGAGACACCTGTTGTCCTGCTGCGCGCTGAGTTTGCAGTTGGGCTTCTGACTGCCCATGTCGAAAACCTCGAAACGGTTATTCGTAACTCTCAAGGTCAAGATATACCTGTTCTATTTTCCAGTGCTCCTTGTGGGGGAGAGAGTGATGAATTCGGGGTGGTTTGCATTATAAAAGATGTAACTGAGCTGATGGCGGTGCGAGATTCGCGCGAAAAGGCCTTGATTTTGGCTGAAGATGCACGACGCAGGATCGACGTGTTGTTGCGTTCAGTTCCTGATGGTTTGATAGTGACAAATGCTCTGGGCCAGATCCAGATGATAAACACACCAGCTGAAAAGTTGTTGGGAGATTCTTTCGAAAAAACAGTGCGCGACGTCGCTGTCCAGTTGCAGCAAGAATCAGGCGTAAGAAATCGTGAGATCGATATTTCGCTCGCGGGAAATGGTAACGGTGATTTCAGGGTGATACAGGCCCATGCTTCTGAGATTCATGACACTAAAGGGTTGGTTAGTGGGCTGGTGATGCTGTTGCGCGATGTCTCGCGTGAAAGAAGCATGGATCAGATGAAGAACGAATTTATTTCGACGGCGGCTCACGAACTGCGCACGCCATTGACATCGATTCTTGGATACAGTGAACTGATGCTTGATCCGGCAAATGAGGAACGCTTCAGTGCAGAAGAACAGCGGGATTTTATGCAGGAAATATTGAGCCGCGCAGAAACTTTGGCGCGGATTATCGATGATCTGTTGAGCATCAGTCGTATTGAGTCCGGACAGCCGCTCTCCCTTGAAATTTCACCAGCCGATATTTCGATTGTTATCGAAAGGGTTGTTCAGCAGTTTAAGCTGACCTCTAAAACTCACAATTATGAGCTTACGCTTCCAAGGGAAGGAATGCTGGTCCATGTCGATTCTGGCAGGTTGCAGCAGGTGTTGGAAAATTTGTTGAGTAACGCCGTGAAATATTCGGACGAAGATAGTCTGATTAGTATCGCTGCTGAAGTGGGAAGTGACAGCTATCGGATCATTATTGAAGATCAGGGCATTGGGATGCTTCCTGAGCAGCAGGCCAGGATTTTTGAAAAATTTTATCGGGCAGACTATAGCAATACGAAATCTAGTGGTCTTGGAATCGGGATGAGTATCGTGAAGCAAATTCTTGACGGGCACGGAGGAAACATTAATATTATCAGTACATTAGGTGAAGGAACCCGTATTGAACTCAGCCTGCCATTGCCTGCTGGTCAAGTCCCCCAGTTCCACAATTAATCCTTCAATTTGATCTCGTCTGTAGAGAGAGGCGGCTCTAGTTTATTTGAACGATTCTGCCATTTTTAATTTGCAGTTGAAAGAGGACTTTGTCTGCATCGCCGGTAAAGTCAAAGCTGGTGGCGCCGGTGACTCCGGGATAGTCTTGTAACTCGGCGACGGCTTTGCGCATGCTCGCTCGATCGGTTACGCCGGGATTGCTTAGTTGGGCAAAGAGGATATTGGCAGAATCGAATGCTTGCGCTTCGAGAATCGATGGCTCTTCGCCATAGGTCTCTATATAGAGATCAATAAATTCTTTGACGAACGGGTAGGGGCTGTCCAGGAAGAAGCCATCAACAAAAACTGCGCCTTCAACGTAACGGCCAGCCAGACGGAGAAGGTCTGGTGAGTTCCAGCCGTTAATCCCTAGTAAAGGCAGATCTTGAACGCCGTAGAAGGCAAGTTGCGGTGCGATCAGGCCGATACGATCAGCATAGTCGGGGAGGAAGAGGGCGTCGAAAGTTGTTGATGGATACTCGGGATGATCCGGGATAAAAAGGTCATCAAGTCGTTCTTCTTCACTCTTTTGGCGATAATCGACCTTTTCGCGTTCAGCAGGTTTTCCCATCAGATGTTGAATCTGGGCGCGAAAGTCGTTGGCATCTTCTGGGTAACTTTGTTCATCGATGACCAGCCCGCCTAACTTCAGAACCTCTTCAGAAAAGAGTTCTGCCATTTCGCGGCCGAGACGGTTGTCGGGTGCCAGAACGCCGAAGGAATGCAGGCCTTTTTGCAAAATCGCATAACGCGCCAGAGCTCGCACTTGAAGCCTTGTCGTTAAAGAATTGCGAAAGATGTAAGGTCCGATCTGGGGTATGGATGCACGTTGGGAGAGTGCTAGTAGTGGTGTTTCATTCTGTTGAGCACTAACTGAGGCCGCGATCGCTGCTGCCCCGGTCAGCGGCCCTAGAATAGCCATCACGCGCTCTTCGTTCGAGAGTGCGGCAGCTTCTTCGCGGGCTTTAGCCGGGTCACCTTCAGTGTCGCGATAGATAACCCGTAAAAGAGAGTTGTCAGAATTATTCAACTTCAAAGCGAGATCGATCCCACGTTTCACCAGAGTGCCGAAAGCTTCGTAACGGCCGCTCATCGGCAACAATACTCCGATGGCATCACGCTGTAACCAACTCCCTTGACTGAAACGGTCCATTAATTGTGCTGTTTCATCGCGCCAAGGGAAAGATATTTGGCTGGAGAGGATCTGCTGCAAATACTGAAGTGCTTTTTGCTGATCACTTTCAATCAGAGCCCTACGTGCAAGTTGTAGGCGCGCATCCTGACCGATTGGGCCACTGTCGAACAGGAAACTCGCTTCACTCAGCAGCTCAGTATCAGTTTTTTCTTCCAGAATATAGTGGGCACGTTGTAATAATTTTTGACGATTGTTTGAGGCCCCGAGAGCTCGATGGTAAAAGTACAGGGCTCTTAGTGGGTCATCAACTCGCTCATAGGCGAGAGCCATCCCCTCAAACAGATACTGCTGGTCAGCAGGGGCAAAGGTCTGGTTCGCGACCTTTTGTAGCTGTGTGAGACCCGCACTGTTTTCTCCTGCCATGATCAGGCTGTAGCCGATCAGCAAGTGGACTTCCGTTGTACGTTCTGTTTCGGCAATCCGGTCTAGATAGAGCAGAGCATCAGCGAAGCGGTTCTGTGACAGAAAAATCCGACCGAGGAAGGTGTACGCTTTAGGGGTCAGGGATGAATCGTGATGCCGCAGGACAAAACTGCGAAAGCGCGATAAGGCCAGTGATTGATCACCGGTTCTGTACGCCGATTCCGCCGCCGCAAAAGTCTCTTCAGCCGCCGCGCGTTGACCTGCTGCTTGTCCCGTGGTGGCAAAAGAGAACACAGGCACGCAGGTGATTGCGAGCAAAACAAGAACAATAATCCGAATCAGAGAAACTTTCATACCGAGATCCGTTGGTAGGGTGTTACGGCATCTCAGCCGAATAGTTCTTTTACTTTGTCGAAAAACCCCTTACCGAGCGGGTGGATATCTTCACCACTAACGGCGGCGAATTTTTCAAGAAGCTCGCGCTGGCGTGCATCAAGTTTTGTTGGGACCTCGACACGTAGAATAACCATTTGATCGCCACGTCCATAGCCTTGAAGTGAGACGATCCCTTTACCGGACAGCTTGTATGTTTTGCCACTCTGGGTGCCGGTCGGTACTTTGAGGGTGACCTTCCCCTCGAGTGTCGGGACCTCAATCTCACAGCCGAGGGCCGCCTGTACGAAAGATATCGGCACCTCACAGATGACATCCTGTCCTTCACGTTCAAAGATAGGATGGGCCTCTACCGTGATGACAACATAGAGATCGCCGGGGGGGGCTCCCTGACTTCCAGATTCACCTTCGCGGCTGAGTTTAAGCCGAGTGTCGGTCTCAACGCCAGCGGGAATTTTTAAGGACAGATTACGTTTCTTTTTGATCAGACCTGAACCATGACAATCGGGGCAGGGATTAGCAATAATCTTACCTTCGCCACGACAGTCCGGACAGGGCCTTGTCATCGTGAAAAACCCCTGTTGGAAGCGAACTTGGCCAGCCCCGCGGCAGGTGTTACAAGATTGAATCTCGGTCCCTTTACGGGCACCCGAGCCGTCGCAGCTTTCACAGGCCTGTTTGCGCGGCAGTTGCAGAGTTTTTTCTGCACCAAAGGCAGCATCTTCAAAAGAGATTGTCAGGTTGTAACGCAGGTCATCACCACGGCGACCACGGCTGCCACGTTGGGTGCCACCGCCGAAGACATCACCAAATATATCCCCGAAGATGTCCTCGAAGGGAGAACCACCAGAATTGAAACCACCGCTTGAAAATCCACCACCATTCATGCCAGCGTGACCATACTGGTCATAGGTTGCACGTTTCTGGCCGTCGGAGAGGACAGTGTAGGCTTCGCTCAGTTCCTTAAATTTATCTTCAGCTACTTTATCCCCTGGATTTTTGTCAGGGTGAAATTTTATCGCCAGACGACGATAGGCCTTCTTGATCTCGGTGTCACTCGCATTGCGGTTGACGTTGAGTATTTCGTAATAATCACGTTTAGACAAAATCAATGATTCCTATAGCAGTCCGGCAGCAGATGCTGCCGGACTGGTTAATACTTATAAGTAGCCTTGTGAGCGAAGCTAATTAAATACGTGCACTGTGCAATTATTTTTTATCGTCGGCAACGTCTTCAAATTCAGCATCGACTACGCCGTCATCACTCTTTGAATCAGCTCCACCGTCATCGGCTTGAGAATCGGCATACATGCTTTCAGCCAGCTTGTGCGATGCCTGAGCCAAGGCTTCAGATTTCTGCTGAATAATCGCAGAGTCCTCATCCTCCATGGCCGTCTTCAGCTCAGCCAAGGCCGCTTCGATATTCCCTTTGGTTTCGCTGTCGATCTTCTCGCTGTGTTCCTTGAGGGATTTTTCAGTGGTGTAGATCAGGCCGTCAGCCTGGTTGCGGGCCTCAATCAGTTCACGTTTTTTCTGATCATCAACGGCATGGGCTTCGGCTTCAGTCACCATGCGATCGATCTCTTCCTGAGAGAGGCCGCTCGAGGCGGTTATCTGGATCGATTGCTCCTTGCCGGGGCCCAGATCTTTGGCGGAGACATGGAGAATTCCGTTGGCATCGATATCGAAAGTGACTTCGATCTGTGGCACGCCACGCGGTGCTGCCGGAAGACCAACCAGTTCAAAGTTACCGATGGTCTTATTGTCGACCGACATTTCGCGTTCGCCCTGCAGAACATGCACGGAGACGGCGGGCTGATTGTCGGCAGCGGTCGAAAAGACCTGACTCTTTTTACACGGGACAGTGGTGTTTTTTTCGATCAGCTTGGTCATGATGCCACCGAGGGTCTCGATGCCGAGTGACAGCGGCGTGACATCAAGCAGCAGTACGTCCTTGACTTCCCCGGTGAGAACCCCGCCCTGGATAGCAGCACCGATGGCAACGACCTCATCTGGATTAACTCCTTTGCTCGGGTCTTTACCGAAGATCTCTTTGACCTTCTGTTGCACGATCGGCATACGTGACATGCCGCCGACCAGCAGGACTTCATTGACATCGCTGGCCGAGAGGCCGGCATCCTTGATCGCCATGCGGCAGGGAGCAATGAGTTTTTCGATCAGATCAGAGCAGATGCTTTCCAGCTTGGCGCGGGAAAGTTTGATGTTGAGGTGTTTCGGGCCGGTCTGATCGGCCGTGATAAACGGCAGATTGATGTCGGTCTCCATCGACGAGGAGAGTTCAATTTTGGCCTTCTCCGCCCCCTCTTTCAGGCGCTGTAGAGCCATTTTATCACCGCGCAGATTGATCCCTTGATCCTTTTTGAATTCGTCAGCGATGTAATCGATGATCCGCTGATCGAAGTCTTCACCGCCCAGGAAGGTATCGCCGTTGGTCGATTTGACCTCGAATACACCGTCACCGAGTTCCAGAATCGAAATATCGAAGGTACCACCACCCAGGTCAAAGACCGCGATGGTCATCTCTTCTTTTTTATCAAGACCGTAAGCCAGTGCGGCGGCAGTCGGCTCGTTGATGATCCGCTGGATATTCAGGCCAGAGATCTTGCCAGCATCCTTGGTTGCTTGACGTTGTGAGTCGTTGAAATAGGCCGGTACGGTGATCACTGCGTCAGTGACCTCTTCACCGAGGTAATCTTCAGCGGTCTGCTTCATCTTTTGCAGAATCATCGCCGAGATTTCTTGTGGGCTGTACTTCTTGTCGCGAGCCTCGACCCAGGCATCACCATTGTCAGCTTTGATAATTGTGAATGGGCTGTTCTCCTGGTCTTTTTTGACCTGATCGGTGTCGTACTTGCGACCGATCAAGCGTTTGATCGCAAACAGGGTGTTCTCCGGGTTGGTAACAGCTTGACGCTTGGCTTGTTGGCCGACCAACCGCTCACCGCTTTCTGAGATGGCGACCATTGAAGGGGTCGTACGCGCACCTTCCGAGTTGGCGATAACAACCGGCTCGCCCCCCTCCATAACCGACACACACGAGTTGGTAGTGCCGAGATCAATTCCGATAACTTTAGCCATGATTCTTCTCCTTTAAGTTTTTTCGGGCCCTGAGGCCTGTTTTTCTTATGGGTTGTCCCTGTTATTCGCCATTCTCTTCAGTAGGCGCAGGAGTGTCGTTGTCTTCAGTGACAGGTTGCGGTGCTTTGGCTATCATGACCATCGCCGGACGTAACAAACGGCTATTCAGCAAGTAGCCCTTTTGTAATTCGTTGGCAACGTGGTTGACTGGGAATTCAACGGTTTCCAGTTGGCCGACAGCTTGGTGGTGGGCCGGGTCGAACAATGTACCCAGCGACGAAATCGGTTCGACCCCGAATTTTTGTATTACGGTACTGAACTGGGAGAGGGTCATCTCCACCCCTTCCAGCAGCCCGGCGCCATCCTCTTGAGATGACGCATGTTCAATTGCTCGTTCAAGGTTGTCGATGACTGGCAATACCTCTCGCAGAATATTTTCATTGCCGTACTTTGCGATATCTTCTTTCTCGCGCTGAGTCCGTTTACGCAAGTTATCCATCTCTGCTAAAGAGCGAAGATAAAGTTCCTGTTTATTACGAGCCTCTTCCTGTGCAGCCTCTAGCTCTTCCGCGAGGTTATCCGTTTCGGTAGCTTCCTCTGAGAATGCTTCCTGTAAATCTGCAGGAATCTCAATCTCTGGCCCGAGATTGCTGGTTGCTGCTTCAATTTCAGCAAGCTCTGCCAAAGTCAGTTCTTCTTTAACGTTCTCTTTTTTCTTTTTAGCCACCTTCTGTGAGCTCCTTTTTCAAGATTCTCGATCGAGAAGTCGGCCAACAAGACTGGCCGTAAAATCGACAATCGGGATAACTTGCGAATAATTCATGCGAACTGGTCCGATGACGCCGAGAGTCCCGACAGCACCATTGTTGCCTGAAAAGGGGGAGGTTATCAGGCTACAGCCTTCAATTTTAGAATCTGTTGACTGACTGCCAATGAAGATCTGCACTCCACTGGCCGATTGACTTCTGTCGAGGAGTTCGATCAGCTGTTGTTTGCTCTCCAGGGTTCGCATGATCTTCATCATCGAATCATGTGAGGTGAAATCAGACTGTTCGAGCATGCGAGAGGTGCCAGCAACATAGATCTGTTCGGAAACATCTCCTTGCAGCGCTTTGTCAGATAGCTCAAAGGCTTGCTTCTGTAATTTACTCAGACGGGTTTTTTCCTCGCGCAGCTCGACTGCGATCCGCTCGCGAACCTGAGTAATGGTCATCCCCGGCAGTCGGTGATTCAGGTAGTTGGTGATCGATTCGAGTTCGCGTTGACTGAAGTCAATCCCCGGCTCTATGACCTTGTTCTGCACCAGACCTGATTCAGATACAAAAATTACCAGCAGGCGGCCCTGCGAGAGGCGAACAAATTCGATTTGGCGAAAAATTGTCGAGTTGAAACGCGGCGCCATGACCAGACCGGTATAGCTCGAGATGCCGGAGAGCAGGTTGCCGACCTCCTGCATGATATCTTCCATGTTCTTGCCGGCAAAGCGAGAATCATCTTCAATGTTGTTGCGGAATTCCTCTGACAGGTCGCGCACCTGCAATAGTGATTCAACATAGTATTGGTAGCCCTTGTCGGTCGGAATCCGGCCGGCAGAGGTGTGTGGTGAAGCGAGAAAGCCCATATCTTCAAGGTCGGCCATCACATTGCGCACCGTGGCCGGAGATAGGTCGAACGCGTGCCGTTTGGTGATAGCTCGGCTACCGATTGGTTCAGCAGTTTGAATATAATCCTCGACAATTGCTTCAAGGATGTTCTGACTACGCTCGTTTAATGGTTCGCCCATCTCGTGATTACTCGCCTAAAAGAAGCTTAAAACAACATTAGCACTCAACGCGAGTGAGTGCTAATGGAAGGTACCAACCGCTCCAAATTTTGTCAAGCCGATATACATGGCTTATGACTACAGAAAATGACTGATTAGATGATCGTAGAGCAGCCAACTCTCAACCGTAAAGAAATAGCGATCATCCTTCTGTTGCAGATGCGAGCGCAGATGATCGAGAGCCTGTGGGAATGCCTCTTCGAGTGAGGCACCAAATTTCTGCTTAAAGACCGCTCGATTAATGCCATCACTGGTTCGTAAAGCAAGGTAGAGAGTTTCGGCCATCGCTTGATGCAGGTCGAACTCTTCCAAGAGTCCCGCCGGGTTTTGTCTGGCATTGAGTTGTTGTTGATAGTGTTTCAGGTTTGTTGTTATGGCGGTGCGTTTGCCGTGCGCCCTGGCATCAAACCCGTGGGCTCCAGCACCAGCGGCGAGACAGGTTTTACGCTGCCAGTATGCTTGGTTATGGAGGCAGCGGGAGTCCGGCCGAGCAAAGTTTGAAATTTCGTAATGCTCATAACCTGCATCGGTAAGAAGACGATTTAGTAGCAGGTAGCTTTTGGCATAGAATTCTTCATCGACTTCTGAGATTTGACCGGCTTTAATCATTCTTTCAAGAGGTGTCTCTGCTTCGATAGAGAGACCGTAAATTCCAACATGATCTGGTGAAAGCTCAAGCAGTTGTTCTACGTCCTGTTCGAGATCGGCGGTCTTCTGTCCTGGCAGGGCAAAGATCAGGTCGACGGAAATGTTCGAGAAGCCGATATTGCGTGCCAGCGTGAAGGCTTGCTTTGCGACCTCAGCGGTATGCTTGCGCCCGAGAAGCCGCAGGGTCTGATCGTCGAAACTTTGGATGCCGAGGGAGAGTCGATTGATACCCGCAGCCAGATAGCCCTCGAGGCAGCTGACAGTCAACGTGGCGGGGTTGGCTTCGAGAGAGATTTCGGCGGTTGCGCTGACCGGGAAGAGATTACGGCATTCGTCTAGAATATCGATGATCTGAGTGGGAGAAAGCAGTGAGGGGGTGCCACCGCCAAAGAAGATGGTTTCAATCTCTGGCGTCTGCTCTTCGGCAATTATCTTCAGGTTGCGCTGCAACTGCAGATGCCAGCTTGCCAGCTGATCTCCCACTGGTGGGGCCGAGAAGAAATCACAATAGTGACACTTCTGGCTGCAAAAAGGAGTGTGCAGGTAGAGGCCAGCCGTTTGCTCCTCTTTCATACTGTAGGCTCAGAGCAGAAAGTAGAAGAGTGACATGATCCCGAGGGCAATAATTGCCAGGATGACGCCGATGCCGATTGGATACGCAGAGAATTGCGTGCGATGATCCGCTTCTGCCAGTCGTCTGGCCAGATGCTCATCATCCCCGGATGCTTCTGCCAGCAAGCGAGCCCCATGTTTTTGTACTGATGCGGCAGGGTCTTTAGCAAAATGTGCCAGTGCTTTTGGCAACTCCTGCATGAAGATCCGATCACCGAAGGAATTGATTCCATTGAAAACTTTATCGCAACCGTTAATAAACAGACGTCCACCCATGCGATAGAACCAGTCGGTGTCAAGTGAAATGGTTCTGGTTCGCTTGAGCAGCGGCAACAGCATGAAAAAGGCCAGCGCCGAGAACATCAACAGCTGAAACTGGTTGAGGGTATGCTCAAAGGTGTAGGCATGGAAATCAACCGGGTACGGCAGAAGATCATAGAGTGGCTGAGGATAAACTCCGATGAAGATGCAGATAAAGGAGAGAAATGCCATCGCCAGCAACATGTGTTTTGGTGGTTCTCCCGGTCGCAGACCGTTGTCCTTGGCAAAGAAGACAAAGTAGGGGAATTTGATCCCTGCGTGCAGAAAAACTCCGGCAGACGCGATCTCAAGAATCAGCCAAACCCAGAAATATCCTTCATGTACCCCGGCTTCAATGATCATCGGTTTGGTGGTATAGCCGGAGAGGAAAGGAAAGCTGGAGATTGCCAGCGCGCCAATCGTGCCGAAGATCATCGTCAACGGCATGGTTTTATAGAGTCCACCAAGATCGGTGCATTTACTCTTGCCAGTCAGGTAGAGTACCGAACCGGCACTCATCCACAGGAGGGCCTTATAGATAATATGCGCAAAGGCGTGGGCCATCGCGCCGTTGAGCGCCATCGCGGTACCGATGCCGATTCCACAGATCATGAAACCGACCTGGTTCATAATCGAGTAGGCAAGAATGCGGCGCATATCATTTTCCAGAATCGCGTAGATAATTCCGTAGATCGCCATAAAACAGCCGACGACAATAAGAATTTCCCAACCAGCAAAACCACGAATCAGAGTGTAAACCGCAGTCTTAGTCGTGTAAGCGGTCATGATGACGCCACCGGTAACGGTCGCTTCGGGGTAGGCGTCGGCGAGCCAGGCTGAAATCGGCGGGGCGGCGGCATTAATCAGAAAGCCGATCAGAATTAAGTAGGTTGGCAGACCCTGCAAGGTAAAACCGTCAAATGCAACCGAGCCGGTTGCGTTGATCTGCAGCAGAATTCCCGCCAGCAGAGTTAGTCCACCGAAAATGTGCACCATCACGTAACGGAAGGCTGCAGCGTAGGAGCGTTCTGTCCTGCGAGCAAGGATCAGGAAGGTCGAAGTGATCGCCATCACCTCCCAGAACAGGTAGAGAGAGATCAGGTCGCTGGCAAAGACTGCACCGAGGGCCGCACCGATATAAGCGAGTGATGCGGTGTGTTCATAGCGGGTTTTCAGATGTTGGGCGAATAAAAAGCAGGCGAAGGCATTGATGGTGAAAACATAACCGAATATCTTGCTCAGTTTGTCGACTCGCAGCAGGTTCAGATCAAAATCGAACATTTGATAGCTGAGGTAGGTGCCGGGCTCAAGCTGGGTAATAATCAAAAAGGCAGCAGCCGGTACCAGCAGGATCAGAATTCGCCGCCCGAGTAACGGCAGAACCCAGAGCAGCAGAGCCCCGATGAAGAACAGTAGCGAGGGGTGCAGGCTAGCGATCATAGTAATCCTCTTTTTTCTTTAAAACAAAGCCGAGCAGTTTGGAGATCAGAATAATCACGACACAAGAGATGAAACCGAACAGGGCGTAAAATCCAGGGATAGCCTCAATGGAAGAAAAGAGGGTGTGCTTATGGATGAAAAAGTCGGGCAGCACCAGCAGTGCCAGCAGAATATAGAAACCTATTCTCAGCCGTTTGATGTTCTGTGGATGATCGAACCAGGTCCAGACTTCCGGTTTTTTTTCTTCAGGTTTCATAACTTACCTCGATATGGTATCCGTCGGACTTCCCATGAGCAGGCTGCAAATTCGGCTGTTTGACTCGGATTTACAGCTCATTTTCGGCCCATAGCTATGGCTATGAACTCTCAAATGAGCCAAAAGCCGACCTCAAACTTACAAATTTTCGCTACTGCCCGGAAAGTCGGACAGACACCCTACGGAAACAGCGCCAACTTGGCCAGTCGGAGGAAGATATCCGGGTAGAAAAAGAGTGTCATTGAGGCGCAGGCAGTTGCCAGCAGCGGCACCAGGCAAAACAGGGGCGCTTCTTTGATCCCCTCATCAAACACCGGATCGGCTGCCTTGGCAAAAAAACCACGGTAGACGATCGGCATAAAATAAGCGGCATTTAACAGGGTACTGGTCAGAAGGACCAGTAACAGAATCAACTGATCACCGTTGACGGCACCGATGACCAGGTTCCATTTGCTGATAAATCCACCCAGTGGCGGCATTCCGATGATACTGATAGATCCGAGCATAAAGGCCAGGTAGGTAAGCGGCATGCGTCGACCAAGGCCGTCCATCTGGCTGATATATTTTTTCCCGGCCGCGACATAAATCGCCCCGGCACAAAAGAACAGGGTAATCTTGCCGAAGGCGTGCATGGCGATATGCAACAGTCCGCCGGTCATTCCGGCTGCAGTCAGCATCCCGGCACCGAGGATCATATAGGCCAGTTGCCCGATGGTCGAATAGGCCAGTCGGCGCTTCAGATTATCCTGGGTCAGTGCCACCAGTGAGGCGGTCAGGATGGTGATTGAGGCAATAGTTGTAATCACCACGCCCAGGTTGACTTCAAACAGCAGATCCGGACCGAAGATGTGGAAGATGACCCGCAGGATCGAGAAGACCCCGACTTTGACCACGGCCACACCGTGTAGAAAGGCGCTGACCGGGGTCGGGGCGACCATTGCGGCAGGCAACCAACCGTGGAAGGGCATCAGGCCCGCTTTGGCAAAACCGAACAGGAAGAGGATCAGAACCAGCGCCAGGGTTTGCGGTGTGGCGCCAGTGCCGGCAAGAATTCCGCCGATTTTAAAATCAAGGGTTCCGGCGAACGAATAGACGATTAACATCGCCGGTAGTGCCAGCCCGATCGAGGTGCCAAGGATGTAGGTCAGGTATTTTCGCCCCGAGGTTTTTGCTTCGGCGTCGTTATGATGGGTGACCAGCGGATAGGTCGAGAGCGACAGCATCTCGTAAAACAGATAGAGGGTCAGCAGGTTGGCTGAAAAAGCCACTCCGAGGGTCGCGGAGATTGCAACTGCAAATGAAGCGAAGTAGCGGGTTTGATCATGTTCATCGAGGGCCCGCATGTAGCCAATTGAATAGAGCGAGGTGAACAGCCAGAGTATTGAAGCGACCAGCGCAAAGAACATCCCCATCGCATCGACCCGTAACTCGATTGGAACGTTGGGAATGACTTCAGCGATGGTAAAGACAAAGCCACCACCATTCAGCACCGTTGGCAGCATCGAGGCCACAATCATAACCTTTGTGAAAGCGATGAGAATCGTCCAGCTTTCACGCAGGTTGGGCCGCCGGTCCGAAAGCATAATCGGAATTGCGCCCAGCAGAGATATTAGCACGGCCGCCAGTGGCCAGATCGAAGTATGGTAGCTCATAGTGGAACTTGCCCTATTGAATAAATCCTAAAAACCGGCCGGCAAGGCCAGCTTGATGATTCCCTGCACCAGTGGGCCGGAACCGAGACCGATAGCAATCAATGCCACCGCAGTCAGTACCAGTGGCCCTTGCATGATAAGCGGTGCTTCGTCACGTTGAATTTTGCCCTGTTCGCCCCTGCCATCAAAGTAAGCGATTTCGATTATGCGGAAAAAGAGCACGGCATTGATCAGCGAACTGAACAACAGTGCGATGACATATTCCCAATGGCCGGCTTCGATACCGCCAAGAATCAGATACCACTTGCTGAAGAAGCCAGCCGTAGGCGGCACGCCAATCATTGAGAAGGCCCCAACGGTAAAGGCGGCCATGGTGATCGGCATTCGTTTGTAGATGCCCCGTAAATTGTCGAATTCAAGACTGCCAGTGCGATAGGCAATGGCAGCCACAACCAGGAACAGGCAGAGGGTCATGAGTGCATCGTTGACAATATGCAGGATGGCGCCGGTCATACCGATGCTGTTGGCCAGCCAGACCCCGCCGACCATATAGCCAACTTCGGCGACGATGATATAGGTCAGCATTCGTTTCAGATTTCGCTGGGCCAGAGCCATGCAGGAGGCGCAGATAATCCCTGCTGACGCCAGCCAGACCATGCCCGACTGGACAAGCGGGTTTTGTACGAACAGGTAGTCGGCACCGAAGACCGAGAACATGACCCGGATCATCAGATAAATAGAGACCTTGGTCATCAGCGGGGCAACCAGCAGGCCAGCCCCGGTCGGCGCCAGGGAATAAGCGTTGGGTAACCAGCCATGCAGCGGGAAAAGTGCCATCTTGATCCAGAGGCCGACCAGGATGAATCCGAGAGCCGTCGCGACGGCAGCGCCTCCACCAAGCTGTGGCAGGATGCTGGCGATATCGGCCATGTTCAATGAACCGGTAAGGATATAAAGGTAGCCGACGCCGAGCAGGTAGAAACAGGCTCCGACCGAGCCCATGATAACGTAATTAAAACTGGCCAGCGGTGCGCGGCCTTTGCCCATGGCGATCAGACCGTAGGTTGTAATGGAGGTGATCTCAAGCAGTACGTAGAGGTTAAATGCATCGCCGGTCATCACCAGACCCATCAGGCCAGCGATCAGGATCAAGTAGAGGGTGAAAAAGAGATGTTCTTTGCCCGCTTGTTCCTTGGCGACCATCGGCAGCGCAGAGAGAGTGGCTAACAGAGATACGACAGAAATCAGCAGCAGCATAAGTGCCGAGAGTGGATCAATAACCAGCTCGATCCCCATTGGTGGAGCCCAGTTTCCGACGGTGTAACTGTAGCCACCGTATTCAAGCACCTGGCGCAGAACACCTAATGACGCCAGTGAAGAAAACCCAAGGGCCCCCAGAGTCAGAGGGGCTACATACTTAGGTGAAATCCGGCCCAGCATGTTCACAAACATTGCGGTGATAAGTGGCACGGCCATTACGTACATATGGAGGTTGGATGTTGTCATTGGCCGAGCTTCTCCAGAATTTCGTCTTCTTCAAGGGTGCCGTATTCACGGTAGACCCGGATCAGAATTGCCAGTGCAACACCGGTGACACTGACCCCGACAACAATGGCCGTCAGCATCAGGACATGCGGCAGTGGATTGACAACTTTTGTGGCATCCGCCCCATGCTTCAACACTTCGTACTTGTTGAGGATCGGAATGGTGGCATTAAACTTGGCACCAGCCGAAACGAACATCAGGATGATGGCCGTCTGGAAGATGTTCATCCCGATCAGTTTTTTGACCAGATTGCGTTTGCCGATCATGGCGTAGAACCCGATCATCATCAGCACGACGTAAAGCCAATAGTTATATTTGGCGACTATGATTGCCAGAAAATCTTCCATGTTTACAGACCCTCATCCATTCCACCGGCTGAGCCGAGATCCCAGAACAGAGACACCAGAATACTCATAACGGCCAACCCGACACCGACCTCAACCAGAAAAATTCCGAAAGAGCGCCATTCAATGGGCCCCATGGGAATGATGACGTCAAGTGCACTGTAGTCGAGGAAAAGGCCACCAAATAAGGAACAGAGGACGGCAACTCCGGTAAAGATTAAGACTCCGGCATTCCCGAGGATATTGTTGACGCTCTCTGACATGTAGCGGATCGAGGTTTTCAGATCAAAGGCCAGTGCCAGCAGCACAAAGGAGGCGCCGAGAATGACCCCGCCCTGAAAACCGCCACCAGGGCTGTAATGGCCATGTACGATAACATAGAGGCCGAATAGCTGGATGAAGGGAACCATTATCCGTACCGAGGTTTGGATAATCGGGCTATCGCTCGATTTCTGGTTAGCCGTCCGTTCCTGTAGCAGTCTCATGGTTTACTCCTGCGCAGCACGCAGACGACGGCCAACCCGGCGCAGTAGATGACGACTGTTTCAAACATGGTGTCGTAGCCCCGGTAATCTCCGAGGATGGCTGTGACTAGGTTGGGGACATGAGTCTCGTCAATCGCCTGCTCAATATAGTAAGACGACAGGTGAGTCGAAGCTGGTGATTGAGGGTCACCAAAAGCCGGGAAATCCATGGTGCCGTAAAGGAGGATCGCCCCGATTACCAGCGTTGCAACAAACGCAAGTGCTTTCAATCCTTACTCCTTCGCGACGTATGCAGAATAGCGGCAATAAACAGAACCGTGCTAATTCCGGCGCCAACGGTTGCTTCGGTAAAGGCAACGTCCACGGCACCCATTTCGGCCCAGAGCAGGCACATCAGGAAGCTGTAGACACCGAAGATCACTGTGGCGCTTAAAAGGTCTTTGACGGTAATCGCAGCTACGGCGCAAAAAACCACCAGCAGCAGAATCAGCAGATCAATACTCCAGATCATTGCTTTTTCTTCCCTTTAGCCCAGGGTTCGACCCCGGCAACCAGAGCGGCTTTGGTCAGCGCGTGAGTCGCAGTGGGACTGGCTACATAGATAAAAACGGCGATCAGCATGATTTTTATACTGACCAGCAAATTGCCAATATTGAATTCTTGCAGGTTGTAAAGGGCGACGCCGATGATGACCAGTACCGCAGCAATAGAGTCCGCCTTGCCGGCAGCATGCAGCCGAGCATAAAAGTCGGGGAACCGGAGAACCCCGACAACACCGACAAAAAAGAAAAAGAGGCCGGCCAGAATGAATATCATTGCTGCAAAAGACAAAATCATTATCTCCTTAACTCACCAACTGCTTGGATCTTTAAACAGGGCACTGCGGCGGTGCAGGAAAAATTTGGTCGCCCCCAAAGTGGCGATAAAATTGAGCAGTGCATAAGCGACAGCAATGTCGACAAACATACCCAGGTCGTCATAGAGAATGCCGATCAGCAGCAACAAAACAGTTGTTTTGGTGCCAATAACATTGCCGCTCATAATTCGGTCAAGAACGGTTGGCCCACCGATGACCCGGATCAGGCTGAGGAACATCAGCAACAACAACAGGATTGATGAAATGATAATGATATGCTCAACCATTGACCGGCTCCAGTGCTTTGGCGATCCGTTCTTCCATCTCTCCCGGGAGAGCTTCGGCCGCTTCTTTGGTTAAGGCGTAGACAGCGAATTCGTCAGGATGTTCACCGGACTCGTCACTGTAAATATTGACTGTGATGGTGCCCGGAGTCAGGGTGATCGACTGGGCAAAAACAACTTTTGAGATCGGTCGCTTCAACTTGGTCTTGAAACGAAAAATATGTGGATCGATCATTTCCAGCGCACGTGGGTGGAGAACGATCCAGGCAACCTGCAGGTTGGCTAGCAGAATCTGCCACATTAAATAGGGGAGATAGAGGCTGACGCCGATAATATCGCGAACCCAGCTGTGCTGAGGATCTTCTATTGCCGGAAAGAGCAGGTCATGGCTGAAATGTGCGACCAGCAGGCAACAAATAACGCCGAGTCCCAGATGGAACCCGTCGAACATCCCTGACATGATTATCCAGAAGATAAGCATGATAAAGAAAGTGGCTATTTTGGTTTTCATCTCTCACCTCTGGTTCAGAGGACATGGTACATTTCAATGGCGGTCAAGATCAGGTGCTCAGTTCGGAATCTGCCCAGATCCTGCCGCCCGATGCAGAATCATCCCGTTCTGGAGTTGTCCCGATTAATGCAAGGGGAATACCCATTTATTAAGTGTTAAACAAACGTGCATAGATTTATCATGCTCAACACCGGTCGTCAATATGCCGGGAAACTCTTCCAAACGGTTTTCTGTTTTTTATTGTTTGCTTCTTGAGAGAAAGTCACAAGTCAGTCACGCCTGTTCTGCTGGGGCCTGCTCTTGTCTGCGGAATAAAACGACGTTTATCATTCAGCGCGAAGGGGTCGTATTTTGAAAAAGCTTTCTGTTTCTGCTGTTCAGTTTAACCTTTCAGTTGGGAATATCAATGCAAACCTTGAAAAAGGTTTTGCCGCTATGCATCGTGTTGCCGCCCAGGGCGCACAATTAGCCGTACTGCCTGAGATGTGGAGTTGTGGCTATGATTATCGCAACCTGGCCGAGCTTGCGCAACGGACCCCGGAGGTTCTGGAGCGCTGGCAGCAGGTTTGCCGCGAGACCGGGCTGGTCTGTGTTGGCAGCCTTCCCGAGTCTGAAGCGGGTCGTATTTATAATACCGCCTACGTTATCGACCGCGGCGAGCTTGTCGCGAGTTATCGTAAGCTGCACCTGTTTTCAACCATGCTGGAGGATCGTTTTTTGGCCGCCGGAAATAGTACTCTAGTGGCGGAAACTTCGCTCGGACGGCTGGGAATCGCCATCTGTTACGATCTGCGTTTCCCTGAACTCTTCCGCAAGCTGGCGCTTGAAGGTGCAGAGATTATCTGTCTGCCGGCGGAGTGGCCGAAGCCGCGGCAGGAGCATTGGAATACTTTGCTGCGTGCCCGAGCTATTGAGAATCAGCTCTTTCTGGTCGCGGCGAACTGTTGCGGGGTACAGGGGAAACTCGATTTTTTCGGTCACAGCCAGTTGGTTTCACCGCTGGGGAACCTGTTAGCCTTTGCGGGGGAAGAGGAGACCGAGCTGATTGCCGAATTTGATTTTGCCGAAATGGAACAGTACCGCAAGCAGATAGACACCCTCGGCGATCGACGCGCTGATATTTACGGTACGCCTTAAAGACTGACGCTGTGCGTTTTGCTCGAGGCGCGAAGATTTAATGCCAAGGGCCCGGTTCACTCTGATAACGGTTGGGCATCGCGGCGGTATTGTAAGGGGACTTCATTCAGACTGTCGACAAACTGCAGGGAGCCGTCGCCGCCGACATAGAGGTAGCGCGGCGCTTTTGCTGCCGGAGCTGCTGTGAAAGTATTCGGAGATTTTTTGTTGGTCGTAATCATTCGCGCCACCGGGTCATTGCCGGCCAACCCGAGGAGTCGGCTACGGAAATCGACATAGAATTCGTGGACTTCAGAATAGCCGGGAACCGGTAGGTCGACACGCAACAGTACCTGATCGAGAGCAGTCAAAAGCAGCAGGGAAAAGAGACCCCAGATAAACCAGCGCGTCATTTTAAGCATTCAATCATTCCTTTGAAAAAGACCCGATCATACTACTCGTATCATCTCGATGAACTCAAGCTGGATTCGTGGTCTCGGGTTTCTTTTTAATGGGTGCTGTGGTAAAAGTTTCAACTGTTTTTTATCTTTTGATGGGAGTTTTGATTTCGATGACTGCACAAGAATACGACATCATAATTATCGGTGGTGGACCGGCAGGTATGACTGCTGGCCTCTATGCTTCGCGCGCCGAATTGAAGACCTTGCAAGTCGAAAAAATGATCATGGGCGGCCAGATGATGACCGCAACTCTGGTTGAAAACTGGCCCGGGTATCCAGGTGGAATCGACGGCCCAGAACTGATGTCGCGCTTTCAGGAGCACTGCGTCGAGTTTGGCCTTGAGACCATGACCGGTGAGGTCGAAAAAATTGAAGACCTCGGTAAGCACAAACGCCTCACCATCGACGGCAAAGAGTATCTGTGTAAAGCAGTCATTATTGCTACCGGTGCTAATCCGAGCAAGCTTGGGGTTGAGGGCGAAGAAGCTCTGGTCGGGCGTGGAGTCTCCTATTGTGCGACCTGCGACGGTGCGTTTTTCCGCAATGTACCGATCGCCGTGATTGGTGCCGGCGATACGGCTGCCGAAGAGGCGGTTTTTCTGTCCCGTTTCGCCAGCAAGGTCTATATGGTTCACCGCCGTGATAAGATGCGAACCACTAAAATTCTACAAAATCGTGTCTTTGGGAATGAAAAAATCGAAATGGTCTGGGATTCGGTCGTTACAGGTCTAGATTCGGATAACACCGGTTTGACCGGAATCAAGGTTAAAAACGTCAAGACTGGAGAGCCGCGTCAACTCGAGGCTGTCGGTATGTTTGTTGCCGTTGGCGTGAATCCGGTGACTCAGTTTCTGGACGGAGTTGTCGAGCTGGATGAGAGTGGTTATGTCAAGGCCGGAGAGAACACCCATACTTCTGTTCCGGGGATCTTTGCTGCAGGAGACTGTCGAACCAGTTATCTCAAGCAGGTTTCGACGGCTGTTGGGGATGGCGCTGTTGCCGCAACCCAGATCGAGAAATATATCGAAGACTTGAAACACAGTTAAAGAAACTGCGAGTCGGGAAGCGAGAGACGCGATTTTCTCTCACTTCTCGCCGCGCGCTTCGTGAATTAAAATGGAGGGGGATTTAAATGCTGGCAAAAGTTACATCCGGCGCATTGATCGGTATCGACGCCTATCCGGTTGAAGTCGAGGTCGATATCGCGCAAGGCTTACCGCAGTTTTCGACCGTTGGCCTCCCCGAAGGGGCGGTCAAGGAGAGTAAGGATCGCGTCAAATCTGCGATCAAGAACTCCGGTTACGATTTCCCCACCCGCCGTATCACTATCAATCTCGCTCCCGCTGATATTCGTAAAGAAGGTGCCGCTTTTGACCTGCCGATTGCAGTCGGTATCCTCTGTGCGACAGGTCTGGTCGACGCCATGGCGCTGGAAAACTTTGTCCTGATGGGAGAGCTTTCTCTGGATGGTCGCATCAAGCCGGTTCATGGTGTCCTGCCAGTCGCCATTGCGGCGCAGAGTTGGCAGAAAAAAGCCTTGATTCTACCACGAGAAAACGCCGCTGAAGGTGCAGTTGCCAAGGGGCCAGCTATCTACGCTGTTAGCGATTTGGGTCAGGTTGTCGCGCTGATCAATGGTGAGATTGAAATGACCCCCTATTGCGACGAAGAAGAGGCTCTCGAACCCCCATCGGCAGGAGGGAACGACGATTTCTCTGAAGTGCGTGGACAGGAACAGGTGAAACGCGCGCTTGAGGTCGCGGCGGCAGGTTCCCATAATATCCTGATGAGCGGGCCGCCAGGGAGTGGCAAGACCATGCTGGCGCGCCGCCTGCCGACCATTTTGCCCGATTTCTCTTTCGAAGAAGCTCTCGAAACAACCAAGATTCATTCCGTTGCCGGTCTGCTCTCTAGCCACAATGCCCTGGTTCGCCAACGCCCCTTTCGCTCACCTCACCATAGTATCTCTGACGCCGGAATGATCGGGGGTGGCAGCTATCCGCGTCCCGGTGAAGTGTCATTGGCGCATCGCGGGATCCTGTTTCTTGATGAGTTTCCCGAATTCAAGAAAAATGTGCTGGAGATGCTGCGTCAGCCCCTTGAAGATGGACAGGTCTCGATCAGCCGCGCAGCCCTCAGTCTGACCTTCCCAGCCAATTTCATGCTGGTTGCAGCGATGAATCCCTGTCCTTGCGGATTTCGCGGAGATACCGCTCACGACTGCACTTGCACTCCGCCGCTGCTGCAACGCTACCGCAGTCGCCTCTCCGGGCCGCTGCTCGACCGCATTGATCTGCATATCGAGGTGCCGCGCGTACCGCACAAGGATCTCACTGATCAATCCCCTGCTGAAAGTAGCGCGACCATCCGTCAAAGAGTCAACCGTGCCAGACAGGTCCAGCGTGATCGCCTGACTCCCTTTGGTCTGCACGCCAACAGCCAGATGCAAGCCCGGCATATCCGGCGCTTCTGTAAGCTGGATGCAAAAGGTGATCAGCTGCTCGAACAGGTCACTGACAAGCTTGGCTTGTCTGCGCGTAGTTTCACGCGGATCCTCAAGCTGGCAAGAACAATAGCTGATTTGGCTGGGGTTGAGCAGATTGAGACACTGCATCTGGCTGAGGCGATTCAGTATCGGGGGGTGGATCGGAAATTGGGGTGAGGTTGGCCGCTAGACGCTCATGAGAAGAAAAAGCTTGACTCGGTTGAGGGACAACCATACTTTACATTCAAAATAGTAACGCTGTTCGATAAGAGCAACAGTGGGGCAACTCACTGACGCAAAGTCATGGGCCAAAGTGTTTGGTCGCCATGCTGCCGAAGATAGCGTTGATATTTCCCGCGAAAAATCATTCTGAGGGGGATGTTGACACCTGTCTTCGCATATGCGGATGGCAGGTTTTTTATTAGGAGGGTACTTATGAAGTTGAAAGTGTTGGTGCTTTGTCTTTTGTTGTTCGTGCCGCTTGTCGGGTGCGGTGGAGGCGGGGGTGGAGATGAGACTACCTCTCCTTTAACCAATCCCAGTGCTAGTACTACCCTTTATAATTTGCTCAACGGCCAAACAATCTACTTTGAAAATATGAGTGATGGCACTGAGGTGTACACTGGGCAAGCAACATTCAACTCCAATGGGACATATACCGAAATTGGGGTTGGCTCTGTGAGCGGTGCTTATCAGGATAATGGCACATGGGCTGTGAGTGGCAATCAACTTATGATTGGTACAGGAGGTAGCCAACGCATCCACACATATGTTAGCTCAGACAGTTCGGGTATTGTATTTGATCTGGATGGGATACGTTATACAGCCAATTATCAACTTCCTAATCCGCAAACTGTTGACGTTGCTGGGACTTGGGATATCACCGAGACAATGGGGGCGAATACTTGTGGGGATACGGTTGGTTTGACGGATACTTATCAGGTTACGGTCAGCCAAAACGGAAGCAATCTAACGGTCACTGCACCTGCTGGAACCTTTAATGGCACAATGAATAGCAACGTGCTGTCTTGGACTGGGAGCTACCCAGAGCAAGGTGGAACTACGACGATTACCGGTATGTCACTTATCGTGTCACTTGATAGGACAAGTTTTAGTGGTACTGTCGATTGGACTTGGACAGATGGAAACTATAGCTGTGTCGGTGAGAATTCAGCAGACGGGATCAAGGGTAATGGCAATAATTTGCCAATTGCTGATCCGGGAAGTGATCTAAGTGTTACATACCCAGTTCATTCCCAGCTTGACGGTGGTAACAGCAGTGATCCTGATGGGGATTTTCTGACATACAATTGGACTTTGATAAGCCGCCCTGCTGGCAGTTCCCTATCAGTCTTTCAAACAACATCTACTTCCGTAAACCCTATTGTTTCAATTGATGCTCCTGGAGAGTATATTTTTCAGTTGATTGTCAATGATGGTATCGACGATAGCTTGCCAAGTACGGTTAAATTTACATCAGCACTCTTGCCAACATTTTCGAATTTCTCATATTCAAACGGAAGATATTTTGATGCCATAGAAATATTGAATGGAAATTATTTGTTTGTTGGAAGGAGAATTTATGCCGACAATAGTGGAACAGCAAATAAATTAGCACTAAGAATGTGTGATGTGAATGGGAATGATATTTTCGCAACAAGTTGGCACAATAGTAATGGGTTTGACTTAGAGGGTTTTGGGGCTGTAGCAACCTCGGATGGTGGTTTTGCAGTTGTCGGGGTTTCGAAAATAGCTTCATATCCTAATAGTTTTTCTGACCTGGGTAGTGCGTTCATCTTTAAATTTGATTCCAGTGGAAACCTACTGTGGGAGAAAATGATTCCCAATATTGGAGGTGTGCATCCTTGGCGTGCACATTCTGTGATAGAAGATGACAATGCGGATTTGGTTGTTGTCGGGGTCGGGGTCGAGGATCCAGGTATGGATTATTTGTTTAATCATGAAAAAATGTTTTTATATAGAACGGATAGTGGTGGTAATGAGATCTTGGCGAAGACGTATGGTCAAACTGATACCGCTTCTGGGGCGAAGGGTGTGGCCTTAACGGTAGACGGAGGGTATTTGCTTGTTGGATATAGTCTTTTTACTTCGGGTCTTGCCGGGGGGCAACAGCCTCCCGAGTGGGCAACCTCTGGCAGCGTAATTGTTAAGCTTGACTCATTGGGGAATCGGGTATGGATTAAGTATATTGGACACAATATAGATAACCGTACTGAAAGCACTTTTGAGAAGGTTCGAATTTTACCAAATGGCGACATATTGACTTCCGCTGGCCCTCACGTTGTTAAGCTTGATTCGAGTGGAAACGAATTAGCACGAGGAACCTTCGACAATGTGAAAGATTTTATTACTTCCGCTGATAATGGAATAATTTTTGTTCAAGGTGAGGATATTGTAAAGCTTTCTTCAGATATGCAAATTACTTGGAAAAGAACTCCGTTCGTGGACCCACACCTTTTTTATTCCATTGATGAAGCAACAGATGGCGGATTTATTATTGGTGGTGGCAGAACCACTTCTGGTGGGAATGTATTTGAGCAAACCTGGATGAAAACTGATAGTAGCGGATATGTTGCTAGACAGTAGGTGTTGAGTGCCACAACATCGATTACTGAAAAATGTGCCAGTACATCGATAACAAATGTTCTCTGACAATTGAATAGTAGCCGCGTAAACCTGTGAACACCTAATTCCTTCTGGAGGTGTTCATGGACGATGAAATCAAGAAATACCGGGTGCTGCTGTTCAGCGGTTCAAGGCAGGCGAAAGCCCTGAATCAATTTACGCATCCCTCGACAAATCAAAGTTCTGGCTCTACAAGTGGGTAAAGCGACACAGAGAAGACGATCCTTTGTTGTTTGAGGATCATTCCCGCAAGCCGCTATCAACACCGCACCGTACACCGGTCGAGATCGAAGAAATTGTCAAACTGGTGCGCTTGAATCTTTACAACCAGGACCTGTTCTGCGGTGCACAGGCCATCCTGTGGGAGTTGGAAGACCTTGGAGTGTCACCGTTGCCTTCACTGCGCACGATCAATCGCATTCTCAAGCGCAATGATTTGACCCACCGCAGAACCGGCAACTATGAGCCAAAGGGAACGCCTTATCCCAAGCTTCCGGCATTGCTGCCGAACCAGACTCATCAGATGGATATGGTTGGCCCATGCTATTTGACTGGACCGATTCGCTTCTACGGACTCAACGTGATCGATACCGCAACGGCACGTTGTGGCCTTCATGCTTCGCTGTCCAAGTCCGGACAAGATGTTCTTGATGGAACCTGGGCGATCTGGTCACGACTGGGAATACCCACCAACCTTCAGGTTGATAACGCCATGTCTTTCCTTGGAAGCCCAAGGCATCCACGAGCATTGAGCCAGTTTGTCCGTCTATGCCTGCGCCATGACGTTGAACCCTGGTTTATCCCCATGGCCGAGCCGTGGCGTAACGGGATCATCGAGCAGTTCAATGATCACTATCAGCAGAAGTTTCTCAGCAAGGTGATGATGACCTCAACCGAAGAACTGCGTACTGGAACAGTAACCTTCGAACAACGGCATAATAGCTCTTACCGATACAGCAAGCTCGGCGGGAAAACTCCCCTCAAGGCACTTTCCGTGAGCAAGAGGGCACTGAGATTTCCTGACCCAGAGGGCAACCCCCAGCAACGGTTAGAAAAACCGGAGACCGGTCGGTACCACTTGGTTCGTCTGATTCGCAGCGATCTCAAGCTGAACGTCCTTGGCGAACTGTTTCCCGTTCCGCCAGAACTCAAGCTCGAATATGTGGTGGCTACTATCGATGTCAAAGAACAGAAATTGAAGCTCTATCTGAGCAAAACCCAAGTCGATGAATTTGACTACAAACTCAGATAAACCGTGTTGAGTGTCAGCGATGTTGTGGCACTAAAATTCGTTAGCGATGTTGTGGCACTCAACAAGTAGGGACTTCACTCTACTGGACTTGATAACGACTTATCCACCGTAAAATCAAAACGCCTAGTCAGGAATGACTGGGCGTTTTTTTTGGTTTGCCCAGCGGAGCTGGCAAACCCGGCCTGTTGCAAGATACAGGCGTTACCCTGATCAGGGGGAAGACAAACCGAATCGCAAGGGCGTTGCTGGTAACGGCAAGGTCTGAAGGAAGCGATAGGAAGTAAGCTGCACATAGCGCAAGTGAACCTGATTCGGCGCTGCGGGTGGGTAAGCGTGCCAAATAGCGCGAAGCCCGATACCTGATCGTAACCCGTTGCGTGATTGGGGTATTCGGGGTCGGACCAGCCTAAGGGGTTGAAATGATAATGAAAGGTCCTAGCTTACCCCCCTGGAAAAGACCTATGGACGCATTTTTAAGGGCAAAGATAAGCCTATAACTCGATAGCAGATCGTTGCCACTCTGGAGGGGCTGTTGTGCCAAGAGCTAATCGCTATTTTATTCCGGGTTATGTCTGGCATATCACCCATCGGTGTCACAAGGCGGAGTTTCTACTGAAGTTCGCTCAGACTCGGCAGCGGTACATTCATTGTCTGTATCAGGCGCGCAAAAGGTTTGACGTCGAGATTTTGGATTACGCGATTACCTCGAACCACATCCATCTCATTGTGAGGGATGGCGGTGAAGGGAACGCTATCCCCGGCTTGATGCAGTTGGTCGCCGGGCGAACGGCACAGGAATACAATACGAAAAAGCATCGAAAAGGAGCGTTCTGTGTCTCGCGTCAACTATCTTGTCCGGTTTGACGACAATTAAGATGGCCGGTTGAGTTTCATTATTTTTTCAGGTGTTGTTTTTTCCTATAACTCTCTCCTTCGATTTCGATAATGCTGGCGTGATGGATGATTCTATCGACCGCAGCCACGGTCATTAATGCGTCGGGAAAGATTTGATCCCACTGGCTGAACGGTTGATTTGAGGTGACGATCAGGCTACCGCTTTCATAGCGATGGGCAATAAACTCAAAGAGAACCTGGGTTTCTCCATCGCTCTTTTTGACGTAACCGATATCATCAATGATAATCACCGGATATTTGTCTAGTCGCGTCATGCAGGCCATCAGGTCCAGTTCTTTTTTGGCTTTTTGCAGTTGCTGTACAAGTTCGCATGCAGAGAACCATTTCACTCGAACGCCGCGTTCAATCAGGTGGGAACCAAGCGCTGCGGCAATGTGTGAC
>JAJRQB010000131.1 GCA_024280485.1 Deltaproteobacteria bacterium
AGGTAAGCAGGGTTGAAACGGGTTACCTGCCTCAGGCTTATTGAGAGAGAAGAATGAACAGGAGCCGTGTACGAGGCCCGTACGCACGGTTCTGTGAGAGGGATGAGATGAGCTGGTTGCTCATCTCACCCTACTCGATTGATGTGCCCATAGATGCCGGATTACGAAAAGATGGTAGACTTGGGTGGGGCAAAATAGTGGACTGTTGTATGGTTTTGTATGAGTAAAGGGTTTTAGATGATACGTACTCTCTGCTGCTTGATTTTGCTTCTGGTTCTGATTCCATCTCAACTCTGGTCTGCGCCGCTTTCGGCTCGTCTGCAGTCGGTTTTAACGACTGCGGTTGAACCGGTGTCGGTTATTGTACGGCTGAAAAGTATGGATGCCAGGGCCAGAGTGCAAGGGATGTCGAAGAAATCGGCACGCCGTACACTGGTCGCAGAGTTGAAACAACAGGCCACTCAAAGTCAGGGTGCACTGATCGATTTTCTTCGCCAGCAGGGGGTGACAGATCCCAAGTCGCTCTGGTTGATCAATGGCCTCGCCTTCTCGGCCAGTCCTCAGTTGATTGCGCAGATTCAAAGCTGGCCAGGGGTTGAGCTGATCAGCGTCAATCAGACGGTGCAGCGTCCTGTGGTAACGCCAGCTGCTGTTGCGTCATTTGAGTGGAATATCGACATGATCGGAGCCCCTCAACTCTGGGCTCTAAGTCCCCCGATTGATGGTACAGGTGTGGTGGTTGCTAGCCTTGACACTGGGGTCGATGTTACACATCCTGACTTGAGTACAAACTGGCGGGGGGGGGCGTACGATTGGTTCGACCCCTATAATGATCCACCCACCGCCCAGCCCTATGACACTGGTGATTACCATGGGACATCAGTGATGGGGTTGATGGTGGGGGGCTTGGCCGGTGGTACGACGATTGGGGTCGCACCCGGGGCACAGTGGATTGCGGCCAAGGTTTTTCCTGATGTAGGGGATGCCAAGACTGCCAATATTGTTGATGCGCTAGGTTGGGTTCTCGATCCTAATGGCGATTCTTCACCATTAGATGGTGCAGATATCGTTAATAGTTCATGGGGGTTTGACCTAAATCTAGATCAGTGTTTGTCAGATGTCGCATTGACTGACATGCAGGTAGCCCTGAATAATCTCATGGCAATGGATGTTGCATTGGTCTTTTCTGCGGGGAATACGGGACCGTTACCCTATAGCAGCATCGCACCAGGGAACATGAGCGGTGTTTTGGCAGTAGGGGCTGTAGATAGTCAACGGAATATTGCTTACTTTAGCGCACGTGGGCCTTCACCCTGTTCTTCAAGTGAAGTTTTTCCTAGTTTGACAGCCCCCGGTGTTGCAGTGCGAAGTTCCGGACCTGCCTCTGGATATGTCTCGGTTCTCGGGACCTCCTTTGCTGCGCCTCAGGTCGCCGGATCGCTGGCTCTTTTGCGCCAGGCCTTTCCGGCGAAAACGATGATGGAACTGGAAGTGGCTGTACAGCAAATGGCCGTTGATCTTGGTCCTCAGGGCGATGATGACATTTATGGTAGTGGTCTTTTGGATGTAGCGGCAGCCTATAATCTATTGTTGCCGAATACTGACCCGGTTCTCGTTATTTCAGATCCGACAGCACCTTCAACTGATGGAATTATTGATTTCGCAAGCGTTGCGCCATCGGGCAGCCGCCCCTTATCTCTGATATTGAAAAATGGTGGAAGTAATACGTTGTCAAACATATTTGTTGATGACAGCGCACTTGATCTTGTTTTCGCAATTACCAGTGATCCTTGCTCTGGGCAGTCACTTGTGGGCGGCGCGAACTGTATCGTCGATCTGTCTTTTTCACCTACGGCACTGGGCAGCTCATATTCATCGGTCTTGTCGATTCATAGTAATGATCCAAGAGGAACTCAGTATCTGCAATTAAATGGTTTTGGGAATAGTCCACCACCAACACCGATCTTGCAGTTACCAGAAGATAAAGCTACCGGCATCCAACAGTCGCTTGTTTTCAGTTGGCAGCGTGGAGCCGATCTTGATGGTGATGATGTGAGCGATGAATTGTGGATTTCAGCACTTGGGGACTTTTCAGATAGCACCCCGATCATCGCAGCTCTGCCTCAGGCGGGTTTTTTCTTGGCGGGTATCGGGTTTTTCTTTGGGTTTTGGCGTTCGCGACAAGGGAAGAGTTGGCTATTGTTGATATCCCTTTCGTTGGTACTTCTTCAGATTTCCTGCGGTGGTGGCGGGAGTGCATCTACCGCGTCGATAGTGCCAGATAGTGAATATTCATATGATGGTAACTTTTCTCCAAATACTACCTACTATTGGAAAATTCGTTCTGTCGATAGTCGTGGTGGAATCTCCGAGAGTCCTATGAGATCGTTCACTACCGGGATTTGGTCGCCGCACTAGCGAAAACCTGTTAAAGAAGCAGCTTTACTGATTCTTCGCGCGCCAGCGGAGCTACCCGCAGAGTCTTTTCTGCTCCGTTGCGCAGCGAGATGACATCCACTTCAGGCTCATCCTTCCCCTTGCCGTAGCTGGCAACAATCGCCGCCGCAACCTTTAATTTCGCATCATCAGTCTCTCCACAGAGCAAACCTAGGGGACCACTGAAATCGGCAGCGCGTAGCAGGGTCTGATCGGTCTCGATCAGGGGAGTCAGAGCGTCGTTGTCAGCTTGATTGCGTCCGATCACCAGTTTACTTTTATCCGATAAACGGAATTGCCGGCCGACTTTGAGCAGTTCGACATCGTTGACGCTTGCTTGCGGGTCGTGTTCAATCAGATCGCGCAGCCGATCAGAGAAGCCGGCTTCGGTCAACAGGCAGCCGCCGCCGCTCGATGGGAAGTCGAGATAACCCCATTTCACTGCGAGTGCCTGCTGAGGTTTGCGAGAGCGCCCCTGGATATCAAGCAACTGTTCGCGATCGACCAGACCAGACTCTTCCATCGGGGTGATCGGCAGTAGTTTGGCCGACAGCGGGCGCAGTACTTTGTCATTATAGTCGCAGTGATTGGCGACACTGCGCAGGGCGTTGGCATTCTGGCTCATCGGGCGTTGACCGAGAACCTCGCCTGAGAATAGAAAGTCGAAACCCTCCTTCTCCATGATTTCACCTGCCAGACGAAACATCATCGCGTGGCAATCGATACAGGGGTTCATATTACGGCCGTAACCGTATTTTGGCTCTTTGACCATCTGTAGATGAATCTCGCTGATCTCACGCACGATCAGTGGAAAGCCGATCTTTTCGGCGGCTATTTTGGCTTTCCCGGCTCCGAAAAATGGGGTCACAAACGAAATTCCGGTGACTTCTATGCCCTGACGCATCAAGGCCATCGCTGCCAGGGTGCTGTCGAGGCCGCCCGATATAAGTCCTAGTGCTTTACTCATTTTTTACTCCAGTGTTCTTGATCAGTTCACGTTGAAAAGATTTGCAGGTTAACACGATATTTCGATGATGTACAACCCTGGACGGGCTGAAAAAGTGCCAATTGGCTTGTCTATCAGCGGCGGAGAGAGTATTCTGAATCCTCTATAACTTCAAGCTTTAGAGGTGATTTTCTCTTGCGCGATACCTTCAATAGAAAAATTGATTATCTGCGGATCTCGATCACTGATCGCTGCAATCTGCGCTGCCGATATTGCATGCCTGAAGAGGGCGTGCCATCGGTTGGCCATGGTCAGGTCCTCACCTTTGAGGAACTGTTCCGTATTTCACGAATTGCGGTTGAGCATGGGGTGCGTAAAATACGCCTGACCGGTGGAGAACCCTTGGTGCGTAGAGGGTTAATTCCCTTTGTTGAGAGGCTCTGCCAACTTCCACAACGACCAGAGTTGACTCTGACCAGTAATGGCCTGCTGTTAGCTGAACAGGCTGCTGAATTGAAAAAAGTTGGTTTGCAACGCGTCAATGTCAGTCTCGATACCCTGAAGCCGGAACGGTTCGAGCAGATCACCCGCCGTCCCGGCCTTGATAAGGTTCTTGAGGGGATCAGCGCTGCAGAAGCAGCAGGACTCTGGCCACTCAAGGTCAATATGGTGCCGATTCGTGGCGTCAATGCCGATGAGATTGCCGATTTCGCACGTCTGACTTTCGAGCACGATTGGCAAGTGCGATTCATCGAATTCATGCCGGTCAGCGGTGATCTCGATTATCCGCCTGAAAGCCGTTTCTCTGCGGCTGAAATCTTTGAAGTTCTCGGCTCAATTGCGCCGTTTAAAGAGATTGAACGTAAGGGACCCGTAGGACCTGCCAGACTCTATCAGTTTGAAGGCGCCAAAGGGGTTGTTGGTGTGATTCCGGCGGTCTCCGACCACTTCTGTGGTGAATGTAATCGTCTGCGTCTGACTGCGGATGGTTTTTTGCGTCCTTGTCTTTTCTGTGAGGATGAGATCGATCTGCGCACAGCTCTGCGCCAGGGGTGCAGTGATGAAGAATTGGCGCAGTTGCTGCTCGGAGCAGTGCAGATCAAACCGGAACGTCATCGTATTGCCGAAGAGACTGTGGTCCCGGAACGTCGCCGCAAGATGCAGGGGATAGGTGGCTGACGCCGAGATGTGAGAAGCGCGAAGTGGAACAATTAAAAAAAGAGCTGCCAATTTCGGCAGCTCTTTTGCGTATAACTAATTTGTGGAGCGAGATCAGCTCTCTTTTTTCTCTTCTTCGCCGTCTTTCTTCTCGATCTCTGCCACGTCTGCTTCTTCGATTTCTTCAGAGGCGTCGCCCATCCCTTTTTTAAAGTTGCGCAAACCTTTGCCGAGTGCACTACCGACCTGAGGCAGTTTGCCCGCGCCGAAGACAATCATCACCAGAACCAGAATAATCAGCAATTCCTGAGTGCCGAGTCCGAACATGTTTTCTCTCCTTAAGTATGCTCCCCATCGCAGGGAAAATTGTTAGTTATATGATCTGTAGCCGACCAGCTTGTGGCCGGGATTCAACAAGATACATCGTAAAACAGAAAAAAACAACGCAACTGTAATCAGTATACGCCAGGCCCTTGCGGGAGGCGCATTAAGAATACCTCTACTTCTTCCCCTGTTTCCAGATCGGGTGAGCCTGCCGCTACCGGGAGCAGGGCACAAGCCCCTTGCAGGGATCGATTCTGCCCAGAGCCTTGACGGTTTGAGGGGGTGAATTGGTAGCCGCCAGTTTCAGATTTCAGGCTGCCCCACAGAAAGGACTGACGTTTGGCGCCGCCTTTGACAGGTTCAGTCAGATGGACTTTAAGTCGTGGCGGCAAAGGGTCTTTGTGCCCGGCCAGGCGGCGTAGTGCGGGGATGGTAAAGAGCTCACAAGTCGCCGCTGTGGAGGCCGGATTGCCGGGCAGCCCGAAGACCGGTTGTGAGCCGATCTTTCCAAACAGAACCGGTTTGCCGGGTTTGATTGCGACCTTCCAGAAGATTTTTTCAAAACCGTGACGACCGAAGGCATCCTGAACCTGGTCCTTGTCGCCGACGGAAACGCCGCCGCTGGTCAAGAGCAGGTCGGCTTGTAGCCCTGCTCGCAAACGTTGATCGAGGTCGGCTTCGTCGTCCAAGGCAATACCGAGCGGTATTACCTCGGCACCAGCTTCGCGCAAACGTGCGCTGAGTAGGTGCAGGTTCGAGTTGACAATCTGGCCCGGGCCCGGCTGTTGACCGAGCTCTACCAGTTCATCACCGGTTGAGAGAATTGCTACGCGTGGGGCCGGATGGACAGGGACTCTGGCGAAACCGGCAGCAGCAAGCAGGCCGATCTCACCGGCATGCAGACAGGTCCCGGCTTGCAACAGGAGATCACCTTGTTGAAACTCTTCCGCGGCGAAGCGGACATGCTGGAGTGGTTTGCAGCCTTTTTGCAAGCGAATCGCGTCGTCGTTCTCTTCGACATCCTCAAGCGGGACTACGGTATCGCACCCGTCAGGCAGCGGTGCGCCGGTCATGATCCGTACGGCGGAACCTGTGGTGACAGACTCTTTCAGAGGGTGACCAGCATAGCTACGGCCAACAACCAGAAGGGGTTTGTCAGGTGCCCAGCTGTTAAAGGCGAAGGCAAAACCGTCCATTGCTGAATTGTCCGTCGGAGGCATGTCCCAGCGTGCGACGATCGGTTCGGCCAGCACCAAGCCGCCAGCTTCATCCAGCGGTTTTTCGATCGCAGGTAAGGGTGAGGTGTTGTCCAGAACCAGTTTAATCGCTTCATCGTAGCTGAGCATTGGATAATCCTTCAAAGAAGAGGACTGAGACTGTCATGTCACCAGGAAGGCCAAAGGCATTTTAACGGAGAGTCGCTGAGAAGCGCAGAGGTGGAGAGAAAATCGAAAAAAAGATTTCGAGCTTTCTGAGAAGCTTTTGATTCTCTCTGCGTCCTCTCCCTCTCTCCGACTCTCCGTTAAATTTATTTTCTTGGTGTCCAGGTCACGCCTTTAGCTTAAAATTTCGATTTCATCTTCAGGCTTGATAATGCCACCTTCAATCACCCGCGCGAAGATCCCCTCTTTCGGCATCACGCAGTCACCGGCCTGCTCGTAAATGGCGCAGCGATTGTGACATTCTTTGCCGATCTGAGTCACTTCCAGCAGGGCTTCGCCCACCTTCAGACGTGTACCGATCGGTAGATTGACCAGATCGATCCCTTTGGTGGTGAGATTCTCTGCAAAGTCACCACTGTCGACATCAAGTCCCATCGCCTGCATCTTGGCAATGCTTTCGCTGGCGAGCAGGCTGATCTGACGATGCCAGTCTCCGGCATGCGCGTCATCAATGATGCCATGCTCCTGCCGCAGTTCGACTTGGTCGACCGGGGTTTTTCGTTCACCTTTATTTTTGCTGATGCAGGTTGCGACAATAGTTGCGGGCATGATTATTTCTCCTTACTTATGTCAGTAGATCATTATTTTATTGAGGCTCTTCGCGCTTCTCGCCTCATGCTTCTCTCTTTTAAGTATTCATCACACGAGCTTCACGGGTTTTAAAGACGGCATATAACTCGGTACCTACCCCAAACTCCCCCATCTGCTGCCAGGCTTTAAGGCTGATCTCAGCGACCAGCTTTTCGGTAGAGAGCAAGGTGACCCGGACCCGGTCTCCCAGAACAATACGCTCAATGACCCGTCCGGGGATAACGTTTTGTGGGCTGCCTCCGGGTGGTACCGCGAAGAGGGCGACTTCCCAGGGTGCGACAGCCAGAGTCGCCGGTCCAGGCAAGACGCCTTCAAAGATTCCCTGGAGTTGTGATCCGCCGCTACTCAGGAAGATTTTTTCGTTCCCTTGTTCGCGGAGTTCTCCATTAATCAGGTTAATCCCGGCGAAGCGTGCGACAAAATCACTCTGAGGCTCCCGCAATAGCTGGTGGTAGCTTCCGCGCTGGACGATTTGTCCTTTTTCGATCACCGCGACCCGCTTGCGGAACCATGCAACCTCTTCGGCATCATGGGTTACCAGCAGGGTCGGAATCTGTAACTCGCCGAGAATCTGGTGCAACCAGCGCCGTATCGCTCCGCGCGCCGAAGGATCGAGGGCCGCAGTCGGCTCATCAAGCAACAGCAAGTGCGGGTCAGTAATCAGGGTGCGCGCCAGGGCGACCTTCTGCCTTTCGCCGCCAGACAGGGTGGTGACTCTGCGTTCGGCCAGTTGGCTGATCCCCAGTCTGTCGAGCATCGTCTCGACCTGTTGATTGATCGCGGATTTTGCGAGTCGCCGGAGGCTAAGGCCGAAAGCAGTATTTTGTCGCACATTGAGGTGTGGGAAGAGGGCCAGATCCTGAAAGACCATGCCGATCCGCCTTTGTTCGGGGGGCAGGTCGATCTTCTTGTGGGCGTCAAACAGCAGCCGATCTCCCAGCTTGATCCGCCCCGCTCTGGGTTTGGCGAGTCCGGCGAGCAGGCGTAACAGGCTCGTTTTACCCGCACCATTCGGGCCGAGCAATACCGTGACACCGGGTTTAACCGACAGGTCCACGGCCAACTCATATTGCGCCAGTGGATATTGCACGCGGCAATCAAGGCCGCTCATTGTGTCGACTCCTGGGGCGCAATCCATTTTACCGCCGTCAGCAGCAACAGTGAAATTAACAACAGCAGAGCACCCAAGCTAAAAGCCTGCTGTGGGTCTGATTCAAAAGCTGTGTAGATCGCCAGCGAGAGGGTTTGGGTGCGACCAGGCAGGTTGCCAGCAAAGAGAATAATCGTGCCGAACAGGCCGATCCCCTGAGCCAGGGTCATGATCGCTTCAGCAGCCAAACCACGACGTACCAGTGGCAGGGAGATCCGCATAAAGGTCTGAAAGGGGGAAGCCCCGAGCAGCAGGGCGGCATCTTCAAGCTTGCGGTCGACCCCATCGAAGAGCAGGGTGCAGCGCCGCACGAAATAGGGGGTCACCACAAACAGAATGGCGATAACGACCGCCAGCAGAGTGAAGGGGATCTGCAGGCCGATGTCGGCCAAGAAGCCACCGAGCAGGCCGCGGCGTCCGAAAGCGAGCAGTAGTGCCAGACCCGCGACTACGGGGGGCATCACCATCGGTAGCTCAAGCAGGGTTTCGAGAATACGCCTCAGCTTGCCGTTGATGCGCGACAGACCATAGGCCGCTGGCAGGCCGAGCAGAAAGATCGGTGGCAGGGCCAGCAACGAAGTGAGCAGGGTAATCCAGAGGGCTTGCTGTACTTCGCTGCGTAGAATCAGTTGTAACAGCGCGCCCGGACTGCTGGCCAGCAGCAGGGCGATGATCGGTAATAGAATCAGCAGGGCCAGCAGCAGGCCAGCCAGCGCCAGCATGAGAGTAAAGAGGCGAGGCCGGTTCACTCTACGCCTCCATTTAAAAAGCCGTGGCGGGCGAAGTGCTGTTGTGCTTCTGGGCTGAACAGGAAGGCCAATAACTTATCGCAATCTGCCCGTCTCCCGACTGTCATGGCGACCGGGTAGGTTGCCAGAGGGTTGTGCTGCGCGGGGAGGGGGATGGTGAGCAGTCTTTGGGCCGTTGCGCTATGCAGATCGCTTTGGTAGACGATGCCTGCATCCACTTCGCCGAGCAGCAATTTGGCCACAATCGCTTTGACCTTGTTCTCTTCGCTGACGACATTCTGATCGATCCTGTTGATCAACTCGGCACCGTATGCAGGATCGGCTGAAAGGTTGGCGAAGAGTTGACGGGTGTAGCTGCCGATTGGCACCTGTCGATTGCCGATTACCAGCAGCAAGTTATTCTGAGAGAGATCTCTGATCGAAGAGAGCCGATCTTTAAGCTCTGGCTGCGCAACCAGAACCAGGCGATTGTGCAGCAGCGGGCGCGGCTTCTCCACCAGCCCGTTTTTTTGTAATCTCTCCATTGCTGACGTGTTGGCGGAAATAAACAGATCGGCCGGTGCGCCCTGCTCGATCTGGGTCGCCAGCGACTGGCTGCCAGCGAAGTGCAGCACAATATTGTCAGCGGGATATCTGGTCTGATAGGCCTGTGTTACTTCGCGCAACGCCTCGGTGAGAGATGATGCGGCAAAAATCGACAACTCGGCCGCTTGGGCCAATGACGGTAGCAGGATAATAATCAGGCATAGTCGGATGATTGTCATTCCGGTCTCTCCGCCGCAAATTTCGCATCAACCATTTCGTTCAGACCCAATTTTACGCTCGCGAAGCGTTGCAGCAGCTCTTTTGCCTCAGGCGTTAAGTGAGTCGACCCGCCGCCCTTGCCGCCCTTGGAGCGTTCGACCAGAGCGAAGGGTGCATGCTTCTCCATCTGTTGCAGCTGTGACCAGGCTTTGCGATAGGAGATGCCGAGTTCGGCAGCGGCAGCATTGAGTGATCCACTCCGCTCAATCGCCAGCAGCAAGCGTTCACGGCCATCGCCGATCAGTGGTTCGCCATCGACCTCAAGCCAGACCTTGGTGCGCACCTGGACTCTATTCATAACGAATTCGTCATTTCAGGAACCGTTCCTCGATAAAATCGGCTAAGGCCGGGGCGTCATTCAGGTCGAACAAGGGGACATTCAGTTGCAGGGGGGCGTTGCTGGCAACTGCGATCAGGTTCGGATCATCATATTCGCCACGACAGAGCAGTGGTTGTTTCAGCTCCTGACGGTGGGCCTCAATTTTGGGAAGGTTGCTCCGTTTAAAGCCCTCAGTCAGCAGGATGTCGACCTTACCGATGAAGGGGTGCAGTAGTTGATTAAACTGGGGTTCAAGTTCATGTCGTTGGATGATCGCGGTTTTCACTGGCGAACTGATCGCAGTCAGCGCCGCACCAGCCGCAGCCATCTTCCAGGTGTCTTTGCCCTCGTGATCGATCTCGAATTTGTGGGCGTCATGTTTAAGTGCGCCGACCGTCCAGCCACGTGCGGTCATCTCAGCGATCAGTTTGACCAGCAGGGTCGTTTTACCGGTGCCGCTCCGTGCGACCAGGGTGACTACCGGAGGTGGGGTCTGTAACCTTTCGAACTCTTGCGGACGGTTCAGATTTGTCAACGCGCGGCGCCAGCCGCAGGGCAGATCCTGCTCATCCAGGTAACGGACCTGCAAGCGTTCGATTAAATTAGTCAGCCGCAGATCGCTCTTTTGTAATTGCTCTTCAACCAGCGGCAAGACGCTGCGATGGTAGCACGCGACCAGTTGCTCAGTTCCGGAACTGGTTCTTGGAATCACGGCCTGGGCCCCATTACGATGGGTCAACAAACACTGAAGCAATTGCGGGGAGGGATAAGGGAGGTCGCAGGGGAGCACCAGAATCCATTCCGTTTGCGCATTTATCAGAGCATTATGCAGACCACCGAGAGACGATCCCGGGTGGATGTCAGCAAAGGCTGGCAGGTCATCTGTGGCCAGGTCAGGGCGCTCACCGGCGATCTGGAGTTGCAGGCAAACCTGGCCAAGGGCGCGAGAGACACGCTGGAACAACGACTGACCGTCGATCATCATACCAGCCTTGTCACTCCCCATGCGCCTACTTTTACCCCCGGCGAAGATGACTCCGGTGACGTCGGACAGGGGCTCTGATTTGTCGTTATGCGGAATTTGCATAACGCATATAATATGGGAATCAATATGTTTGTCAAGCAGTTCATTTTTATCATGCCCCTTAACTTTCCCCAGAGTTGATTGTTTATAGTGAAAATCGTAATCTCACAGAGTTGTTAAATTTGAAATCCTCATAGGGAGACAATGATGCGCTACGCAGATATCACCGGCTGGGGGAAATGCACCCCTCCCGCAACTTTGACCAATGCCGATCTGTCAACATTTCTCGATACCGATGATGAATGGATCGTCAGCCGCACCGGCATGAAAGAGCGGCGCATCTCACATGTTCCGGTCAGCGATCTGGCTCATGTCGCTTGTGAACGGGCCTTGGCTGCTGCGGGAAAGGTGGCCGCTGATGTCGACCTGATAATTTTCGGCAGCTGTTCTTTTGATCAGATGGTGCCGAATTCCGCTTCACGCGTGCAGCAACTTCTGGGCGCCGACAATGCCGCCTGCATGGACTTGAATACCGCTTGCACCAGCGGCAGGTATGCGCTGAGCGTGGCAACCGCCATGATCAAGACCGGCTCTGCGAATAGCGCGCTGGTGATTGGCGCCGAGGCGACTTCAGTATTGATGGACTGGACTGATCGCGATGTCGCTGTTCTGTTCGGTGATGGTGCCGCCGCTTTTTATCTTGAAGCGAGCGATCAAAAATCTGGCGTTGTGGCTGAGTCTCTCGGTTGTTTCGGCAAGAACCGCGATATCCTCGATGTGACCGGCTGGGGACTGAAATATGCCAACCAGGGGCAGGTTCTCGGTGCGACCAAGTGGAATTTCAATGGCCCGGAGATCTTCAAACGCGCCGTCGTCGGTATGAGTCGCGCTTGCGATAATGTCCTCGAAAAAGAGGACTTGGGCAAAGAGGAGATCGATCTGGTGGTTCCGCATCAGGCCAATCTGCGGATCATCGATGCCCTGGCCAAGCGGATGGGTGCCAGCGAAGAGAAGGTCTTTATTAATATCCAGCGTTACGGCAATATGTCGGCCGCGACCGCACCGTTGGCTCTGGTCGAAGCCATCGAAGAAGGGCGGGTTGCTCCCGGCGCTAAACTGTTGCTGCCAGCCTTTGGTGGTGGGCTCACCTGGAGTGCGCACTTGATTACTTGGGGCGCGCGGATTAAGCCGCTGGGCACAAGCGCTGTTGATCTGCCGCCCTGTGATAAAACCGGACTGGAGCTGGTACAGGATATTATCGCTGCGAAAAAAACAGCAGAAGTTTGAAGGGCATAGGGGCAGTGATTCCGGACGTAGACTCCGAAAGCTCCAATCTTTCTTGTTGAAACGGACAAGGTCTGACTATGTTTAAAAACAGTCTGAAATCGATCGGCCGCGGCTGGTCAAGTCTGACCGGTAGCCTGCTTGGTGATCGCGATCATAAAATTAACCCGGACCTTGCCAAAGGTGATGAGGATCTGCTGCGCCGCCAGTTTCAGAAATGGATCGAGGCGCGGGGCGGAGAGGTCTCGGCCCGTAAGCACGCGATGCAGATCGGCGGACTCTACCAGAATCTTACCAGCGAGGGTCGTAGACGTTTTCTGCGTTTGCTGGCTCTTGAATTTGGCCCGGATCGACAGGCCCTGCGCGCGCAGTGTCAGCGCTATATGGAAACCGCCGATGCCGACTGTGGTCCGCTTGAGGAGTCGTTGCGCGATCTGCTGATCACGCCGCGACTCAAGCTGCTGCATCAGTTCAACACCCTGCCCCAGGGGATCAAGTTTCTGGTCGACCTGCGCAAGGATCTGATCGGCTTTGCCAAAGATGACGCCGAACTGGCGACGCTCGACAAGGAGATCCGCCGTCTGCTGGCCACCTGGTTCGACATTGGCCTGCTCGAGATGCGTCAGATCGACTGGCAATCCCCGGCGGCACTGTTGGAGAAATTGGTCGCCTACGAAGCGGTGCACGAAATTCATTCCTGGCAGGACTTGCGCCACCGCCTGCACCTCGACCGGCGCTGTTATGCCTTCTTCCATCCGAACATGCCGGGTGAGCCGCTGATCTTCGTCGAGGTCGCCCTGACCAGCGGCCTCGCCGCTAGTATTGGAAGTCTGCTCGACGAATCGACCCCGGATGTGTCGCCGGAGGAAGCCGATACGGCGATTTTTTATTCGATCTCCAATGCGCAGCAGGGGCTGCAGGGGATCAGTTTCGGAAACTTTTTGATCAAGCGGGTGGTCGAAACCCTCAAGGCGGAGCTGCCAAACATCAAAACCTTCTCGACTCTGTCACCGATACCCGGATTCTCTCGCTGGTTGCAAGGGCTCGGTGCTGATGAAGTGAGCAGTGTGCTTGGCGAAGTCGGAATGCAGAATTTGGCTGGGATTACCGCTGAAATGGGGCCGCCTGTCGATCTTGGTTCTCTTCTTGCCCGGCCGGATTGGCACCTGAACAGTGAGTTCTGTGAGACCCTGCGACCGTTGTTGGAGCGGTTGCTCTACCATTATTTCCACACCACCCGTGTTGACGGTCAGCCGATCGACCCGGTGGAGCGCTTCCATCTTGGCAACGGCGCTCGCATCGAGCGCGTCAACTGGCTCGGTGACTTGTCGGAGAAGGGGCTCAAGCAAGCGTGCGGATTCATGGTGAACTATCTTTACCCGATTAAAGATATCGAGAAGAATCACGAGAAATACGCGACAGCCAGGAAAATCGTTATCTCATCGGCGGTCAAAGGCCTGAAATAGTGAGGAGTGTGGATCAGGAGCGTCTGTTTTTCAAGCCTGGCTCCGCTGGTTAGATCTGATCTCTTTTACCCTTTCTTCCAACTCACCTCTCCTGTAAAAGTAGTCGCACTCTAGCGGGTTCGCCGGACCCGGGCTGAAACTCATCAAGGGATTAGATTGCAACAGATTATTCAATTGATATTAGAGGCGGGCAAAACCACCGTCGATCTTTCGCTCTACGTGCTGCTTCCGGTGCTGGTCATCATGATGGCCTTGATGAAGCTTCTCGAAGCGCGGGGGATCGTTGCCGGAATCTCCAGATTTCTGGCTCCGGCACTCAATCGTTTCGGCATCCCAGGCATGGGGGTGTTTGCCGCGCTGCAACTCTTGTTTGTCGGCGCTTTTGCCCCACTTGCCTCGTTGCGACTGATGGAGGGCAATGGCACCTCGCGGCGCGGAATTGCTGCGACTCTGGCCATGGTCTTTGCTATGTCTCAGGCCAATGTGGTCTTCCCGATGGCGGCCGCAGGATTGGATGTTGGCGGGGTCATATTGACCTCGATCATCGGCGGACTCGTCGCGGCCAGCACTACTTACTATCTTTTCACAAAATCTCTGGGGGCCGATGCGATAACCGAAGCACTGGAGGTCAAGCGGGATACTAAGACAAGTACGGTCAACCTGCTGATTACCGGTGGTCAGGAAGCGGTCGAGATTGTATTTAAATCGGTACCGATTATCCTCATCGCCATTTTTGTCGTCAATCTGATCCAGTTTTTTGGCATCATCGGCCTGATCGAAACCCTGATGACCCCGCTGTTTAATCTTTTCGGACTCTCCTCAACTTCAGTCCTGCCGATTGTGACCAAATTCATGGCCGGCGGAACGGCCATGCTCGGGGTCTCCATGCAGTTACTCCAGGCCGGAACCCTCAGTATTGCGGATATCAACCGCCTGGCCGGGTTCATGATCAACCCTCTCGATCTTGTTGGTATCGCGATCTATATGTCTGCAGGTTTAAAAACCGCTTCTGTGGTGCGACCCGCCATTGCCGGTGCCATCTGTGGCGTAACCGTACGCGCGGTTCTCCATTTAATTTTCTATTGATCAGGAGAACAGGCGAGCCTTGCGCCCGTAACGGTTGCGGTTGAGGTTTCTTAGTCGTTGGGAGCAGCAGTCCCTTCTTATGCTGAAAGCGTTGCTTTTTGCAGCACAGGTAAACGCAGGGCGAAGGTTGTTCCCCGCCCCAGTTCACTTTCAACTGTGATTGAGCCCTGATGCCGGGTCATAATCTCGCGCGCAATTCCCATTCCTAGACCGGTCCCTTTGCCGATTTCCTTGGTCGTGAAAAATGGTTCGAAAATCTTGGTCAGATTCTCTGGCGCAATCCCGCAACCGGTATCTCTGACAACAATATCGACGTTTTGTGCAATAGGGCGGGTTGAGATGCTGATCTTTCCAGTTTTGTCGATTGCGTGCGCTGCGTTGACCAACAGGATTACGAAGACCTGACAGATTTGCTGAGGACAACAGTAGGTTTGTGGTAAGTCAGCAAAGTCGCGCTCGACCTCGGCTTTATACTTGAGCTCATTCCAGGAGAGGCTGATCGCCTCCTCTAGGCACTGGTTGATGTCGGCCAGCTTCTGTACGCCATCGTCCTTGCGCGCGAAGCCCTTGAGTCCAAGAACTATTTTAGTCATCCGCTCTGTGCCATCCAGGCAATCCGCGACCAGATCGGGCAAGTCTTCACGAACCAGATCAATCTTCTGTTTTTTGTGAACTTCAGAAAGCAGTGACCTGGCCTTATCGGGAAGCGATTTGAGCGCTGCATCAACGGCATCGAGATAGATATCATTTCTCTTGATATATTTGTTCAAAGCATTGAGATTGCTCGAGATAAAGCCGAGCGGGCTGTTGATTTCATGTGCCACGCCTGCTGCGAGCTGACCGATTGCTGCCAACTTTTCCTGTTGTAATATCATGGCTTGAGATTCATTGATTTTGGTGGTTTGTTCTTCAACTTTCTGCTTCAGTTTCGACTGCAGTGAGCGCTGGATAACGATGTGATCGAGCATTTCTATATTCTGATTTACCCTCCAGACTAATTCTTCCGGGAAGTAGGGTTTGGAGAGAAAATCATTTGCTCCCCTTTTGAGAAACTGAGCGGAGAGGAGCGAGTTGCCGCGTGCCGAGAACCCGATGATGGCAAGGTTATCCATTGTATAACGTGCTCTGATGGCGGAGATTAATTCGAAACCGTCCATTTTTGGCATGTGAAAGTCGGTTAGAACTAAGCGAATCGACTGGTGCTGTTCGAGCTTCTGCAAGGCTTCAATTCCGTGACAGGCTTCAATAACCGTAAAATACTGAGAGGCCAGCAGTTTTGCGGTTGTTTCACGGGCGAGAGCAGAGTCATCAACAACTAGAATGGATATCTTGGAATTACGCAGAAAACGCCGGATGCAGGTGGTGAGCAGGTCGAGGGTATGTGGCCCCTTGATAATGTAATCAAAAACCTGCAGGTGCAAAATCCGGTCGCGAATTTCATCATTGACTCGCGCGGTAACCACGATGGTTGGAATATTCTTTTTCGTAACGTATTCGACAACTTCGCCATCATGGGCATCCGGCAGAGTCAGGTCCAGAATCGCCAGCAGGATGTCATCGGGTCGTTGTTCAAGAAGTTCCACTGCTCCGGCATAGGTGGTTTTAACAATGCATTCGAAGGGGAATTCTTGTGAAATTCTTTTGCTGATCAGCTCGTAGAATAAACGACTGTCTTCAACGACCAGAATGTATTTCATGAACCCCCCGCTCGGACTGTATGTTTTAGGTTATGTGCCGTAATCACAGATCGTGAATGACGTCTAATTTTATCAGCAAAGTTTGTGAGTGCAAGCAAAGGTTGCAATTTTTTCGAGGGTTGAACTTTGTGTGGCATAGCAACCAGGCTGCAGTTGTTGGCGAATTGATTGTTGCTGAGATTCGCGACCACTTGATCGAAGAAGTCGGTCAGGAACTGCGTGCAGCTATGAGCGGTATGCAGTCGATCGCTTCTGCCTGATCCAAGCTTAGCTAGCATAAATTGAAAAGGGCCCTGTCACGAGACGGGGCCTTTTTTTTGGTTTGCCCAGCGGAGCTGGCAAACCCGGCCTGTTGCAAGATACAGGCGTCACCCTGATCAGGGGGAAGACAATCCGAATCGCAAGGGCGTTGCTGGCAACGGCAGGGTCTGAAGGAAGCGATAGGAAGTGA
>JAJRQB010000132.1 GCA_024280485.1 Deltaproteobacteria bacterium
AAATACTGCCGGGGACATTAATCTCATAATCGGTCATCGTGGTTTTCCTTTTCTCGTTTGGGTTGATGCTTCGCAACACCAATCCTACGAGATGAGGACCACGATGGCCTCATGAATTTACAGCACTATACGGACACAACCAGTAACTCCGCCATAAATGGTTCTTCGTAGCTGAGTGCCGATTGCATATTGAAAAAGATTCTCGAATTGCTCCAACACCGGCTTTGCTTGCATCACGATCTTAGACAATCCGTTTCGCTTCTTTTTCACCGAATTACGGTTATTCCAGCGAAAGGCGACCTCACTGAGGTAGCGAGGAATATGTGGTCGGCTCAAAAATGAAAGTCGCCTTGTTTCGCTCTTTCAAAAATCGCATTGAAGGATTCTGCTGTGTTGACATGGGCCTCATCACGCGCAAATTCCTTGATAGATTCATGGACATACCTCCTTTGGGAGCTATATTCCATTGCAGTAGTGTCAATTTAAATTATATCCACCTTTCTTTGTAGATAGAACCGTAGTTTTAAGCAGTGTCAATGATTAGCTTCTGTTGGCTTCTAATCCGTAGGATTTAATTTTCCGGTGTAGGTTCGATCTTTCAAGGCCAATTTCTTCAGCCGTACGTGAAATATTCCAGTTATTCTGTTCCAGTTTTTGTCGTAGAAATTGTTTTTCAAATAACTCTTTGGCATCACGATATGATGTTGCTGAAATGGCGCCAATAGAAATATCAGTCTCTTGATTAAGTGGAGCTGATTTGATAGATGCTGGCAGATGCTCGTATTCAATCATTTGCTCAGGCGTCATAATAACCATTCTTTCGATCAAATTCTTTAACTCACGAATATTACCAGGCCAGTTGTATTGAGTCAGAGCGTAAAGGGCATTTGTTGAAAGACTTTTAATGTCACGGCTCTCCTGACTACAGAAGTAATTTAAAAAGTGGCTAGCCAGACGTTGAATGTCCTCTTTCCTCTCCCTCAGTGGGGGAACGTGAAAGGGCAGAACATTGAGACGGAAATAGAGATCTTCGCGGAAATTACCTTCGCGGATTTCAGTTTCAAGGTTTTTATTGGTGGCTGCTATGACGCGGACATCAACCTCTATTGTCCGGTTCCCACCAACCCGTTCAAACTTACGTTCTTGAAGTATACGCAGGATTTTTGCCTGGGTTTTCAGACTCATGTCCCCAATTTCGTCCAGAAAGAGAGTCCCGCTGTTGGCCTGGTCGAATTTTCCTTTACGAGCTGCAGTGGCACCAGTAAAGGCTCCTTTTTCATGACCAAAAAGTTCAGATTCAATTAGTTCTTCAGGGATTGCGGCACAGTTCACTTCGACAAAAGGTTGTTTCGCTCTGGCCGATTGATGATGAATCGCTCGAGAAACTAGTTCCTTCCCTGTCCCATTTTCACCAGTGATCAGGACCCAACCATTGCTAGGAGCAGCTATGTCTATCCGTTTTTTCATTTGCATGATCGGCTGACTTTCGCCAATCATTTCGTGCTCTTTATTGATTTTTGCTTTGAGAGCCTGGTTCTCTGCGAGTAAATGTCCAACTTTAAGAGCGTTTTGAATGCTCAATAAGATTTTTTCAAGAGAGAGAGGCTTTTCAATAAAGTCATAAGCACCAAGGTGGGTGGCTTTAACGGCCGTTTCAATGTTGCCATGACCGCTCATCATAATAACCGGTTGATTGGGGCGACTCTCCTTGATTCTAGCCAGAGTCTCCATCCCGTCGATACCGGGCATCCAAATATCGAGAAGAATCAGATCGGGGTCCTCTTCCAGGGTAATGTTTATGGCATCTCCTCCGTTGCTGGCAAACAGGGTTCGAAATCCCTCATCGAGCAAGATACCTTCGAGGCTGAGGCGGATACTCTCTTCATCGTCTACTACAAGAATGGTTTCCATTGCTTTTCCAGATCAGGTTGTTTGGGGCTGGTTGACGGGTAGTTCGATGGTGAATTTTGCCCCTTGAGGCGTGTTGTTGCGTACTCTAATGTAACCATTATGGTCTGAAACGATGGTAGAGACAATCGCTAATCCCAGGCCAGTTCCTGATTTTTTTGTTGAAAAATAAGGCTCGAAAAGACGTTCTTTATCCTCTGCCGAAATGCCACATCCCTGATCTGAAACTGAAAAGCTAATAATTTGTAGTTCCGGATTAAAGGATGTTTCAATCTTTACTTCACCTTGATTGTTACTGGCAGCGACAGCGTTTTCGAACAGGTTGATCATAACACGTTTGAGTTGCTCTCGATCGAGGTTTGCAGAGGGCATATCAGCTTCCTTCTCAAAGGTGAAGTTTATTTCCTTATGCCCTTCCTGATAAAGAATCAGCGACTCTTCGATGATATCATTGAGGTTGCATGACGCTGGATTGGTCGCTGGCATTCGAGCAAAGTTTGAAAATTCATTGACTAAGTTTTTAAGTTCATCGACCTGCGTGATGATCATTTGGGTACATTCATCAAAAACCTTATCATCGGCGCTGAAGCGCTTAAGGTATCGGCGTCTGAGCCTTTGGGCGGAGAGTTGAACAGGTGTCAGTGGATTTTTTATTTCATGGGCAATGCGTCTTGCAACTTCACGCCAGGCCGCCATCCTTTGGGCTTTAACTAATCCTGTGAGATCGTCGAATACAATGACAGTACCCATGAAGTTACCCTGCTCATCTTTAAGAGTTGTCAAATTAACCATTAGGGTGATTTTGTCACTCCCGAAGGGAAGAGAGAGTTGTTGCCGAATGCTGTCTTTTTCACTTTTAAATAATTCTACAAGCAGATCCTTGATCTTTGGAAGATAACTTGCGGGCACAACTGCGCGGAAATCTTTGCCAATGACCTTGTCTGCCTTAAAGCGTAATAATTTTTCTGCTGATTTATTGGCAGTTGTTAGTCGTCCAAATCGATCCACCGAGATAATTCCAGCCGTGACATTTGCCAAAATGATTGCCATATAATTACGACGATGTTCCAACTCGTCATTTGATCGTTGTAGGTCTCGATTGGCTTCTTCAACGAGGCTACGTCCTTCGCGCAAATCAGAAGTCATCTTGTTGAAAGCGGTAACCAATGTGCTGATTTCATCTGTACTTCTAGTTTCAAGGTGGATGTCAAGGTCTCCAGCGGCAACTCTGCTGGTAGCCTCGGCAAGGTCTTGTATTGGGACAGTGATGCCACGTGCGAGGTGAAATCCGAACCAAGTTGCAAGAAAAATAATAATGAGTGCAATCAAAAGAAGGACAACCACGTAGCTTTGTTGAATTTGGCTTTTAACCAATTTGGTGTTTTTGTATTGTTCGACAGAACTGGAGATTTCTTTCATTTTATTGATAAGAGAATAAGGCACATAGTGATTGACGACCACGACGCCAACGATATCAGCAGGATCCCAATTGGAATGGATTGGTACGATCCCACGAATCAAATCCGCCTTGCCGACAGGGGTGATTTCTGAAAACTTACTGCCTTGTAATCCTTCTTTAACCGGGTCTGAGGTTGCAGTAGTGATTTCTATAATCGGTAGTTTTGGATTGACAACCCGTACCAGCTCCTCTTGAGTCGCTGAGAAAACTTCTACAATCCCAAGGTTATACTCTTCTTGTTTTTCCTTAATCAAGATCCGGAGTTGCTGCAGGTTTTCTTCATTGAGAAGTTTGTCTTTTTTGATGCGGTTTGCTAGTTGGTCGGCATAATAGAGTGCTGTTGCTTCAGAATTTCTATAATAAGTCAAGGCAACTTCTAATGAACCATCTAAAGCTGATTCAACTTGTTGATTAAACCAGTTGTCGATACTGGTTGTGATGAAACCGGCAGAAGCAAAGAAAAGCAGCATCGTGGGGATAAGGGAGAGGGCAATAAAAGCCCCAACCAGTTTGCTACGTAGCCTGGCACCAGGGACTCCTTGGCGCCTTTCAAGTATAAGCTTGAAGATATTGCGAAAAATGAGGAAAAGAAAAAGAAGGACCAGCAGAATATTAAGGTTGATCAGGCTGAGTGCGATAATGCTATTAGATAGGGCTAGTTTTGTAGAAATCTCAAACAGATGACTTTCAAATTTGGGGAGTAGCACAAGAAGGATGGCGACCACAATCAGGAGCAACAACTCGCGATAGCGGCGATGTCGTTTTTTTTGCGGGTTGGTTTGGTCCTCTTGAGCCTGGAACATGATTCTCCTCTGCATAGGCTTTAGAGCCAGTAAAGGTTGGATTATTGCAAATAAACCAAAGACTTGGCAAATAAAAATCAGATTTACTGGGCAGCAGAAAGAAAAAAGGCAGCCATGTAGGATGGCTGCCTTTGAGAGTCAGAGAATGTTAGGTTCAGGCTTTATCCCAGGCCAGATCAACAGCAAAGGCACGCGCCCTGTGTCGTTGAGCTTCTTGCATTGCAGCTTCGCTAAACTCGACATAGGCCCAATGGTCAGGGCTGTCAATTATCTTACGAACCATCTTGGCGTTCATGTCGTGCCCTGCTTTGAAGGCACGGATGTGGCCTAACATCGGCGAACCGAGAAGGCTAAAGTCCCCTACGGCATCAAGAACTTTGTGGCGAACAAATTCATCTTGATAGCGCAAACCCTCTGGATTCATGACACCATTGTCGTCAATGACCACAGCATTTTTGAGAGATCCGCCACGCGCGAGTCCATTCGCCTTGAGGTATTCTACTTCGTGAAGAAAGCCGAAAGTTCTTGCTGGTGCAATGTCGCGTCGAAAACTTTCGGTTGAGAATTTCATACTGTATTGTTGTAGGGCAATGGCTTTATGTTCGAATGCGATGTCGAAGGTGATACGGAAAAAGCGTGAAGGGATAATGCTGATCCGTTTTTCACCCTCTATCAAACTTATCGGTTTGCGAATTGCGATAAAGCGTCTTGCCGCTTCTAATCCTTCGATACCCGCCTCTTCAATCAACTTCACGAACGGGGCGGCGCTTCCATCAAGGATTGGAACCTCAGGGCCATCAATGTCGATATGCAGGTTATCTATCCCGCAGGCCGAAAGAGCTGCCAGAAAGTGTTCAACGGTCGAGACACTCAATCCCTCGCGGCCAAGGACCGTTGCCATGCGGGTATCAACAACGTTGTCAGCAACAGCCTTGATGGCAATGACACGCTCACCTTCACGGCGATGAAAAATAATTCCGGTATCAGCTGATGCAGGGCGAAGACGTAACCTGATATCGGTTCCTGAGTGAAGGCCGACACCTGTGATCTCCGCAGGGGTTTTGATGGTGCGTTGCAAAATCATATCCACGAGTCCGATTGTTGTTTGGTGATGTTATCAAGCATATAGTGTCTTTGCAAGTAACTTGCCATAAGGTGGTAGATAAGTAACTCACTGTAATTATTGTATAATATGCTACTGATTCAGCTTTAGGACCTATCCTTTGTTGCAGTTTTTAGTCGCAGGCAAGGGAGACTGTGCTGAAATGACAACACATGGTAGTGGTCAAAGTTTGTTTATAGGAAAGGAGGTTTAGATACTGATGAACATTTCAGGCTACATGCGTCCAGAACGGAGAATTGCGATGGCAAGTCCCAAACCAAGAAAACCAGCAATTGTGTAACCGAGTAGTCCGATCAAGGGGAAATCAAACAACATTGGCCCTTTGTCTGTTTGCATGACCAGCGAGGAACCAATAACTAATGAGGCAATTACCAGGCTAAAGGAAATACGGTTGCTGGAACGGTCAAATTCTGTAATAAAATTCTGTAGCCCCCGGTGTTCCAAGTCTATTTTAAATTTATTTCGATTGATCCGCATCAGCAGTTCACGCAGGTCCTGAGGCAGGGTACGGAACAATGCACTATATTCCCGCCCGACTGCGAGCATGTCATGTGCCGCCCCACTTGGACTGTAGCGCGATTGAACCATTTGTTCGATCATTGGTTTTAGTTGTTTCATCAGTACGAAGTCAGGGTCAAGCTCACGTGCTACGCCTTCGATCGTCACAAGTGCTTTGGCAAGTAATATGAGGTCTGCGGGGAAGCGGATGTGATGACGGTTGAGAAGGTCGATAAATTCAGTGACAAACTTTGCAGTATTGAGTTCGGCGAGAGAGAGTTCGCAGTAATCGTCAATCAATTCATTGAGTTCGCGTTTAAGTTGTCGCCGATCAATTTCATCTGAAATGTCACCAGAATAAATGAGTTGTGTGATAAGCCGTTCAGCATCACGATCAATGATCGCGACGATAAGGTCGCTCAATTGGTGCTTGAGTTCATCGTCAAGTCGTCCGACCATGCCGAAGTCGAGGAAGCAAATCCTGCCATCATCAAGAACAAAGATATTTCCTGGGTGGGGATCCCCGTGGAAAAGGCCATAAACAAGAATTTGCTGCAGAATTATTTTCGCGGTATGAGCAGCAAGGGTTTGTCCCGAATGACCGTGCTTATCAAGACCTTTGGCATCAGTAATTTTGACGCCGTCAACATACTCCATAGTCAGAATAGTTTCGCAGCTTTGTTCCCAAAAAATTTTTGGAGTGAAGACTTCGGCCATTTCTGAGAAATTGGCAGCAAAGCGTTCTATTGTATGTCCCTCGCGGGTTAGGTCAATTTCTCGAAAGAGAGTACGTCGAAATTCGCGCACAATTCCAGAAGGATCAAAAACGTCCATCCCTGGCAGGTGATGTTCCAACAGGTACGCAAGTCCGGCCAGGATGTCTAGATCTGTTTCTAGCAGTGGCATGATTCCAGGTCGACGTACTTTTACCGCAACCTGCTGACCGTCATGCAGTCTGGCGCGGTGGACCTGCGCAATAGATCCTGCAGCAATTGATTTGTCATCAAACTCGGCAAAGGCTTCGTCAATGCTGATGCCAAGTTGTTTTTCTATCTCTTGTCGAATCACTTGTGGGCCCAGGGGGGGGACACGATCCTGAAGCTTGCGGAATTCATCAGTGTATTCCGGTGGAACAAGGTCTGGACGGATTGAGAGAATTTGGCCAAGCTTAATAAATGTCGGCCCTAATTCTTCCATAGCCAATCTAAGTCGTGCGGCTTGAGTGAAGCGTTCTACTTTCTTAGACATTGTGCCAAGCGAGACAATCCGCTTGCCGAGTTCGAGGTAGTAGTCAATATTTAGCTGCTCAACGACATGACCGAAGCCATACTTGATCAAAACACCAAGGATCTGACGATAGCGTTTAAGTGAACGTATATTCCGATTGATCCGGGCGAAGGTGAGCATATTTGATGTCCGCTAAATAAATCAGGATTTAGTTTTGAGCTGTTTCTCCAGCTTAGATACTTTTTTTGCCAGCGCATCAAACTCTTCTTTGGCGACAAAGCCCATGCGGGAACCGGCTTTTTGTACCTCATCGCGGGCCAGAGTTTCGAATTTTTTTTGGTTTTCTTTGGCGACATCCTGTAAACGTGACAAGAGTTGTTTTCCCTCTTCTTCTGTTAAATCGATGCGCTCTTTTACTTCCTTGAGCAATTCCTCCGATTTCTTCTGAGTCAGAGAGAGGGCACCGAATCCTGCGAGCATGGTCTTCTCAATAAAGTCGATCATTGTTCACCTCCTTGTCGTGTGAGAATTTTGGTGAATGGACTGAACTTATTGAAATTGTAGCATAATAATAATGCCCAGCAACGTCGAGAATTCATGATGCTTTGGTTTTTTCCCGTGGGTGGTAACGATCTTTTTCAGAGTATATACATCCGCAGTATTGCTGCCGATAAAGATTCATCTCTTTTGAGATGCGAATCCCTTCATTCCAACCCGGACGGAAGTCTTGGCCAACAAAAATCAAGCCATATTCTCTGGCTAATTCATGACCAAAGTCGACGATTGCGTCCTGATTCTGGTAGCGGGAATAGAGTAAGGTGGTTGAAAAAGCTTCATACCCACCCTCGGCGGCTTTTTGTGCCGTTTTTGTCAGACGAGAGCGATAACAGTATGCACAACGTTGTTCCGGGTTGTCAGCGACGTTGGCCATAAATTCTTCGAGCAGGTACTGATCGTCTACCAGTAGAGGTAGGTCAACCTTTGTGGCATATTCTCGGGTTGTTGCGAGGCGACGGCTGTACTCTTGGTAAGGATGGATATTGTGGTTGAAAAAGTAACCGGTTAGATGATGGCTTTGTTCACGTAGTTGTTGTACTGGATATATGGCACAGTTACCACAACAAATATGTAATAAGATATTCATAGCTGCTCCACTCTAACGGAAATAGATTTTTACTGAATCTGCCTTGAAAATAGTGGCAAAGTCAACTGGAAAGCCACTTGAGAGGCGGAAGGGGAAGTTGTTGCCAAAGCTTCCTTCTCAGACGATGAGCGGCGGTCGATTGTTCGACATGGAGAAGACAGAGGCGGGCAATTGTCTCTTGTAGTTTGAGGAGGTCCTGCCGGTAACTGTCAAGCATCTCCGCTGTTTGCTGTCGATCAATAGGGATTTCAAGAGACCTCAGCCCAAGAACGCTTGCCAGCAGTAATGCTTCTTTTGTTTCTTCTCCTGTCACCTTTAGGGATTGCCCCTTGGCGTCTTCTAGTACGTACTGGCCGAGTAACTCCTGACAAAGTTTGAGTGGTGGCGTAAAGTTGTAATTGTTAAGTGGACCTGTTGCCTGGCGGTAGAGATAGGTCTGTGGAAAGTGAGGAATACCTTCAATTTCCAAAAGACGGAGAATTTCATCCGTTAGATTTCGATTAACCTGTTTTGTCACTGTAGCGTCTTTGGTTGTCGTCTTTACTTTTATGTTAGGAACATCCGTGGGGAGACCGAGAAGTTGGGTTAGACGTACGTCCAATTCCAGGTCGTCAGTTGATAAGTCCTTAGTGAAAAGTTGTCCATTCAGTTCTTTGAGGCAGGAGACTTCAGGCACGAGCCAATTTATTTCTTTTCCTTCCGCTAGAAGTCTTTCTGCCGTATCTGGAATTGGGGCCTGAGTGCGCATCTCCCAGAGTTGTTTTCCCAGGCTCCTCTGAGAATAGCAGACCAACGCTTGCGGATGTAGGGCTTCGCCCCCTGTTTCTGTGAGCAGGACAAGTTGCTGATCTGTGAATAAGCCAAAGAGTTGTGACGGAAGTTCAAGAGCACAGAGTAGCCTGCTGGCAGCTTGGTTGTGGTCCAGTCCAAGCTCGAGAGAGCGACGGCTGTTGTCAGAAAGAAGGCACTCCGTTGCGGTCTCTTCTTGTCTGCGACTCAATGTTAGAAGGTGCCGCTCTTCATTTCGACAATCAATGGTTTCCAGGGCAAAGTTTGTAAAAATCAGGTCAGTAAAAAAAGAGTCAATGAGTAGATGTAGCCAGTTTGCAGGCAGGTGGAGTTCGATCTTGCTGTTTTGAGAGGTCAACCCGAGGAAGTGAGCTGCTTCCGTGGCCCAGAAAGGTAGGCTTCCTGGGACCACCAAACGGCGATTCGGCCAGCTATTTCTCAGGTGTCCAGCAAGCTCTCGCCGCAGAAGTTGGTCTGGTCTCAGGTCTCCGTAGAAATTTCCGTGCAGAAAGTTCTCATCGAAGGAAGTGCTGAGCTTAAAAGTGTCGCCTTGAAGTTGTAACGGGTGTGCTCGCTTGTCGAGGACTCTGGCCAGGGCATTTGCAGCCAATTGGGCTCCAGAATGAGAAATCTCTCGGCAGCAGTTAGGGGCGAGCTCACGTGAGTGCAGCAATAGTCTGTGATTGATATTGTTATTGGTTTGGGTTTCGCTAGCAGAATCTCCATACCAGAGTTTCAGGAGCAGGTGGATAGTTTTTTCACCGCGGTTGTTTGGCTCCGCCAGTCGATTTGCTGAAGGCGGAGGAGCAGGTGATGGAAGGCAACTGCACTCTCCGCTGGTAGGTTAATGGATGTTTCCGGAGTTAATGATAGCAGGGTCTGCCCTAGTGGTTCAGGGAGAAGCGCCAGCAGCTTTTCCGATGAGGCAGTTAATTGGTCCATCGGCACATTGGCCGGAAGGATCTCCCAGTTAAGTAAACTGAGTAGTCGCAGCAGGGTCAAACGATTCCAGTTTTGAGCTTCTTCTTCAGCAGTTAAGGTTGACGTGCTTCCACTGAGTTGCATTCTGCAGTTTTCGAGGAGGGCAGGAAATGACAGCGTCAGAGTCTCTTCCAGGAGATTTAGCAGATAGTAAGAAGAAATTTCGTTCGTATCGATCCTGCCTGTAACAGAAAGTAATTTCAGATGATCTATCAACTCGTACAGGCGATGGTGGAAAACTGCAGGGTCCTGTGTTTGAGCGAGTGGTAGGGAGCTAACAAGAATATTGCCCTCTGCTGCCGTCTCCCAGATGTTGATTCTTTCTGTTTCCCAGGTGACAAAATGGCGCAGACCCAAGGATGCCGCCGCAGCAGCTTCTTTTACGTGGGTGGTGTCAGAGGCACTGTCCGGTAAAAAAAGCAATCCACCTGCAATCATGCTTTGTCGATTAATCCAGAAAATCAAGGGTGGATAACAGACACCGGCGGAAGTTTGCAGTCGATGAAATAAATCGACACGTCGAAAGGGGGTGCGACCATTTTCAATGATCTGTTCAGACCATGAGGCTAGCTGCTGCGCAAATAACTGCAGGTGATTGTTAGGAAGCATGTTTGATTAAAAACCTGATTGGATATGTGTCAGGGCTGGTGTAATTCAAGGTCGATAATCAAGGATTTGAGAACCTTGACTTGTTCTTGAAGTAAATTATTTTCTTGTGTGAGCTTTTTTAGAGTAAGTTTGTCATTTTGTTGTTTGCTGATAACTGCTTGTTGACGTCGGAGTTGCTTTTCAAGTAAACGGCGAGAACCTGCCAGATTAGCAAGAATTTTAGCTCGTCGGTTCCACGCGCTGTCAGAAAAATTCTGCTCGAGTTCGAGGAAGGCCTCTGTGCGCTGACTCGGCTCAAAGCGATCAATCCCTTTAATGAACAGACTCTGTGCCGAATCCTTTGTCGGCCCAGGAGCTTCTGCTCCATTTATTTTTGGCAGAGTCAGGCATGCAGAAAGGAGCAGACTCAAGATAGTTGGTAGCAGTAAGCGGATCAACGTTGTTCCCGACGGTCAATAAGATAATTGCTGCCCGGCAGCTTTTTTAAATGATGTTTTATCTTAGCACATTCCCTGCTGATTGCGGCAGGTGAGGGTTGGCTCAAGCTGTCGGTGGTGACGATAGAGATTGAAAGAGTCATCAGGGGGTGCTGAACGTCGTTGTCGCGCCGGTCTTTTCCTGAAACGAACCCCGCCTCACGATCCTCAATACTGTAGAGCAGGGGTGTTTGCTCATCGAAAGCGCTGATTACTCTCTGGGCTAACTCCTCCGCGATCTCAGGGGAGGTCAGGACAACGTAGTCGTCTCCACCAATATGACCAAGCAAGTGGCCGCTAGATCCTATTTTACTTAAAGTCTCTTTCAAAATATCTCGGACCAATGCGATTGCTTTGTCACCCTCTTGGTAGCCATAGCGATCATTGAACGATTTAAAATTGTCGATATCGATATAACTGTGGGCAAAGGGTATGTTGCTTTCAATACGGTGGCTGACCTCGTGATCAATTGCCATGTTGCCAGGCAGGTGAGTCAGCGGGTTGGCATCGAGCCTGATTTTCTCAAGTTCCTGTAGTTGGCTTCCCATGCTTACAAATGCCCGCGCGAGTTCGCCAAATTCATCATTGCGGTGGGTATCTATTCTGTAGTCATAATCACCTTTGGAGATTCGATTTGTTGCATTGATTAAATCACGAGTTGAGCGGTGGATTGTAATAATTACCGAAAGAGCTACGGGCACTCCAAGGCCAATACCAAAGAGAGTTAATACAAGTGTAATACGGTACGCTCGGGTACTGCCGCTGGTGAGGTCGGCAAGCCTGCCATTGATAATTTCTTCGCGGCTTTTCATGAAAAGGTCAAACTGTTTAAGAAGTTTAGTCCGTTGTGGGGCAAGAGTTCTATCGATGTCGCCTGCCGTTTTGTTTGTGTTGAGAAGTTTTTTTTTGAGATTTTCTACATAGTTTTCGCCAGCTTCATACATCTGCTGAGGTAGTGACTGGTTAAGAGGCAGTACCTTGATCTCCTGCCAGTGGGCCAGAAAGTCTTCACGTCTACGCAGGTGTACAGAATCCAGGCTGGCATCAGTAATGATGTCTTCGGCTTTTTCGAGCCGGTCCAGTGCCATCAGGTCTTGTCGTAAGGTTGTCGCCAGCATCAAGGCGCGGTAATCACCGTTGATTAACTCATTAGATTGAGTTGTTTGTGAGCCAAGGCTGCTCAAGGCGTAGATAGTCGCAACCAGACCGAAGCATGCAGTCAGCAGGTAGCCCAGAGCGATTTTCTGGATGACTGTTAATAGGGTAGTTCGGGCCATAAATACAAATTCATAGTGGCTTGAGAATAAAAAATTATTCAACCAAAAAGTTTGCCGGTTTGTGACACTTCGTCTGGTCTATTTTGGAAATGCTGATAGCATATTTCAGTCGCAACACGGCCTCGCGGAGTGCGGTGCAGGAACCCTTGCTGAAGCAGAAAAGGTTCGATAACATCTTCAATGGTATCACGCTCTTCGCCAATTGCTGCAGCTAAGGTATCGAGACCGACGGGCCCACCTTTGAACTTGTCGATAATGGTTGTCAAGAGCAAGCGATCCATGTGATCCAGACCCTTGCGGTCAACTTCGAGCCGTGCAAGTGAACGATCAGCGACCTCTCTTGAGATCTGGCCATCCTCTTCGATTTCAGCAAAATCACGGACCCGGCGCAGCAGACGATTGACAATCCTTGGCGTGCCGCGACTTCGACGAGCAATTTCCGCAGCCCCTTCAGCATCGATAATGATGTTGAGGATACGTGCGCTTCGGTTGACTATCTGGGTTAATTCCTGATCTGTATAAAATTCAAGACGACTGATCACGCCGAAACGGTCACGCAGCGGCGAAGAGAGCAGGCCAGCCCGGGTAGTTGCTCCAACCAGAGTGAAGTGCGGGATGTCGAGCTTGATGCTCCGTGCTGAAGGCCCCTGGCCGATCATAATGTCGAGTTGGTAGTCTTCCATTGCCGGGTAGAGAATTTCTTCGACAACAGGGGAGAGACGGTGAATTTCATCTATAAACAGGACATCACCTTCTTCAAGGTTTGTCAGAATGGCGGCAAGGTCGCCTGCTTTTTCGATAACCGGACCCGAGGTGCTTTTGATTGCGACCCCCATCTCCTGGGCAACAATATTTGCCAGAGTGGTCTTGCCCAACCCGGGAGGACCAAAGAAGAGGACGTGATCAAGAGATTCCTGACGCTTGCGGGCGGCATCAATGAAAACCTTGAGATTCTTTTTGGCTTTGGTCTGGCCAACGTATTCCTGCAAGGTCTTCGGGCGTAGTCCGTTTTCTAAAAATTGATCTTCGTCTTGTTGTTGACCCGTTATCAAGCGTTCTTCCATTTATAACTCGATTCGCGACTGGCAAATATTATTTGCGCAGCAGTTGCAGGGCTTTTTTTAAAACCTCTTCAAGGGCGGTGTCAGATGGGAAATTGAGGCTCTGAACCGCTTTGTTGGCCAAGTTTTCTTTGTACCCGAGGTTGACCAGCGCGGAAATTGCATCTTCACGTAGCCCTGCGGGAGAACTCTTGTTGCCAGTGGAGACATCGACAACCTTGTCCATCGCAAAATTTGCGGCTTTGTCCTGCAGTTCCAACACCAGTCGTTCGGCACTTTTTTTGCCGATCCCCGGGATGCTCGTGAGACGTGGAATGTCTGCCTCGACCAATGCCAGGGCCAATTCGCCAGCGGGCATATGGGACAGAATGTTAATTGCGAGCTTGGGACCAACACCAGAAACTGAGATGAGCAGCGCGAAAAAGTTTTTCTCTTCTACGGAAAGAAATCCGAAAAGATTGATGGCATCTTCTTTTACATGGGTATGGATATGGAGGGAAATCTTTCCATTTTCAGGAAGGCTGTAAAAGGTAGAAAGCGGAATTTGAACCCTGTACCCAACACCAGCAACGTCAATGACTATTGCTTCTGTGTGACGTTGAGCAATTTCTCCGGTTAAAAGGGCAATCATTATCTTCCCTTGCGAATCTGCGCATAACGAGTAGTTTGAGCAATAAATTTATGGCTATGGGCATGGCAGATGGCTACAGCCAGAGCATCTGCTGCATCCTCTTGGGCAATCTCGGGTAAACAGAGCAGAGTTCGAGTCATCTGCTGAACCTGAGTTTTGGCCGCCCGCCCGTAGCCGACAACAGCACTTTTGACTTGAAGTGCGGTGTATTCAGAAACGGTTAACTCAGCTTTGACTCCGGCGAGCAGGGCGACGCCGCGTGCATGGCCTAGCTTAAGTGCCGAAGCCGGGTTTTTCGCGACAAAGACCTGCTCAACAGCCATGGCGTCGGGTTGATGTTTTAGAATTAGTTCTTCAAGTTGGGTATAAATCAGCGCGAGTCGATCCGCCAGAGGAGACCCGCTACGTGTCATGATTGCCCCGTTATCGATATGCAGCAGTCGATTTCCCTGTTGTTCGATCAGCCCATATCCCGTGGCCCGGGTGCCTGGATCTATACCTAGAATTATCATGTGGATAGGGACGGGAGAGAAAAGAAGAAAGGCATAATTTTCTAGACCTTATGCCTTCTTTTCCACATTATCCCATGATCCTTTCCATCTCTTCGTCAGGGATGTCGAAGTTCGCATGGATGTTCTGGACGTCGTCATTGTCTTCAAGTACATCGATCATCTTCATGAGCGATTCGGCTTGTTTCCCCTCAATCGGATTCACGTTTTGTGGGATCATGGTGATTTCGGCAGACTGAGATATCAGTCCTTTATCTGTCAGGGAGTTTCTGACAACTTCGAAATCGTTTGGATCTGTCACGACCTCTATTATGCCATCCTCTTCTTTCACATCTTCTGCTCCGGCCTCAAGTGCTGCTTCGAAGATCGTGTCAAAGTCTGTGTCAGCATCAAAAAGGATCTGTCCCTTGCGGTCAAACATGAAGGCAACCGATCCACTTACACCCAGACTTCCACCATACTTGTTGAAGGCGTGACGCACATCTGCGACAGTTCGAGTCCGGTTGTCGGTCATAAACTCTACGATAACCGCGACACCGCCAGGACCGTAGCCTTCGAAAATACCCTCTTCGTAAACAACACCGTCGAGGTCGCCAGTCCCTTTTTTGATGGCACGTTCAATGTTGTCTTTTGGCATGTTGCCTTGCTTGCCCTTGTCAACTGCCAGCCGTAAGCGAGCGTTTGCTTCGAGATCGCCGCCGCCAATTTTTGCTGCTATCGTGATCTCTTTAATCAGTTTGGTGAAAATTTTCCCCCGCTTGGCATCCTGAGCTCCCTTGCGGTGTTTGATGTTCGCCCATTTACTGTGTCCCGCCATTTCAAACTTCTCCTGTGACTGTGCCGCGGCCTGAAATGTCAAGCGGGCGGTTATCGTCTCTTCATTGACTTTGCGATGATTATTTAGTGTTCTTGTGGTGCCGAGCGATAACCAACAACCTTAAGGTTCGCGGTGACTCCGTTCACTCCTTCGGTCGCTTTTGCATCGTCGATTGCAGCTAGTTTCTCGGCTTCACTGTAGACATGACCTTCCATGGTGACATGGCCTTTGTCGACACTGATTTGAAAGGTCAAATCTTCGATCCGGTCATCAGCCAGGCGAGTGATCTGGATTTTTTTCTGGATGATCAAATCCCGTAGCCGCTCCTTCGATTTTGACTTCATCTGTAGCAGGTTTTCGTCTTTTACCCCGGTGACAATCTGTCGAATTGCGGTCTCTTCGCTCAGCTTGGCCGTATTGATAACGAGGTCGTAGTCGATTGGATTGCTCCAATTACGGTCATAATAGTACTTTATGAATCCAGCACGTTGCTGGTCATTTTTGCGAACCAATGTGTAGGCCAGATCAGGGTCGATCCATTCGCGCTCGGCCCAGCGTTCAACCCTTAGCTCAAAGGGCGCAATGACTCGAACCCGAAGGACATTGTCAATTCCTGCCAACAGGTCTTGTCCGCCGCGACCGTAGATTATAACGTCGCCTTGCAGCGCCTGTTCCAGAACAATTAGCTGAATTCGGCCCATGCCCAGTTCAATCTGGCGATCAAGGTGCTCAATGAATGCTGGAGGTTTTTCATCTACCTGGGTCAGAACCTCGCGAGACAGACCGTACTCTGGCGCTATGGTCTTAATCATTTCGCCGTCAATAAGTCGGTATCCAAGTGTTTCGGCTGCTTTTTGAACGATAGGGATGCCGCCGCTACCCATCTCGCGGGAAACCGTGATGATCGCCATCTTTCTCTTCTCCAGTCTGCCTGACTTTGTTGCTGGTCAGGGTTGTTGTGTCAAATGTATCAATAACAGATTCAATGTATGTTGTGCCGCTTGGATCTTATTTTGAGTATCCTGGTTTATAATCAAAATAATGCAGGGTTTCAATAAAGCGGATTGTGCGGCTTGCCGAGCGCATGACCACTGTGTGGGTTCGAGCACCGCCGGCGAAATAGCGCACGCCACGTACCAGATCACCATTGGTGACCCCGGTCGCGGCGAAGAAAACTTCACCTTTTGCCATCTCCTCGGCCTGATAGGTTCGATCAAGAGCATCGATCCCCATACTGCGAGCACGGTCTCGTTCTTCGTCACAGGTGAAGATAAGTCGGCCTTGCATGAATCCGCCAACGCAGCGCACTGCTGCTGCAGTCAGGACTCCCTCAGGGGCTCCACCAGTTCCCAACACCATATCGATTCCGCTGTCTGCTATCCCTGTGGCAACCGCAGGGGCAACATCGCCGTCTTCGATCAGCAGAATCCGAGCTCCGACTTCGCGAAGATCGTCTATGGCTTTTTTATGGCGTGGGCGGTTGAGCAGCACGACCGTCAGGTCTTGAACATCGCAACCCTTGGCTCGTGCAAGTTTCAAGGCATTCTCTCCCGCACCCCTGTCGATATCCACGATACCCTGTCCGGCCGGTCCGGTGACTATTTTGTCCATATACATATCCGGCGCGTGGAGAAATCCACCGGTCGGTGCCATGGCTATAGTCGCGATGGCACCGTTTGAACCATTAGCGCAAATGTTGGTCCCTTCGAGAGGATCGACCGCAATATCGACTTTTAGCCCCCCCTTGCCAAGGCGTTCTCCAATATAGAGCATCGGAGCTTCATCCATTTCACCTTCACCGATGACGACTGTACCGTCAATATCCATGCGATTCAGTGTGTTACGCATGGCTGTTGTGGCAGCATCGTCGGCAGCAATTTTGTTGCCTCGGCCAACCCATCGTCCCGATTCGACGGCAGCAGCTTCAGTAATTCTGGCCATTTCCAAGGCTAAACTTCGATCAATTTTCATTATATTTCGCTTCTGGTTTACAGGTTCATGATCTGTGCATTTTAGCAGGGCATGATCGCATGATTTTTACTTCAGTTCAAGCATTGCAACCTACCGTAAAATATCGAGGTGGAAAATATAAGGGAAGTTGAATAAGATGCATTGTTAATACTTTTGACGAGGAGTTTTGATTCGATGAAAAAGATTTTCTTTGCCCTGTTTTTTAGCTGCCTGATGTTCTCTTCGGTTCTGGCTGCCAGCGTTCTAAATGTGGACTCGCGGACTGCGCAGAAAATGCTGAAAGAAAATGCTGATGTCTACCTGTTAGATGTCAGGACTCCGCAAGAATATTTTCAGACTCGCTTGGCTGGCGCGCATTTGATTCCGATCGATAAATTTTTGGCCCGTATTAACGAAGTCCCTACTGATCGTCCGTTAATGATTTATTGTGCTGTCGGTGCACGCAGCTCTCAGGTCGCGGAGTATCTTGCGCGTAAGGGTTATCCCGAAGTCTACGATCTAAGAGGTGGTATTGAGGCTTGGAGCAAGCTTTATAAGCTTCCGGTTCTGAGCGGGCCCCCTTGATTTATGTTCGCTATAGATATTTATTTTTCGCGGTCGATGGCTATTATTCCTGCAAATCTCATGACGGGTGTTGGGTACATTTATAAATGAACAATATTGAAAAAGAAGAGTCGGCAGAGCTTAAAGCTGAGATTGTCCGTCTGATTGATCAGCAGGGACCGATTAGTTTTGCACAATATATGGAGCAATGTCTCTATCATCCGCAGCATGGGTATTATACCTCGTCCCGAACCAGAATTGGTAAGCAAGGTGATTTTTTTACCTCTTCGAGTGTTCACTCCATCTTCGGCAGATTAATCGCTCGGCAAATTATTCAGATCTGGCAACTTATGGGTGAGGGCCCTTTCACGCTGGTCGAGCAGGGCGCGGGGGAAGGTTATCTTTGTCTCGATATTCTTGACGCACTGGCAGATGAATCCCCTGATTTATATTCCAAACTGGAATATCGTATCATTGAGCTAAGCCCTGATCATCGAAGCCGACAGGCACAAAGATTGTCGTCTCATGTTGCTACGGGACGAATTAACTGGTGTGAGTTTTCCGAACTTGAAATTTTTTCTGGTTGTTTCCTGAGTAACGAACTGGTCGATGCTTTCCCTGTCCATATTGTTGAGAAGCAGAATAACGAGCTTCTTGAAGTAATGGTAAATTGTGTTGACGGGTCTTTTGTCGAAGAGTTGGCTCCTCTGACTGATTCCAGGTTGGCCGATTATTTTGAGTTATCACAATGCCCTCTTGTTGAAGGAAATCGAGCCGAAGTCAATCTTGCTTCCCTTGACTGGATCAAAGAAATCAGCGGATTGATGAAACAGGGTGCAGTTCTGACGATAGATTATGGTTATCCGGCTGAAGAATTGATAGCTCCTTGGCGGCGGGCAGGAACCTTGCTTTGCTATCACCGTCACCAGTCAAGTGATAACCCCTACCAGCATGTCGGTTGTCAGGATATTACAGCCCACATCAATTTTACTTTGTTGCAAAAAATAGCAGAAGCGCAGGGCTTTGAAACTCTGTACTTCGGTGAGCAGTATCGCTTTCTGATGGGGCTCGGTTTTCTGGAAGAACTGATCCGGCTTCAGGCCCTTGAAGCTGACCCGCAACGCGCACAAGCCCTAAGAATGACACTAAAGAACCTGATTCTGCCAGAGGGAGGGATGGGTGAGAGTTTCAAGGTGTTGATACAAGGCAAGGGGTTGGGACGTCCAGAGCTTCTTTGTGCGCGACCTATCCGCGAAATAGGGTTAGCCAGTATGATGTGAAAATTCGACCTTGCTGACTTTTCGCCATTAAGGTTATAACTGTTACTAAGAAGGTTTCTATTTACCGTTATGTTGAGAGGAAATTTCAGATGAAAGCACAGGTTGAAGAAGCATTGAATCAGGTTCGTCCTGCACTGCAGGCTGATGGCGGCGACGTTGAACTTGTTGATGTGAGTGATGAAGGTGTCGTCAGCGTTCGTCTTACCGGGGCCTGTGGTTCCTGCCCGATGTCGACCATGACCTTGAAGATGGGCATCGAAAAGACTCTGATGGAGAACCTCTCCTTCGTTAAGGAAGTTGTCCAGGTCCGTTGAGGTAGATTTTAATAGTTTAGGTGGATATCAATAAGGGCAGGGTGACAATGTCACCCTGCCCTTATTGTCTATTCTGTCGGGTCCCGCAATAGAGCTTCAGCCCTCCAAAAAGAAATTAATCTGCAAATTAAACGTGTGCGGACTGCTCAAGTTATCAGGTAGCTTGGCAAAAGGACTGGCTCGGCCCAATGCTTTTAATGCGGCCCTGTCAAGAGCTTTGGTTCCGCAGCTATTCACAACTTTGCTGCCTAGTAGTTCTCCTTGGCGATTAACACTGAATTCAACCGCAACCGTACCTTGTCTGCCAGCCTTGCGCGCCATCAAAGGGTAACGTTTTACTTTGTTGATACGTTCTCTGATCAGTTTCGAATAGCTTTGGAGTCTGTTATTGTCCGCCGAGGTTGTCGCAATTTGTGCAGCACCGGTTCCTGCTTCAGACATCGATGTCACGGGGACGACTTCAGGCTCTATTGCTTGCAGATTTTCTGATGTCTCGTACTCTGTGACCACATGCCTTTCTGGCTTGTTAACTGGGGCTTCAATTTCTTGAGGTATAAGTGCAGATTTATTATTTGGAACAACCTCTGGTTTTGGTTCTGGTTTGAAAACTTTCTTAATAATCGGTTTTGGCTTTTGAATCGGTGGAGCCACAACCGGTTTCACCATCGGTTCTTGTATGGCCGGCTGAAGAATGATCCTCTTCTTAATCTTTGGGGCCGCTGGCATTGAAATGAGATCAACTTTGATCGTCTGAGGTAGATCCATTGTCGGCAGTGGCGCAACAATGTACAGCCCTAGGGCTAAAATCACCCCAGCGTGTGTGATAATTGAACAGCAAAAGGCCCAGCCCCAGGGATGAGCCCGAGGCTGACTTCTGTGAAGGCTGATCTCCTCCATATGCATGTTCTTAAAAGTTGTAACTCAGGGTTGTGTAAACAAATGCTCCTACCTCGGGAACCTTAACACCTGAGGCGAAAGGATCGCGCTGATAGGAGAGATGGGTCACGTAATAAATGTCAAACAGGTTGTTGATCCCCGCAGCCAGGGACCATTGATCCCAGTTGGCACCTGCTTTGATGTCCGTGACGGCCCAGCCAGGTGTTGTCAGTTCACTAAGATCGGGGTCTACTCGGTCTTGCCCCGCTGCAAAACGTTCTGTAATTTCTGCAAAGTATGAATCGTTGTCCCAGCGGGCACTGACAGAACCATTTAGGGGTGCTATTTCTGAGAGGGGTTGATGCTTGTCCTCATTCTCTCCGCGGACATAGGCAAGGCTGCCTCTCAGGTAAAGATCCATCGGAAACGCAAATTGAGAATTTAACTCGCCGCCCCAGAGAGTTGCGTCTACATTCTGGTATGTTTTCGCGGAGTTTCCAGTCGATACTACAATGTCTTGGGTCAGCGTAATAAAGTCTTTCAGGGAGCTGTAGAAGACTGATGCATTAAGGAAGAAGTTGTCGCCAGTGACTTTAGCGCCGAAGTCAATTTGACGGTTAAGCGTTGAGTCGAGGTTTGGATTGCCCAGCCAGCTTGGTGCCATGGCTGCTCGGTCAAGTCCAATGTAAAGTTCTTGAGGATCTGGGGTCCTTGTGCCGAGACCGATACCGCTGAATAATTGCAGTTCTGGGGTCACCTGCCAGGCTAACTGTACATTTCCACTCGCACCAGTGAAGTCATTCTTGTTGTCCAGATTTGTCCCTGAAATATTTGTTACATACAGACTGTCTAGTCTCGCCTGCGTTAATGCGTTGGCTTCAGTCGTTGTATGATCTATCCGTGCCCCACCTTTTATTTCAAAAGAATGAGCTAACGATTGTGAATACTTGGCGAAGGCTCCAATGTTGTTGACATCAATATTCGGCAGCATTGGCTGTGGCATATAGGTCATAAACATGGCTTCATTGACGGCGTCCCAGTTGCGATAATAGTAGTCGACACCCGTTGTTAGTTTCCCTGAGCCCAAGAGCCAGTCACCTTTAGCTTTTGCACCATAAACAGAGGTGCTTGAGCCGGTCTGCATGCTGTAAGTTTTGCCATTCATTGCCACCATCGGATTTAGTGATGATCGCCTGAATTCGTCATGCATGAGGTGATCAACACTGTTCCAGTAGAGTTGCAAGTCTACAGCATCAACTGCAGCGTCCAGTTTGTCCGCTTTCAATGTCCAGTTTACGCGGTGGGTGCGATCATATTCTGCATCCATAAACAGGTATGGGTAGAGAACATTTTCTGCGTTCTGATAGGAGTAGCCGAGTTCACTGCGGACGTTGTTTTGCAAGTTGTACCCACCCTTGATCCAGGCGGTATGGATTTCGTACGCATTTGAATCAAGGTCGATGACGTAGCTACGTGGTGACGTGGCAGGATAGACCTCGATCTGTCGGCTGCCATCACCCGTATTTGGCGAATGTGAAGATTTATAAGCATATCCTCCTAAGATGTCACCAGTTTCTGATCCCATAGACGCAGTCGCCGAAGTGTCTATCAGGCTGAAAGATCCTGCGGTAAGACTCACATTTACAGCAGGCCTCTGCGGCGGTTGTTTGGAAATAGCATTGACCATGCCGCCCAAACTTCCGGGGTTCTCTAGGTCATATGGTCCCTTGATAACTTTGATCTGCTCAACCTCTGCAAAGTCAAAATGAAATGAGGGTGGGTCCATTCTCGACGGACAGCCTCCATAGAGGCGGACCCCGTCGAGAAAAACATTGATGTCGTCGCCTTGTAGCCCGCGCAGGACGATATCGTTAGCAATGGCTCCCTTGTTGACGCTGTTGAGGCCGGGTAGGGATTCAAGTGCTTCGCCAAGGTCGCGTGCCGGACTTTCCATAACCTCATGAATTGTCAGGGATTCCTCGGTTGGTGTCTGACGCTCTGCACGAATGTTGATATCATCAAGTATCGTTGTTGCTGAAAGACCGGGGCTGGCAAGTAGGATGACAAGTAATAAGGGTAGGATGATCTGTTTGTGAAGGCGTAACATGGCTCCCTCCTGTTGATGTTTTGTTGGGTGTTTTGGACTGTGGTGCTCCAAAGCACTGTAAATAAGAAATAATTGTTGACCTTTTCACTCCGGTTATGGGAAGAGATAAACAAGCAATGTTATTGTTAGAACAATTTATAACCTTTATGGTCATGATTTGAGTAGAATTTAACAGCGTTTGGTTCGAAGTGCAACATTTTTGTGTTTTTATATTAACAAGTGAATGTAATTAGTGAGGACAGATGACTTCTAGTGAAAGACGGAAGATGATCCTGGCGAGGTTGCAGACGGACGGCAACCTTCAGATCACCGATTTAGCGGGGGATTTTCAGGTCTCTAAGATGACGATCCATCGAGACTTTGTCATCCTAGAAGAGAAGGGAATGCTGAAGAGAATTCATGGAGGAGCTGTTCCGACTGCGAATTCGAGAAAAATTTCGGAGGATATCGCAAGTTTCCCTGAGAGCAGGCAAGGCGAATGTTTGATCTGTACGCGACCTCCAACGCAGCATCTTCTTTATACGTTGACAGGGAAAAATGGTGAACAGCGGCAGGCATGTTGCCCACACTGTGGAATCTCGGCACACATTCTTTATGGTGAAAATATCATGATGGCATTCACCGCTGATTATCTGACAGGCAAATTGCACGCGGCACAAAATTCATATTTTCTGCTTGGCAGTGTCGCCGCTCCCTGTTGCCACCCTTCGATTTTGACCTTTGAAGATGAACAAATGGTGCACCGTTTTCAAACTGGATTTGGAGGGACTGTTGGTGGGCTGAATGATGCCATTAAGTATCTGCGGGAAGCGATGATTTTAGATCCTGAAAAAGATGGGTGCCCTCACTGCGCAACAGCACTCAAAAAGGGACCAACTCTTTAATCAGCGTTTGTAATACTGGGTCAGTCTGAGAAGAGAGCCTTGTCGGGTCACTAAGGCCCCCTGAGGGCAGAGTTCCTGGCAACAGAAGCAGCGGATGCACTTTTTGTAATCGATTTGTAAGCGTCGCTTTGCGATTGACATTGCCTCTGGGGGACAGTGTTTTACGCAAATTTCGCAACGGTTGCAGAGGCTGTGATCGGGGCTCGGCTGTGCGGTTAGTGCTTGCTTGAGCATGCGTTGTATGAAATCTGGTATGCGTCCGTTGATGTCGGTGTTTTTAGCTGCTTTGAAATCAACGATCCGTAGCTCTTCCAGATCGTCCCCAAGTAATTCTACTTCACTCAGCAGTGCGCCACTGCGTTTGGTGTCTATCGCCATTTTCTGCGTCCAGGATTGATCTGGCTTCATCCCTACCACTTCGGTCGCAACCGCATCGACTGCCACAGGGTTGGTGCCGGCAATAAGGGTCCCGATCTGTCTCGGGTCACCGCTGCCCGGACCGTCTCCCTCCATACCGACTACAGCATCAACAATCGATAATGATGGCTTAAGCTGTTCGCAAAGTTCGAGTAGCATCAGGGCAAACAACGCTTTGTCACTGCCCGCTTGTAGATGCAATTGCGGCTTGCGGAGCCCGACTATGGCACCGAACATGTTCTTTACCGCACAGGTCAAACCCATCATCTGGTGTGTTTTAAGTTTCGGCAGGTTGATGACAACCTCAGCCTCAAGTAACTCTCGGGCAACTTCGAGCTCTTGAAATGTACGTCCACGTGGATGGATCGTGACCGATTCTACGAAGGGGGTAAAGACGATCCCCAGTTCTTCGACCACATCCATAATCCCGCATTTCCGTGCAACGTTTTCGGCGCTGCCAATCCCGGGAGAATCGCCAAGGTAGACAATTCCTCCTGCAGCCTGAACCAGCTGTGCAACGGCACGGATTATTTCTGGATGGGTTGTAACAGCTTTCTCTGGTGGCTTGCCAGCGAGGAGGTTTGGTTTGAGCAGGACCTTCTGGCCGGGCTTGACAAAGTTCTCTATGCCGCCCAGGGGTTCAAGGAGTTGAACAATTGCTGTGAGGGTTTTTTTCGGGGAGTAGTCGGAAAGTGCCTGCAGGGTTACGCGATTATTCTCGACCGGCTTCGACATCTCAGGATTCGCTCAGGTTGATTATGATTCGTCGGGTACGCGGGCCATCGAATTCGCAGAAATAAATGCCCTGCCATGTGCCTAACAGCAGATGACCACCATCGACAATCAAGGTTTCGCTGATGCCGATCAGGCTACTTTTGATGTGTGCAGCACTGTTTCCTTCGGCATGTTTGTAATGTGGATCCTGTGGGGCCAGTTTTGCCAAGCCATAAAGCATATCTGTTGTGACGTCAGGATCGGCGTTTTCATTGATGGTGATCGCCGCCGTGGTATGTGGTGTAAATAATGTGATAACAGCGTCGTTGATTTTTTGTTTACAGAGGATATTTTTTATTTCATCGGTAATGTCGACCATTTCGCATCGGTTGCGACTACGAATAGATAGCTCAACGGTTTTCATCAACTCTACCTAGAGCTGTGGCGACTGCCTCAATCGATTTATGCCGATAGAGCAAACCAGTGTGGCCGATACGGTCAAGAACAATATTGTCAAGCCAATCAAGATGGGCCGAACGGGCCGGAACTACCATGTTGTCTTTGCTGCTGTAGATATTGACCAGTTTCGCCTGTTGTGGTGGTGCCGCAGCAGCGAGTCTTGTCAGGAATTCGGAATTCGGTACTAATGCGTTGCTTAAGGGAGAGAGCGCAAAGGGGCTCAATTTCGAACCAGCATGGGGGGTGCCAAGGAAGACGCACCGGTCGACTTTATTTTCCCCGCCACGTAGCTGCAGGTAGTTGCGTGCAATGACCCCGCCCATCGAGTGGCCGACCAGGTGAACCCGTTCGACATTAAGGCTGTGACGTAGCTCATCGACCCGCTTTGCCACTTGCTCGGTCAGAGCCTCTTCATTGTGAAAGGATGAGAGGTTAATGGTGACCAGATTGCGAAAGCCGCGCCGCCGGAGGACTAATTTGAACCAAAACCAACTTGCCCGGTTATTAAAAAGACCATGGAGCAGTAGAATCGGAGTTTCGCCATTGAACCGCGGCTGTTTGCGTGGAGACCCGAGCCCAAAAGGGAGCAGTAGTAGCGTAAGACAATTGAAAAAAATTTCTTGAGTGATTAAAGAGATGGCAAGCCACAGCGAGTGCGGCTTAAAACGTTCACTCATCAGCAGGGGGTTGCTGTTGGCATATTCGTACCAGCACATGCTATAACTGAGCGTCACAATTAGAGTTTCAACCAACAGTAGAACTTGAAGGGCAGTGAGAATAGTGTTCATTTGGAATCTGTGCCTTTATCTGTATTGTAGTTTTAAAACCTTGTTGCCAAGCTGCTCAACGAAGTATGCCACGCCGAAAATGAGTGGTCAATTTTTGTTGTTTGAGAGTGAGCGTTGACATGAAGCAGTGCATTAAAGAATTTCTACAGCATCTCGAAGTCGAGCGAAATCTTTCACCCCGGACTCTGACTGCTTATCGCAGTGATCTACAACAGTTTTTAGATTTTTTACAACAGGAGCAGCCTGATCTTGTCAGAGGGGAGGCTGTAGCTCAGATTGACATGTTGATATTGCGACGTTACCTTGCTCGTCTTCATCAGGCAAGTAGTCGCAGCAGTATCGCCCGTAAACTCTCGGCATTGCGTACCTTTTTTCGTTTTCTGGTGAGGCAGGGAACCCTTGATACTTCGCCAGTGGATAGTTTGTCGACACCTCGACAGGGGAAGTATTTACCGAAAACCTTATCGGTCGATGAGGTGACCCATTTCCTGGATCATCCGCGTGAGAAATTGATCCCGCAGGGCCTGCGGGATCAAGCAATTTTTGAACTTTTCTATTCTTCAGGACTACGGATTGGGGAATTGACTTCGCTTGATGTTAATGCGGTCGATTTGGTTCAGCGACTGGTCAGGGTTATTGGTAAGGGAAACAAGGAGCGACTTGTGCCGATTGGTAAGATTGCAACTCTGGCCATTCAAAAATACCTTGAATCCCGCGGGAAGGTCGTGGCTGAAGCACCATTGTTTCTTAATGCCAGGAACGGAAGGTTGTCTGCTCGCAGTGTGCAACGGCATATGAAAAAGTATCTGATGCTTTGTGGGTTGCGGACAGATGCTAGCCCCCATTCATTGCGCCATTCTTTTGCGACTCATTTGTTAGATGGGGGTGCTGACCTTCGAGCTATTCAGGAACTTCTTGGCCACGTGTCGCTCTCTACGACTCAAAAATATACTCAAGTCAGTCTCAGCCACCTGACATCTGTCTACGATTCAGCACATCCACGCAGTCGGAAAAAGTAACCGGATTAGTTATAATTGCCTTGACAGCTGACATTTCTTGTTTAGAATGATCTCCAATATCAAAATTAACCCCAAAGTTATCTATTCAAAAGGAGCAAGTCGATGAGCGTTCTCGTAGGTAAGCAGGCCCCTGGATTTCAAGCAACGGCTGTTATGGCCGATGGTTCGCTGAATGCTGATTTTAGTCTGGATAATTATAAGGGGAAGTACGTTGTCCTTTTCTTTTATCCGCTCGATTTTACCTTTGTTTGTCCGACCGAACTCATTGCTTTTAGTCATCGAATTAAAGAATTTGAAGAGCGCGGTGTTCAGGTCATTGGTTGTTCCATTGACTCACAATTTACTCATACTGCCTGGCGCAATACTCCTGTAGATCAAGGTGGGATCGGGCCGGTGGCCTATCCTCTGGTCGCCGACATTAAGCATGAAATTTGTAGAGCCTATGATGTTGAATTTGAAGCGGCCGGGGTTGCCTTCCGAGGTTCTTTCCTGATTGATCAAAGCGGGACTGTCCGCCATCAGGTAGTCAATGATCTACCGTTGGGACGAAACATTGATGAGATGCTACGTATGGTCGACGCATTGCAATTTACCGAAAAACATGGTGAAGTTTGTCCTGCGGGCTGGAACAAGGGCGACAAGGGGATGACCCCGAATGGTGAAGGGGTTGCTTCTTACCTCGCTTCGGAGTCGGACAATCTCTAGCCTGTTTGAAAATCCAGAGCCATTTCACAAATAAATCACAAAAAGCGGAAGAGCCTCAACTGGCACTTCCGCTTTTTATTGGGAAAAATGATGCTCAACGAAGGGCTTCAATTAGCTCATCCGCATCTTCCTGAGCTTGCTCCGCGAGTTGGCAATACAGACTCTGGTCCAGATTGAAGAGTTGCTCAACCTGGAGAGCCAGGTCCACAAGTGGAATCTCTGGATTCCCTTTAAGGAGTGCAACAATCTGTACTGATAAGGGAGTACCGAGTGATGCCTTTGTCGTGTGGTGACTACTAATCATTTCGATCAGGTTGGCAGGGAAGCCCCAGTTGCGTGCCATTTGTGCCCCAATGTTCGCGTGGTCCAGATTTAGATTGTGCTGTTCAAGTTCAATCAGGTTTGATTGATTGTCGACGAGATTCCATGGTTCATAAATCTTTTGGTAGTTTGATGTTTTGCTCTGCGCAATAACGGGTACTGCCATGTCTTGCAGTAGCCCAGCCGTAAAAGATTCCGACTGAGTTTCCGGGTGAAGTTTCTGTGCGAGGCTGCGGGCAAGAGCAGCCCGTCTGGCTGATGCACGCCAGAAGAGTTGCATGTCAAACCAGTCAGGCATATTCTCACTACCAAGATTATTTTTAACTGCTACCGATAATACCAGAGATTCGAGTCTTGCTCGACCGAGCAGGCTGACCGCATGATGGATACTGCTGACCGTGTGTGTTAAGCCGAAAGCAACGGCGTTGACTGTTTTGAGTACGCGCACGTGTAGTCCAGGGTCGACTTCTAGATCATCGGCTATGGCCGTGAATGAGCAATCAGGGTCACGAAGTTTGCCAAGAAGAGTGATCACTGAGGCAGAAAAGCTCGGGATCTCGTAATTGTTGAGGCCATCAATTGTGTGGGTCTTTTTTTTGCCGAATCCGAGCATGTTATCCTCGTCAGTTAGTCGCCGCGTCGGGCGAGTTTATTGGCGAATATCGATAACAGACCGCCAAGCATCATGTACCCAAGAGTGACCTCTGCCATGACAAGCAATTGTCCTATCATTGTGCGTGGAACTATATCCCCATATCCGAGGGTTGTCAGGGTGACAACACTGAAATATAGAGGTGCAACGGGTGTAGGTTCTTGTCCAAAATCTATCCCAACAAGAGTATATAGCCAGGCGAAAAGCAGACCTTGAACCCCGATCCAGAAGCACCAGCGAAACATGCTGCGACCGCAGTCACAGGTGATCATCCAGGGGTAGTAAAGCAGGGCTGTCATGCGATTATAAGAGCGGAACTCTTTGATGAAATTCTGATCAACGATTTCACGACGCATCAGGTAGGCCCCGGCAAAATTAACATCACGAATATCGGTGCCGATCCAGCGCGCCGATTTAAAGTTGCACATCATTCGTAAGCGCGCGCCTCTGAGGTCGGAGTTGTTGAAGTTGGCATTGTCAACATTTGCCATCGATAAATCGGCCTCAATCAGTGTTGCTTCAGACAGATCTGCGTTGCACAGTTGAGCTTCTCGCAAGCGACTCTTGTCGAGGTTAGCGCAATTCAAATTGGCCATTCTTAAGTCGGCCTGAGTCAGGGTTGCTCCTTCGAGATTCGCACGAAACAGACTACAGCTTTTCATCTGGGCCATACCGAAACCAGCACGCTTGGCGTTCACGGCTTCGAGGTTAGCTCCCTCGAGGTTGGCAGCTGAAAGTTCAGCGCCATCGAGATTGCAATCTTGCAGAATGGCTCCACGTAGATCTGCTTTGAATAGTTTAGCTCCACGCAGATCACGACCGGTCAGATTGATACCGCGTAGATCACGGCCGGTCAGATCGGCATTAACAAGGTCTTCCGGGAGATTGTGAGAATCAGTATTTTGATTTTTATGTTGTGGGTCAGTCATCAGGCCTCCGGTAAAAAAGAGTTGACACATAAGTAAATATAGCAGATTTTAATGATTGTCAATCCATGCAAAGGGCTGACGAATAGATATTTGTTGATGAATCGGAGGATCTGATGTCCAAAAAAAAACAAATTAGTGAGAGTGGCCCTGGTAAGTCAATCAAGATCCGCAGGCTTTTTGCGAAGAGGACTGAGGACGCATGGAAGAGTATTCCTCATTTTCATGTGACCATGACCGTTGATATGACTGATGTGATCCGCTTTCGCCAGGATCTTGGTATGACCATCAATGACTTTATTTTGTCCGCAGTGACTCAGGCGCTCAAGGAGCATCCTTGGGTCAATAGTTTTTGGAATGGGGAACAGGGAGTAGAAATTGACTCTATCGGGCTGGCTGTGGCAGTTGCGACCGATTGTGGCCTCTATTATCCTGTGCTTAAAGATTGCGAGAAGCTTGGTTTGAAGCAGATCAGTCGTGTCGCACGTGAGATGGCAGGGAAAGCTCATCAGCAGACCTTGTCTGATGAAGATTGCACCGGCGGAACCTTTACCGTTACAAATATGGGTATGCTCGGGGTCGAGTCCTTTGCCGCGATCGTTACTCCACCACAGGCTGCCGTATTGGCTGTTGGAACTGTAAAGGGAGAAATTATTGTTGATGAGCAGGGGGAACCAGGGGTGGCACCAGTTATGAGAATGACTCTCGGTGCAGATCATCGTTTGCTTGATGGCGCCGATGCGGCGGAATTCCTGGCTACAATTAGATCCTACTTGGAGGCACCAGTGGTTTTGATTGCAGATTGAGCTCTTTTTTATATTGAAGATAAAGTCCCACTGCACCTCAGGTGTGGTGGGACTTTTTTTATGTTTATTTTTGAGATTGTTTGATCAATTCCTCATCGATGAGATTATAAAAATCAGGATAGATGCTCAGCATCTTTTTTTGCCAGACTGCTCGCTGGTCTGGAGTGAGGTGATGTATGTTGATTTTTCCTGAAGCTTCAATCTTCTTCAGGTAGTCCGCATTGACCTGCGTGGCAATGGCGCGTGCAAAATTTGTGGTCTCTGTGATGACTTCTGAAACGATCAGTTTGAGATCGCCGGGAAGCTTCTGCCAGAAAATATCGTTGGTCACCAGCAGGTAGCCGAGATGGCCATGATTGGAGATCGTCAGGTCGGACTGTACCAGATAGAATCTCTTGGTGTAGATGTTCGACAGTGTGTTCTCCTGCCCGGCGACAATCCCTTGTTGTAATGCCGAATAAACTTCAGAGAATGGCAGAATCTGTGGGTCGGCACCAATCGTACGAAACTGAGCTTCAAGTACCTTTGAACTCTTGATGCGAAACTTCAGAGAAATGGCATCTTCGGGCGTAATCAGTGGTCTGTTGGCCGAGATCTGCTTGAATCCATTGTCCCAAAAATCAAGAGCATGCAGCCCTTTGATACTCGCTTGTTGCAATAGCTTTTTGCCAACTTTACCGTCCAGAACCCGATGCAGGTGTTCGGTGTCGCGAAAGAGAAAGGGCAGGTCGAATAGTTGGAGTTGAGGGGTATGATCGATGAATTTGGAAAAGCTTGGTGCCGCCAGCTGGATGTCGTTCAGTTGAAGAGCCGATAAGGCTGCGCGGTCGCCGTAGAGTGTGGCATTGGGATAGATTTTGACAAGAATACGACCGCCGGTTTGTTCTTCGATCCGTTGTTTGAAAAACTCAGCTGCTTTCCCCTTGGGGGTGTCTTTGGCAACAACATGGCTAAATTTGATAGTGATCGGCATGGCTTGCAGTGATGGCACGATCATTAAGAGCATTGCCAATAGAAACAGCAGAGATCTGAGGGGGGGCATGCGAGCTCCTTTTTACAAACTCAGAGTGTTGAAGCGTCCATATACCATTTTTGCAATAGCGCCGAAGCAAGTCAGTTTAGTCAGTGCCGTACAAACAATCAATAATCAAAAAAGAAGGGAGGCTAGTGGCCTCCCTTCTTTTTTGATTCAATATTACCAGCTGGGCTTAGTACCCCCTGAGACTATCGATATATTCCGGCAGGAAGAGTGAAATCTGCGGGATATAGGTGATTAGGACCAGGAAGAACAGCAGCAGCATCAGCCAGGGCAATGATGCTCTCAGCACCCAGGTGAGGCTCTCTCCTGTTATTCCGGAGGTGACAAACAGGTTGAGGCCGACCGGCGGCGTAATCATGCCGATCTCCATATTGACAACCATGATGATTCCTAGATGGACCGGATCGATCCCCAGTTGGACTGCAAGCGGGAAGAGGATCGGTGCCATAATCAGCAGGATCGCCGAAGGTTCCATGAAATTGCCGGCAACCAGCAGCAGGATATTGACCACGATCAAGAAGCCCCAGGCCGGCAATCCCCAGTTGATGATCGTTTCGGCAATGTGATGCGGAATCCGCTCGGTGGTCAGCACATGGGCAAAGAGCATCGCATTGGCGATGATGAACAACAGCATAATGGAGACCTTGGAGGCATCCATCATGACCTTACGGGTGTCCTTGTGGGTGAATGAGAAGGGTATGGCTTTCAGGGTCAGCAGCAGGTTGCGAACGATCGACTTGGGAATCGAATCCCCTTCGTTCCTCCAGTTCTTTCCTTTAAGCGGCCCCATGTCACGATAGACGAAGAGGGCGATGAGAAACGCGTAAACCGCAGAGATAGCTGCGGCCTCGGTCGGGCTGCAGATTCCGCCGTAGATCGAACCGAGGACGATGACAATCAGCATCAGACCAAAACTGGCGATGAAACCGGACTTGGTCAGCTGCTTGAACCCGACCCAAGGTTGGGCGGGCAGCTTTTTGATCCGCGCCACGACATAAATGGCCAGCATCAGAATCGAGCCCATCATCAGGCCGGGCAAGAGCCCTGCCATAAAGAGCCGTGCGGCTGAGACTTCAGTCGCTGCTGCATAGACCAGCATAACGATTGAAGGCGGAATCAGAATGCCAAGGGTGCCAGCATTAGTGATAACCCCGGCAGCCATACTTTTTGGGTATCCAGCTTTGACCATGCCGGTAATGACGATTGAGCCGATAGCGGCAACAGTTGCTGGTGAAGAACCGGATACTGCAGCACAAATCATACAGGCTAAAACTGAAGCCATCGCCAGCCCGCCGCGAATCCAGCCGACACAATCGATGGCAAAATTTATGATCCGGAGGGCAACCCCACCGGTTGAAAGAAATGCTGATGACAAGATGAAAAACGGGATTGCCAGCAGGGTATAGTGCTCCGACAGTGCTTCGAACATTTTCAGTGCGACCGAGGCGAGCGAATCGTCAGAAAAGATCAGTATCGTTCCGATACTTGAGAGCCCTAGTGCAAAAGCGATCGGCATGCCTGTCAGCAGGCAAATGAGCAGAATAAAGAAGAGTGCTGCAGTGGTCATGCTGATTCGCCTCCCTGGTCGGCTGCTTGAGCTTTGGTTTCCTCAATCAGGTGCATGCTGTCCTTGGCTTCATCGGCAAGTTTGAACCCGTCAATCTTGCCGGTATAAATTCCCCATAACAGTTGCAGAAGCCTTATTGCGATTAACACCATGCCGATCAGCAGAATGCTGTGACCGATCCATTTGGGAATCGGCATATCCTCGAGCTCAATGCCGATCTGGTGCATTTTTGCCAAGTAGACCCAGGATCCCTGCAGAAAGAGTACGCAGTAGCCCAGGCAGGCGACAACCGCTGTCATGCTGACGATTCGGCGAGTTTTCGGCGGTAAGATCTTCACAAGAGCGTCTACGCCGATGTGGGAACCAACCTTGAGCCCGTAGGAGACCCCGAAGAGAACCATCCAGGCTGAAAGAAGAAGGGTCAGTTCCTGAGACCACATCATCCCGATTCCAAAGCCGAAGCGCAGAACCACCTCAACGAAGACCAGTATGGTCATTGATGCCAGCAGGAGAGCGATAATTGTCTCCTCCAGACTGTTAATTATCCGGTTTAACATATTCAGTCCTTATGGGAATTTTGCCTGTATTCTGAGTTTGTGGGCTCAGAGCGGAGCGAGGCTTGAACAGTTCACGGGCCTCAAATGTGAGGCCCGTGACTCTAGGTGGTTCTGTTTGCTTATTAGTTCGACTTGATAGCGGCGTCGATGTAGTTCTTGCCGATCTGGTCTTCAAACTGCTTCCAGACCGGTTTCATGGCATTGACCCACAGCTGGCGCTCGGCTGCGGTCAGCTCCAGTACTTTGGTACGCCTGGAGTCGATGATCTTCTGGCGGTCATCAATGGCCTTTTGAGCGGCAACCTTGTTACCGAAGGCAATCGCTTCGTCCAGAGCTTTCTTGATCCGGGGACGGAGGTCGTCAGGCAGACCGGTCCAGAATTCGGTCGAGGTGATGACCAGATAATCGAGCACGCCGTGATTGGTCTCGGTGATGAACGGCTGAACCTCAAAGAACTTCTTCGAGAAGATGTTCGACCAGGTATTTTCCTGGCCGTCGATCGCTTTGGTCTGCAGCAGGGTGAAAACCTCGGAGAACGGCTTCTTGAGCGGCATGGCACCAACTGCCTCAAATTGGGCAGCTAGCACGTCGGAGCTCATGATGCGGAATTTCTTATTCTTGGCATCGGCCGGAACCCTTAAAGGGCTGCTGGCGGAGAGCTGCTTGAGGCCGTTGTGTAGGTAGCCGAGACCGATCAGACCCTTGCTCTTGATCGACGTCAGCAGTTTCTGGCCCTCGGGGCCTTTCTGGAATCTCTCGACGGCGTTCATGTCGGTGAAGAGAAAGGGAAGGTCGTAGATCTGCAGGGACTTGGTGTATTTCTTAAATTTAGACAAAGATGGAGCGGCCAGATGGACGTCGCCCAGCAGCATCGCTTCGAGCACCTTGTTGTCACCAAAGAGCTGAGAGTTAGGGAAGACTTGTACAATAACCTTGCCGTCCAGACGCTCGTCAATCAGTTGTTTGAATTTATTGGCCATCTGGCCCTTGGGGGTGTTTTCCGCAACGACGTGCGAAAACTTGATCTTGATGGGTTTGGCCATCGCAAACGATGCAGAAGCCACCAGGGCCACCGCAACAATCAGACTTACCAGTAACGCCTTGCTTTTTGACATTTTTCTCTCCTGTGCTAATGGTTGAGTTCTTGTTGCTCACACAGCAACAAAATGATTAAGTATTAATTACGCGATTAACTACTCTACCTTATTTGCTCTTCCCGCGCTTTTCGCACGAGCTCTTTAGTGATTTTTTTATATGGACCCGGGTAGAGTTGTTTGAGCTCCTTAAACCAGAGTGTTTTTTCCTCTTGTGACAGCTTGTCAATTCTCAGCATTGCAGTAGCGTTGAGCTTCGTCAGAGCTTCATCATTGATTTGTGCGGCCATGTCTCTGGTGTATTCGGCGGCATCCTTGATAGCCCCTTTGATGATGACTTTCAGATCCTCAGGTAGTTGCGACCAAAAACGAATATTTGTCACCACCATGTAACCCTGGAAAATATGATTGCTGAGGGTCAGGTTTGATTGTACCTGATAAAATTTCTGGTCATATATTGTTGCCAGTGTATTCTCTTGACCATCAATCTTTTTTTCGTTCAGCGCTGTATAAAGTTGTATCTGAGGGATGGTTTGTGTTTTTGCACCAAGCCTCACAAGTTGTTCTTTGAGCACCTCAGACTTATTGACCAGAAACTTGAGCCCTTCGACCTGCTGAGGTCGGATCAGGGACCGGTTGGCCGTTAGTTGCCGGAAGCCGTTATCCCAAAAAGACAGAGCAATTAAACCTTCCTGACTAGCGTTTTCGAGGAGCTTTGTTCCGACTTCAGTATCGAGAACCTTATGCAGGTGTTCGGAGTCATTGAACAAAAACGGTAAATCAAAGAGTCGCAACTGCGGGTTAATGCTATATGACTCAGAAATCTCAGGCGCGGCCATCTGAATGCTGTTGTCTTTAAGCGCTTCAAGAAGGTGCTTGGTGCTGACCGCGCTGTTAGGGTCGATCCTGATCAGGATGCGGTTGTCCGTCCTCTGCTCGACCAGTCGTTTGAAATAGTCGCTTGCTTTCCCCTTGATTGAGTCTTGGCCATCACTGTGACTGAATTTTATGGACATCGGTGCTGCCAGAACATAGCCGCCAGCAATTAGCATCAGGGCCAATAACATCATGATTACTTTTACAAAAGGCATCGACGATTGAGTCCATATTCCTATGATGATCGCTAGGGGGCAGCGTATCTACGTTAAGTTGTGAAGTTTTTTCCAAGAGCCATTCTATTTATTAGTATATCGCCTAACTGACGCAAGGATGGTGCCATTTATAGAAAGCTGTTTTTGTAGGGCAGAACTTGTTGAAAATACACAGGGAAGTGGCTCTTTGTCCCGGGCGTTTGCTTCTATATCTCTTCCATTGTGATATAGGCCTGGCTGCGGGCAGCCACAGGTGGCGAATATGCGCCACCTGTGGCTGTGTTGTTTTTGGGGTTAGAACCGGGTTATGTAATTTATTGTCTTAGCGGTACGGAGTTTTCCGCGTTATGCCAGACATTGTTTTGTGTTTTTTTCATGTGGACTGCTCGCTTGACAGGCGGGTCGTCAGGAGAAGATGATGAACGTTTTACAGGGGCTGGGCAAAAACATATTTCTGAAGGAATTTTTGGGTGAAAACTCTGATCATTAATGCACCTGCCAAGATTAACCTCTGTCTACATGTTTTGGGCCGCAGACCGGATGGGTATCATGAGCTGGCAATGGCTATGCAGCGGATTGACCTGTTCGATCGTCTCGAGATTTCTCTTGAAGGTGGACAGGGGATTGAGGTTTTTTGTGATGGGCTTGACCTTGACGATGGGGAAAATATAGTTGCAGGTGCAGCCAGGGCTTTTCTGGTTGCTGCGGACATTGACAGAAATATTTCGATTCAAATTCATAAGAATATCCCTGTTGCCGCGGGTCTTGGTGGTGGGTCATCGGATGCTGCTGCCGTTTTGTCTGGTTTGAATTCACTTTGTGGCGATCCGCTCTCAGGGGCACAATTGCTGGCTATTGCAAAGAACTTGGGTGCTGATGTGCCTTTTTTCCTGTTTGAGCGGCCAGCATGGGCAACTGGGACGGGAACGTCGCTTGAAGCTTTACCTCCTTTGCCAGACGTATATTATCTGTTGCTTAACCCCGGTTTCTCGGTTTCTACTGCCTGGGTTTATCAAAGTTTGCAGTTGACAAAAGGTGGCAAACTGGCTAACCTTCCGGGGTTTTCGGTAACGACGCTCCCTGAGCTCTTGGGTGTTTTGCATAATGATCTTGAACAGGTGACCGCCAGTCGTTATCCTGAAATCGGTGAAATGAAAGATTTTTTGCTGAAAAATGGGGCGCTCGGCACTCTGATGTCGGGAAGTGGGGCCAGTGTTTTCGGGGTGTTTTCTGATTTGAAAACAACCATCGCGGCCAAGGACGCACTGTCTTCCATTCTGCCATGGAAGGCGTTTGTTGTTCGGCCGGTATAAGCCAAACCTTTTCATATACTTGACAGGCACAGCTGATACAGGTAAAAACGCCCCGCCGTAAACGCAACGTGAACTTACTGACTGACGCCGCCATTGGAAAACCGAGGGCAGGCATTTTTGTTTTTAGGATATTTGAATATATCCTCTTAGATTGGAGCAGATATGATCAAAATTTTTACTGGCAACTCCAATCCTCTCTTGGCTCAAGAAATCTGTGATCATCTGTCTGTCGGACTTGGGAAAGCGAAGGTTGCCACCTTCTCCGATGGTGAAATTCAGGTCGAGATCGGTGACAATGTTCGGGGCCGGGATGTTTTTCTTATTCAATCGACCTGTGCACCAACGAACAACCACTTGATGGAAATGCTGGTCATGGTTGATGCACTGAAACGCGCTTCAGCGGCTCGCATCAATGCCGTTGTCCCTTATTTTGGTTATGCTCGCCAAGACCGTAAGGTTGCGCCGCGTGCACCGATTACCGGAAAACTGGTTGCGGATCTCATCTCCGTTGCCGGGGTTGATCGTTTGCTGACCGTTGATCTGCATGCTGGTCAAATTCAGGGTTTTTTTGATATTCCAGTGGACCATTTGTATGCTGCTCCAGTTATGCTTGATGCTATTCGGAGTAAAAATCTGAAAGATCTGATTGTCGTCTCGCCTGACGCTGGAGGAACTGAACGGGCACGTGCATTTGCCAAGCGGCTAGACGCTGGACTTGCTATTATTGATAAACGCCGTAGTGGTCCCAATGTTGCTGAAGTCATGCATATAATTGGAGATGTTAAAGGGAAAAACTGCGTTATCGTCGATGATATGATCGATACTGCTGGAACACTTTGCACCGCAGCGAATGCACTTTCAAATGCAGGAGCAATGACGGTTTCGGCCTGTGCGACCCATGGTGTTTTGTCTGGACCTGCTCTGGAACGGATTTCGAGCAGTCAGCTCCAGGAAGTTCTTGTAACCAATACCATTCCGGTCGAAGGTTTGGTCCAAAAATGTGATCGTTTGAAAACCTTATCGGTCAGCAAATTGCTGGCTGAGGCAATTCGCAGAATTCATAATGACGAATCGGTCAGCTCGCTCTTTGTTTAAGAAGCAGGTGACTAGTACATCCAAATAGATAGATTGACGTACCGAAGAAAGATACGGAGGAATAGATAGATGGCTAATGCTGAACTGAATGTTACCCTGCGCGAAGAAGCTGGAAAAGGTGTGGCTCGCAAGCTACGCGCTCAAGGGTTAGT
>JAJRQB010000133.1 GCA_024280485.1 Deltaproteobacteria bacterium
GCGTCGATATCTGGATATGGCCGACCTCCATGAGTGGGTTGCAGAACAAAGCTCTTCCACGGAAGAGGCAGTCGTGGCGATCCGCTGAACTTACCGCCAATCAGGCGAGATGGAATTTACAGCAACTTTTGGACTTGATCATTGTTGATGGAGTGAAGTAGATAACCCGGTAAAGATAAGGGGATAATTGATATGTCTGATGATGTCAGCAAGAAGACCGCCGAAACGGCTGCTCTCTACTTCAAGGGGGTCACAGGCGAGAAGCCTTATGAGCTGTGGAAATCCTTTGATCGTGGTTTGGCCAAAGACCTCTCACTGTTCATTACCGGACAGATGTATGCGCGCAATGTCATTCCGCATCCGACGCGGCAGATGGTTGCGGTCGCCTCTTTGACTGTGCTGGAGAAGAGCGAAGAACTCGAACTTCACCTGCAGGCTGCTCTTAACGTCGGATGTAAGCCACGCGAACTTGCCGAAGTGATCTTTCAGACCGCGGTCTATGGTGGTGTACCTGCCATGAATCAGGGGCTCAAGGTGTTGCGTAAGGTTTTGGAAGGCCAGGGACTCTGGCCGCTCCCCGTTCAAGACTGAACTGCTCCACGGGCAGGAGAGCGCTTCCGCAGGGGACAGGGTTCATGGAGATCAAACGAAAATTTAGTCCAGTTCAATAGAACACTGTATTTTAGTTCTGCAGTTGAGGTAGAATACTTCTTCGCTGATCGTTAGCATTTCATATTGTTTCTAACCGCGCGTATAAAATAAACATCGTTTACCAGTATTAACGTCTTGGGGATGATCAATAAAGATCCCGGATATTTTGCTTTTTGAAAATGGTTAAATAACATTGTTTTAAAGTCAGAAATAAAATTAAAACATAAGAGTCGTATGACCCCTCAAATAGAGGTCGGGTTCAGATTCTCACCCGATGATCTGTTACGGATAAGGAGAAGGCGCAATGCGGAACCATACCGTCGAGGTAGATTTGTCGCGTGGGGAAAATGTCTTGAAGTTTGCCCCTGTCTTCAATGTTGCTTTCTCGTTTATAGACCGTCATCTGTGGGACGGCCGTGCCGACAAGGTCGCAATTCGGACCAATCGTGGTGTCGAAGTCACTTACGCCGAATTAGCCGAAAACGTGAATCGTTGTGGAAATGCTCTGCTCGATATGGGGATTGGACACGGCGAGCGGGTGATCATGATCGTCAAGGATTGCGCCGAGTTTTTCTACTGTTTCTGGGGGGCGATCAAGGCTGGCCTGATCCCCGTGCCGGTCAACACCCTGTTGCGTCATAAAGATTATGCCTACATCCTCGCTGATTCCGGTTGTGCGGCGGTCATCTACTCGCCGGAGTTTGCTGACGAGGTAGAAATGGCGCTGGACCAGCTTGAGACGCGTCCGACCCATTGCCTGCGAGTCGAGGGGGAGGATATTAGCCTGCAAGCATTGATTGCAGCGGCAGATCCCGAACTTGAGCCGACGCCAACAACCGCAGAAGACGACTGCTTCTGGCTCTACTCCTCAGGTTCAACCGGTAGCCCCAAAGGTGCTGTGCACCGCCATCGAGATATGGTGGTCTCCAGTCAATTTTACGGGGTTCAGGTGCTCGGCGTTCGAGAGACTGATGTCTGTTTCTCCGCCGCTAAACTCTTCTTTGCCTACGGCCTGGGCAATGGCATGACCTTTCCATTGTGGGTCGGAGCCACCAGCGTTCTTTATGATGACCGCCCCACCCCCGAATCGACCTTCGAAATCATCGAACAGTTCAAACCGAGCCTCTACTTCGGTGTCCCGACCCTCTACGCGGCTCAACTGAAGGCGCTCGAAAGTGAATCCCGTGATCTCTCTGCGGTTAGACTCTGTGTCTCTGCCGGAGAGGCCCTGCCGGCTAATATCTTCAGCCGCTGGCGTGAGAAGACCGGTCTGGCCATCCTCGATGGGATCGGTTCGACCGAACTGCTGCACATATTTATTTCCAATCGAGTCGATGATATCAACCCCGGTTCCAGTGGGCTGATGGTCCCCGGCTATGAGGCGAGGATCGTTAACGAAGTCGGCGAACCAGTCCCTGCTGGTGAAAGTGGCAAGCTCTGGATCAAGGGGGATTCCACCGCACGTTGCTATTGGAACAAGCCGGAGAAGACGACAGAAACCATGGTCGATGGCTGGCTCGATACTGGAGATACCTACCTGCAGGACAAGCAGGGTTACTATCACTATTGTGGCCGCAACGACGATATGCTGAAGGTTGGTGGTATCTGGTGTTCCCCCTTTGAGATCGAAGCCACCTTGATTAAGCACCCCAAACTTCTTGAAGTCGCTGTCGTCGGAAGAACCGATGCGGCGGGGCTGATCAAGCCAGAGGCCCATATCGTATTGCACAATCCGCAAGATGCAGGTGATCCCCTGTCTGCCGAACTTCTGGCGCTCTGCAAACAGAACCTGGCGCCTTATAAATATCCGCGTTGGTTCCAATTTGTTTCTGAACTTCCCAAGACGGCCACCGGCAAGATTCAGCGCTTCAAACTACGCTCCTGACCATCACCAATGACCGGCGGAACAGTCCGGCAGTCGGCCTGTCTGTGACCCCGGTTTGATCTTTCGTGGAGGAAACAAGATGAGCGAAAAAAACAGGAAGGGAATCACCAGACGTGATTTTATCGTTCAGGGGACGGTGGCTACCGCCGGTCTGGCTGCGGCATCCATATTGGTGCCCGCCCCCTTTGCGATCGGCGCTCAGGCCAAGGTTAAGGTCGGCATTCTGCTGCCCTACACTGGCACCTATGCCAAACTGGGGACGAACATTCGGGACGCCATGCTGATGCGCTTCGCTGAGGCGGGGAACAAGCTCGGAGGGCGTCCGATCGAGTTTGTCGATATCGACAGTGAAGCCAAACCGGCCAAGGCTCAGCAATTGACCGAGAAGCTGATCAAGCGCGAGAATGTCGACTTTCTGGTCGGTCCGGTCCATTCGGTGGTCGGCATGGCGATGGTCAAGATGGCCCGTGTTTCTGGCCCGATCACCGTCATTCCTAACGCCGGTGCCGACCAGTTGACCGGTGCGCTTTGTGCGCCCAACGTCTTCCGCACCTCCTTCTCCAGTTACCAGATGGGTTATCCCGGTGGCCCGGCCATGATCGAAGATGGTCATAAACGGGTGGTGCTGATGTACTGGAACTACGGTTTCGGCAAGCAGGTCGCCGCCGCGTTTAAAAAGTCTTTCGTACCCGCCGGGGGAACCATTATCAAAGAGATTCCCACACCATTTCCCAAGGTCGATTTTCAGGCTTATCTAACCGAATTAGCGGCACTTAAACCGGATGCGGTTTACACCTTCTATGCCGGTGGCGGGGCGGTAAAATTTGTCAAAGACTTTGCTGCTGCCGGCTTGAAAAAATCCATTAAACTCTATGGTGCCGGTTTCCTCACCGAGGGCCTTGGCGCTGCGCAGGGCGATGCTGCCGAAGGGGTACGCACTATTCTGCATTATGCCGATTCGCTGGAGAATCCAGTCAATCAACGCTTCCGTGCCGCCTTCAAGGCAGCCACAGGCTCTAATGCCGATGTCTATGCGGTCCAGGGCTACGATGCCGGTGAACTGATATTGCGCGGAATGAATGCGGTCAAGGGTGACACCGGAGCCCGTGCCGAGATGATCCGAGCCATGGAGACGGCTGAAATTGACAGCCCGCGTGGCAAGCTGCGCTTCTCCGCGTCCCACAACCCGATCCATGATGTCTACCTGCGTGAAGTGGTCAAGGGGGAGAACCGCGTCGTTCGGGTGGCCGCCAAAGCGCAGGACGATCCTGCCACAGGCTGTTCGATGTAGGTTGTGCTATCTGCACAGCCCGGCGTACCGCGTCGGGCTGTGCTTAACATCTCCAGACGGGTCGCGCATGGAACTATCCTTTTATCTGGTCCAACTCCTCAACGCTGTCCAGTACGGTTTTTTGCTCTTTCTGGTGGCGAGCGGCCTGACTTTGCGCTTCGGAATCATGGGGATTATCAATCTGGCTCATGGCTCCTTCTATATGGTCGGAGCCTATCTGGCCTACTGGTTGACCGACCTGACCGGCAGTTTCTGGCTTGCAATTCTGCTCGGGTTGCCGATTGCGTTGGGGGTCGGTTATCTGGTGGAACGCTTCGCGATCTCCTTTCTCTATCAGCGCGATCACCTCTATCAGGTGCTGCTGACCTTTGCCCTGATTCTTGTCTTCAATGAACTACAGCAGATCCTCTGGGGGACTGATGTCCACGGCGTTGTTATTCCGGAGATTCTGGCCGGGTCGATCCCGCTGACCGATAACCAGAGTTATCCTGTTTATCGCCTGTTTATTTCTGCGGCCTGCATCGCCATCGCCTGCGGCATGTACTGGGTGATTCAGAAGACCCGCCTGGGGATGATGATCCGCGCCGGAGCCAGTAATCGTGAAATGGTCCAGGCTCTGGGGATCGACGTGAACCGGCTGTTTGCCTTTGTCTTCAGCCTGGGCGTGGCTCTGGCAGCCTTTGCAGGAATGCTGGCTGCACCGGTCGATTCGGTTTACCCGGGGATGGGGGAGAATGTCCTGATTATTTCCTTTGTGGTGGTGGTGATCGGCGGCACCGGTTCGATCAAAGGGACCTTTGTCGGGGCGATGCTGATCGGGCTGGTCAGCACCTTCGGCAAGGTGCTGTTGCCCGAGATGGCCAGTATCATGGTCTACGCCCTGATGGCGATTATCTTGCTGTGGCGGCCCCATGGGCTGTTCGGAAGGGCGGTCTAGAGATGTCTGCGTTGATCCGCTCAATGCCACTGCTTGCGGCTCTTTTGGCTCTTGTTCTCTTTCCACAGTTCGGCTCAGAATATTACGTCGGGCTGGTGTCCCGCATTCTGATCGTCGCTCTCTTTGCGCTGAGTCTGGATCTGCTGATCGGCTATACCGGTCTGGTCAGTTTCGGCCATGCTGCATTTTACGGAATTGGCGGTTATGCCTTGGCGATCGCCTTTCAAGATGCGTCAGTCATCCCACTCTGGCAGGCCTTGCCGCTCTCACTGGCCGCCGCCGCCTTTGCTGCACTGGTGATTGGTTGGATCAGTATCCGCACCAGCGGCGTCTACTTTATTATGCTCACCCTCGCCATGGCCCAGATGTTCTTCTACTTCTTCTTCGAATCGCCCCGTTATGGGGGTGATGACGGCATTTTTCTGTTTCTCAAGCCGGTACTGATGGTCGGTTCAGAGGATATCCTCAAGCTCGATCAGGAGAACAACTTCTACTACTTCGCCCTGAGTTGTCTGGTTGCCAGCTACCTGTTGCTGCTGATGATCCTGCGTGCGCCGTTCGGCAAGGTAATCAAGGCGATTAAAGCCAATGAGCATCGGGTCCGCGCGCTGGGATATTCGACCAGCGGCTATAAGCTGGTGAGTTTTGTGATTGCCGGAACCCTGGCCGGGTTGGCGGGTTTTCTGGAGGGCGTCCATAGCGGCTATATTAATCCCTCCTATATGAGCTGGCATGAGTCGGGAATCTGCATTGCCATCGTCGTCCTCGGCGGGATGGGAACCCTCTACGGTCCCATCGTCGGCGCTTTCATCATAATTCTGTTGCAGAATTTTCTACCCGAACTGACCGAACACTGGCAGTTGCTGTTCGGGGGAATAATCATCGCCGTGGTGCTCTTCTTGCCGCGTGGCGCGACCAGTCTCTACCCACACCTCCGCGAGCTCATCCGCAGGCCACAGAGGGGAGAGAGAGAACCGCAGGAGGCCGCTGATGATTGACTCCGTGCTGCGAACCGTTCGCCTGAACAAAAGTTTCGGCGGTCTGATCGCAACCAATAATGTCACCCTGGAGTTTGAGCGCGGTCAGGTTCACGCCATTATCGGGCCGAACGGCGCCGGTAAAACCACCTTGATCAATCTGTTATCGGGGGATCTGCTCCCGGATGATGGCGAGATCCTCTTCAACGGGCGCAACATCACCAATCTCCCGCCGAATAAGATTTCTCAGCTGGGGATCGGGCGCAGTTATCAGAAGACCAATATCTTTGCCGAGTTCAGCTGCTATGAAAATTGCTGGGTCGCGGCCCAGTCGCGCCTCAATACTTCAATGCGGTTTTTTCGGTCCGCTCACCAACTGAAAGCGGTTGTCGAGCGGACCGAACGGGCCCTTGAACTCTGTGGTCTCAGTTCTCGCCGTGATAGCAAGGCGTCAGCGATGAGTTATGGTGAACAACGCCAGCTGGAGATCGGCATGATGCTCGCGACCGAGCCGGAACTGCTGCTGCTTGATGAACCGCTGGCCGGCATGGGGAGTGAGGAATCGTTGCAGGTGATTGAACTCTTGCGGCGTCTGGCCGCAGACCATACCCTGATCCTGATCGAACACGATATGGACGCGGTCTTTTCTATCGCCCAGCGTTTGACCGTGATGGTCAATGGCCGGATCCTGGAGACCGGTTCAATCGAGCGGATCCGCAGCAGTCAGGCCGTCCAGGAAGCCTATCTGGGCGTCGGGGAGGATGCGGTTTGATGGCGAACCAAACGCAGGATTTGATCATCGACGCGCAGGGGCTGCAGACCTATTATGGGGATAGCCATATCCTGCACGGGATCAGCTTCAGCATCGCCCGGGGGGAGACCCTGAGCCTGATGGGGCGCAACGGCATGGGCAAGACGACCCTGCTCCGTTCCCTGCTCGGGCTGACGCCACCGCGCGAGGGCACCGTCAAGATTTATGGCCGGGATATGACCGGAGCGCCGACGCACAAAATCGTGCGTCAGGGGATCGCTTTTGTCCCCGAGGATCGTGGGATTTTCCCCAATCTGACCGTGAAGGAAAATCTGGTGATGACCTCCCGGCCTGGCCCTGACGGCCGCAAAGATTGGGATCTGAAGCGGGTACTCGATACCTTTCCCCGTTTGGCGCAGCGCATGAATCATATGGGGAATCACCTCTCGGGCGGCGAACAGCAGATGCTCACTGTCGGACGCGCACTGATGACCAACCCCGAGCTGTTGATCCTCGATGAAGCGACCGAGGGACTGGCGCCGCTGATTCGCAAAGAGATCTGGTCGGTGGTCCGTGAGATCAAAGCGAGCGGGATCGCCGCAGTGATTGTCGATAAGGATTTAAAAGCATTGCTCGAACTGGCTGATCGGAACATTATTATCAGCAAGGGGCAGATTGTTTATGAGGGCAGCTCGGCAGATCTGGCTGCTAACCCTGAGATCCATACCAGACACCTTGGGGTGTAGGGGGAATCGCGATGCCGATAACAGCGATTCTGGCCCATCTCGATAATAGCGGCTGCTGACGAGAAATGTTTACCAAACAACCCTGTTCCTTTAATTCCTTGCGCACACAGATGCAGAGTACGGTGGAGGTAAAATCAGGAGTTGGCTTCGCGATTGCTTCAAGATTTCACTGATTTCACAAGATTTTAATCAGGCTTTTATCGCGAAGAAATCATGAAGCCAAATTGCCTTTGACACTTTTTTATGCAGAATGATAATTAATTGAAATCCAGACAAAAACAAAAAGAAATCTGGAGGCAGGTATGGAAAATACATCTAACTCTAAAAACGGTTCTGCTGCATGGGTAGAACAGTTAATCCACGAATATTGGACGACCAGTCCGCAGAATTCCCTCGCCAACGATAGCGGCGAAAAGGCCTGGGATGAGCCCTTGATCGGTTTTGCGCGGGCCAGCCACCCACTTTTTCAACAACTCGCGACCGACCTGGCCCCTTTTTACTGGACGCCAGAGCAGGCCTACGCACTGGCGTTCCCTGGGGACCCGGTTTCTGCTGAGGAGCTGTGCATCATCAGTTGGGTGCTGCCGCAAACCGCTGCGACCAGAGCTGATCAGAGAGAGGTCACAGATGTGCCTGCTGAACGTTGGGCGCGGTCGCGTGATTTTGGCGAACGCTTCAACTGCGCCCTGCGCCTGCATATGGCCGCCACCCTGACCAGCGCCGGTTATCCGGCGGTTGCCCCCGAACGACTGGCTGAGTTCGGCATGCAACGTTCAGAACAGTTTGGCCTGGCTTCGAATTGGTCAGAGCGGCATACCGCGCATATTGCCGGCCTTGGCACCTTCGGCCTGAGTGACGGTCTGATTACAAAGCGCGGCAAGGCGGTGCGCTTCGGCTCAGTGGTCGCGCGCATCGATCTGGCCGCGACACCGCACGCTTACGACAATCGTCAGGCCTGGTGTCTCTGGCATGCCAAGGGGATATGTAAGGTCTGTGCGCGCCGCTGTCCGGCCGATGCCATTACAGAGGCGGGGCACGACAAGGATAAGTGTTTCGACTATATTCGGCAGGTTACGGCACCCTATGCACAAAGTACATTCGGCACCGAGGCAACCCCCTGTGGTCTCTGCCAGGTCCGTATCCCTTGTGAAGAGAGAATTCCACTCTGATTCGGTTCAGGAATAACAAAATGTAGTAAGATGGCTCAGCGGAAAGAAAACAAAGACGCTATTTTTTAAGCAGGGATATGCAGGATGTAATCATTTAATCCAAGCTTCGCAGGTTTTGACATTATCCTGTTCATCCTGTTCATCCTGCTCATCTCTGTTGAATTTTTTTTGACCTTAATTCCCCGTATTTTTAGAGAGAGAACCATGAAATTTACCGGCACCGATTCTTACGTAGCAACCGATGATCTGAACCTGGCAGTCAATGCTGCCATCACCCTGGGGCGTCCCCTGCTGATCAAGGGGGAACCCGGCACCGGCAAGACCATGCTCGCTGAAGAGGTCGCGAAGAGCCTCGGCATGCCGCTCTATCAGTGGCATGTCAAATCGACCACCAAAGCCAATCAGGGCCTGTACGAATACGATGCTGTCTCGCGCCTGCGTGATTCACAGCTTGGCGATGAGCGGGTGCATGATATCGGTAACTACATCATCAAGGGGAAGATGTGGGAGGCCTTTGATTCCGAGCAACAGGCGGTCCTCTTGATCGATGAGATCGATAAGGCCGATATCGAGTTTCCCAACGATCTACTGCAGGAACTCGACCGGATGGAGTTTTACGTCTATGAGACCCGGCAGCTGATCAAGGCGAAGCACCGTCCGGTGATCATCATCACCAGTAACAACGAGAAGGAGCTGCCCGACGCCTTTTTGCGGCGCTGTTTCTTCCATTACATCCGCTTCCCCGAAGCCGAAACCATGGAACAGATCGTCGAGGTCCATTATCCCGGCATCAAAAAAAACTTGCTCCAGGCTGCGCTGGAAACCTTCTTCGGCATGCGTGAGGTTCCAGGTTTGAAGAAGAAGCCTTCGACCTCCGAACTGCTCGACTGGCTCAAACTGCTGGTCGCCGAGGAGATCCCCGCCGAAGCCCTGCACAGCTCAAAACCCGGCAAGTCGATCCCGCCGCTGCATGGTGCGCTGCTCAAGAACGAGCAGGATGTGGGGTTGTTCGAGCGTCTGGTTGGCATGTCGCGGCGCGGGCGCTGATGTTCCCTGACGAAGGTTTACACAAAACCTAATATTGCCTCTCGATTTCTTCAAGATTCCACTGATTTTGACCTTAAATCAGAGAAATCTTGAGGTAATCGCGAAGCAGAAGCAGTCCCGCTTGATTTTTTTTATTGTGAAAGACTGAACCATGCTGGTCGATTTTTTTCTGCAACTGAAACAAGCCAAAATCCCGGTGACCATCCGTGAGTATCTCAGCTTGCTCGAAGCCCTGGATAAGCAGGTGGTCTGGGGGAATGTCGAGGATTTTTATTACCTGGCGCGGCTCTGTCTGGTCAAGGACGAGACCCATTTTGACAAGTTCGACCGGGTCTTTGCTCAGTATTTTAAAGGGATAACCGATCTTAGCGAAGATCTGGAGACCCAGATCCCCGAGGAGTGGCTGCGCAAACTTTCCGAGTTGGTGCTCTCCGAAGAAGAGAAGGCCCAGATCGAGGCGCTTGGCGGTTTTGAAAAGCTGATGGAGACCCTGAAACAGCGGCTGGCTGAACAGCAAAAACGCCATCAGGGCGGCAGCAAGTGGATCGGTACCGGTGGTCGCTCCCCCTTCGGTGCCAACGGTTACAACCCTGAAGGGATCCGCATCGGCCAGGCCGAGTCGCGACATCGTCGCGCCGTCAAGGTCTGGGATAAACGTGAGTTTAAAAACCTCGATGGCTCGGTCGAGCTCGGCACCCGCAACATCAAGGTCGCCCTGCGCCGCCTGCGCCATTTTGCCCGCGAAGGTGCCCCCGAAGTTCTCGATATACCCGGCACCATCCGCGCAACCGCCAGCAATGCCGGTTACCTCGACCTTAAACTGGTGCCCAAACTACACAACAAGATCAAGGTGCTGATTTTCTTCGATGTCGGCGGCTCGATGGATGAACATATCAAGGTTTGTGAAGAGCTCTTCTCCGCCGCGCGCACCGAATTCAAACAGCTCGAATACTTCTATTTTCATAACTTTGTCTACGAAAGCGTCTGGCGTGATAACCAGCGCTACCGCGCCGAGCGGATCGATCTCTGGGATGTGATCAACACCTACGGATCAGACTACAAGCTGATTTTCGTCGGAGACGCCGCCATGAGCCCTTATGAAATTTCCATGGTCGGTGGCAGTGTCGAGCACATGAATGACGAAGCAGGCTATGTCTGGGGTCAGCGCCTGCTCGATGCCTACAAAGATGCGATCTGGATCAACCCGGCCCCGCAAGGCTGGTGGAACTTCACCCAGTCGGTCGGCATGGTCCAGCAGATCATGGAGGGGCGGATGTTCCCCCTGACCCTTGGCGGCCTCGAAGCGGGGATTCGCTTGTTGAGCAAGGCTGCGAGATGAGATTCCTGCCATGAATTTGCACAAGCAGCATTGTGGCTTTAATGAGAAAAAGCATGGAATATTTCTGAGCTATTTGTTATAGGACTCAGAACGCACTAGGGTGATAAAACGAATAATACACAGCCGCACGCATGATTAGACAAAATCATCCGTGCGGCTTTTTTTGTTGTACTTTGGTTCTTTTACAATTTATCGACTGGGCTCGTCACCGCCAGCCCCGGTTTGTTCAGCACATGGGTGTAGATCATCGTCGTCGAGACATCGCTGTGGCCCAAAAGCTCCTGAACCGTGCGGATATCGGACCCGCTCTCCAGTAGGTGAGTAGCGAAGGAATGGCGCAGGGTGTGCGGCGTGACGGTTTTACTCAGGCCGCATTTGCGCGCAGCAGTACGCACCGCAGACTGTATTGTCGATTCATCATAGTGATGACGACGTATTTTTCCGCTCTCAGGATCGACACTGATTTTTGTTGCCATGAATATATATTGCCAACGCCAGTCCGCCCCCGCACCCGGATACTTCTTGGCCAATGCTGATGGCAGCCAGGCTTCGCCGTAGCCACGTTGAAGATCCTCTGCATGGACAGTTCGTGCTTTAGCAATCTGCTCCCTCAAAGAGTTAATGCAAAGAGCCGGCAGAATCGCAATTCGATCCTTACGACCCTTGCCATCACGAATCAGAATCTGATTGTTGGCAAAATCAACATCCTTGACGCGCAGGCGAACTGCTTCCATCAAACGTAATCCGGCCCCATAAAGCAAATGAGAAATCAGCAGGTGGGGTGGTTGAAGATGTGCCAGCAAAAGACTGACCTCATCGCGGGAAAGAACCACGGGAACCTTGATCGGTTTGCGTGCTCGACTGAAATCAGAGAAATCGCCCAGATCACGCTCTTCTGAAATCTGAAACAGATAGACCAATGCATTTAACGCCTGCTTTTGAGTGTTCACAGCCACGTTAACCACTTCGGCCAGATGAGTCAGATAGGTCTTGACTGAATTCGCATCTAGATCGGCAATTTTTCGCTGCGGATAATAGACCAGGAAACGTGTCGCCCAATCCAGGTAAGCCGATTGGGTCCGCTTGGCGTATTGGCGACCGATCAGCGTACTGCGCATCTTCTTTATAGAGGTCTGATGCGCAACAGAGAGAGACTTATCTGAGAGATTTTCTTTTACCACCGGTCGTGGACCGGGTTTCCCTACCGCCCAGGGAATTTCAAGATGGTCACGAAACAGATGCCACAAGGCAATGCGCGCCTGCCCCCACTGCCAGTCCTTGAGCGATGCGTTGCCCTGAATATTATCGAGGAAAGCAGAGACATGCTCCGGTTGACACTCGATTAAAGGGCGACCGCCGATAAACTGAACAAACTGTTGGCACCAACCGATATACCAGCGAATATGCTGCGGTTTAATGCTGTGTTTGATCAGACAGTTTTCGTAGGTTTGCCAGAAATGAGCGTTGAGGGTGGTTCCCCCGACAGGTTTTGACATGATCCCCCTCCATATGTGATAAGCAAACGACTAGCAGTCAGTCGGACTACCAGAGCTGAAGTATGATTACTAAATTTCAGTGAGAGCGCAAGACCAAATATCCGTTTTTTACTGAATAAATCCATGGAGGGGCGAATTGACAATATACCCAAAAAAGGTATATTTTGGAGATGTTTGGTTAGTTGAGTTTACCAATCGTGCCCGAAAACAAAAGGGTAAACTCCCGGTCAGAGTGCAAGAAACTCTTTACCAATTAGTAAAAGAAATCGAAAAACTCGGTCCGGTACGCGGTGATTGGCCAAACTATTCAAAATTACCCGATGGCAGGCACCACTGTCATCTCAAGAAAGGCCAGCCGACCTACGTTGCCGTATGGCGGAGCGACGCAGGACGCATCAAACTGGTGGAGGTTGTTTATGTCGGTAACCACGAAAAAGCCCCATACTGAAGAATTAGTAACTGTTCGCTTGCGTGTTCATCGTCAAAATGTGCAGAAAATAAAAGCATATGCGCACGCAGTTGAATCAGGAGAAAAACGAAACTACAGTGTTTCGGAAGTTTTTCCAGAGTATGAAGATAAACCAAACCTGGCTCCGTTACGTGCTTATCGCACGCGAGAAGGCCTGACCCAAAAACAACTATCGGCATTAACCGAAATCCCACAGCATCATTTGAGTGAAATGGAAAACGGAAAGCGCGGCATTGGCAAGGAGCGTGCGCGTAAGTTAGCAACCGCACTGAACATAAGTGACTATCGGATCTTTTTATAAGTTAAAAGATAAAATCAATTAATGAAGCAAGATTCTTTGCCTGATACAGAATTTCTGGTATAAGAGTCAAAATTATTATTTCTTTGGGAGGGGAAAGATCAGACAACGTTCGCATGACTGCAACCTTCAAGCATTCATCCGAGCGTTTTTTTGTAAAAAAGAACAAAAGTAAACAACTCAACTTTATCTTATTTTGATAGCTGAAATTACTGAACTTTTTAACCCATATGCCGGGGCCCAGCATATCCAATGTACCGGGCCCCGCCTAATCCCTGTTGTATTTCAAGAATGAATTAAAGGCATCAACGAACAACGCTGATCACCGATACAGAATATGCTCGACCGAATTTGAGCTACTGAATTGAATGTGACTTTTCGAAGGGCATCAAAATCGAAAAGCTCAAAGGCATAAGCA
>JAJRQB010000134.1 GCA_024280485.1 Deltaproteobacteria bacterium
ATCGAGATCCTCACGATTTTTGAAACCACGGCCACTACACTTGAAGTTATGCAGATAGACCTGAGATACTTTGTGCTCGCGAGCCAGATCGAGTAAATCACGAAAACTTTTATAGTTAATCCGAGAGATAACCGAACTCATGGTGCTGCGCACTCCTGCCTCGGCCAGTGCGTCAAGTGCAGCAACAGCCTTGACAAAAGAACCGGGTCGGTTACGGAAATCATCATGCATAGCAGCTTCAGCACTATCAATACTTATTCCGACACTGCGAAAGCCAGAGGCCTTGATCTTCTCGGCGGCGGCATTGTCGAGCAACCAGCCATTGCTGTTCATCGAGACATTCAGCCCCTGCTGGCGTGCATAATCAGTAATTTCGAAGATATCCTGACGCATCAACGGCTCGCCACCACCAAAGTTGATAAAGGGCACTTGATGCTGAGCGAGACGATCTACGATCTGTTTCTGCTGCGCAGTTGCAAGTTCATCGCACTGTTCCTCACGACTGTAACAATGACTACAAGTGAAGTTACAGCTATAGGACAGAGTCCAGTTAAAGGTCAGTGGTGCGGAGAATTGTTCAGTTAGTGGATTGGTCATAGCTGAGCCAGCCCCTTTCAAGGAGATCATCGACAAATTCCTGCACATCACTCAGCAGAGTTGCCTCATCAATATCAAATTCTTCCTGCAGTTCAGAGACAACCTGTGCAATTCCGCGACTGTCATCACACAGCGTCCAGATCATGCCACCTAGCAGATTCAACTGGTGCATCATTCCGGAGATTAACAGGATGACTGTTCCCTCATCATCAATTTCTTCCCCTGCTTCCAGACGATCAATGACCGCCTGCTGCCGACGCTTTTCAACCCGCCAGACGATATCAGGATTGCGATGCAATCTCTTCACAAAAAATGTCCTTTCAACAGAATCAGCGAGTATCAATCAGTCCGCTCGCGATAAAAAAGCATGTTACCTAACACAAATATCAGTCCGACCATGACAGCGACCTTACCGTACAGGCCAACTCCGGCAGTCGTACCGGCAATTTGCCAGGACTGAACCAGACCGGCACCGAGAAACATGCCGATCACGACCAACCCGGCATCGGCATCGCCCTCTCCTGATTTGATCAACTGGCGAAACGGACAGCCGCCAAGCAGTACTGAAATCAGACCGACGAGCAACATGCCGAGAAAACCCCAGAGCATATCCAGATGTGCACCCGGTTGACCGTAAAAACCAAGACGGAACTGTCCGGTCGCCAGGCTGGTGACAAGACCACTCACCAAAAAAATCAGAAAACCCCACAAAAGTGGCGCCCGATATCCCATCAACAGTCCATCGCGGATCGATCCGGTCACACAAAAACGGCTACGCTGCGCCAGTACGCCAAGGAACAGGCCAACAGCCAAGGCAATCAGCACCGGGGCCGACTGGGCGGCACTGCCACGCGTAGATTGCAGCAGAAATCCAGGAGGCCAGAGGATAAATGCGAGCAGCAGCAAAAAACCGAGCGGCACCCAGATCCCGGCGCCATCCGGCTTCTGCTTGCTACCACCGATATGGACTCCAGCGGCCAGGCCCTTGAGGCCAAGCCAAACACCTAAAACCAAACCGGCAATACCACTTAAGGTTGTCATGTCACCAGCCATAAACCGGAAAAACATTTTAAGCGGGCAACCGATAAAGACGGCGCATCCAACGATCAGAAAGACGCCTGCAAAGAGACGCGGCAATGGCGCACTGCCGCCACGCGACTTGAACTCACGGCCCAGAAAGGCTGCGACCACAGCGCCCAGCACAAAACCGATCAATTCGGGCCGCAGATACTGCATACGCGGATTATCATGCAGACCAAGGGCTCCGGCAGAGTTTTCCAAAAAGCAGGATACGCAAATACCAGAATTCTGGGGATTGCCCCAGAGAACCAGCATGACGCCAAGAACTCCCAAGCTCAAGCCAGACATAACGACTAAAATGTTTTGTCGATCAAACCAATACATTGATCTATTCACAGCCTCCAGATAAGCGGCTCTGAAGGTAATAGAGGCCGGTCAAGGTGTTCTGCAGCGCAAGACTTTGTGGATTCTTACGCGTACGGGCTGCAAACTCTGGCAACCGTAGATTTACAAGCTGCTGAATTCCGCTGCGCCTTGTCAGGGGGCTCGCCTTATCGACGTAATCACCATTCAAACGCACCGCGCGCACATAGTGATCGATCGATTCTTTAGTCGCTCCACGCTCAAGCAGAATTTCCGCCTGCAAAATTTCACCGTGAGCCTCCTGGGGGTAATGTCGTGCCAGTTCATCAAGTTTGAGCAGTGCTTCTGAAGCCTGCCCGGCCAGTCGCAAATCTTCGACCGGTTGATAAAGGTTATGCAGGAATTCAATCCGCGCCTGATAAGCTATCTGCTGTTCCAGTGCTTTATCGAGTGCTGCTGCTGAGGTGTTCTTCTCCTGCCCGACCATCAGCAGGAAGACAACAACCAGAGCACAAACCAGAAGCCCCCCACCGGTCAGAATGTCGAAGTGATCACGACGGGCCATCAGAACTCCTGATAAGGCGGCATGTTGGCGCGTTTTGCCATGGCACGCAATTGATCGTAATCAGAATCTTCAAGGGTTTCGTAGCCATCAATCCAGGCTGAGGCCAGAACCTTGAGTTCTTCACCCTGATAGCTGACGACATCTTTTTCTGTCAACTCCACCAGAGCCTTACGGAAATTCTCCACCAGGGTCGGATCAAGATCTTTATTCGCACCAAAAGTGCAGTATGGAATAATCGGGCTCTCGGCGACAATATTGAAATCGTCAGCGGTTATTTTGCCGGCGCTGGTCATAAGTTCCAGGTCAAGTGAAGGCGCGGTGCCAACATCGTATTGACCGAAGTAAACACCATAAACAACTTTTTCATGCTTGAACGAACCGGATGGAATTGCGTAGTAATCGAGATCCTTCTCAGGATCGATACCGCCCTGCAACATGGTGTCGTATTGGGCAAGAAAGCCACTGGGAGCCAACTGAGGTCCGAAGATCATCCGTTTTCCCTTAAGATCGGCCAGGGTTCTAATGCCGCTCCCCTTGCGCGAGATAATTGATCCAGAGGTATGACTGCCGTAACGACCTCGCTTCTCAGTGGCCAGCAGTTTCAGTTGACTCTCCTCATGCATAATCAAGTAAACCAATGAATTGGTATGGGTAAATTCGAACTCTCCCGCGGCAAAGCGTTCTGAAAAGTCCTGAGTATCAACCGGTACCACCTCAAAGTCGACGCCAAGCTTCTGTGATAGATACCTTGTCAGCGGATAAAAACGCTTAAGTGTCTCTTCTTCACTATTACAATTCATGTACCCGATCCGCATCTTCGACCGAGTCCCCTCCGGCTGACATGCCGACAGGAGAGAAATCAGAAGTACAATTATGATCAGTGCATATCTATTTTGAAAAAAGTTCAAAGCGCATTAACCTCAGGTTTACGTACAAGTGAAGGTGCAACATGCAGCAGACCCAGTCCTTCGCGACTGCGCCCGTCCATCAGTTCGGGCTTTTTTGAGACGCTGCCATACCAATTGGGTCCGACATGTAAATCGTCATCCCCCGCATTATAAATTGTGAACTCAAAGTTATTTTCGATGCGATTATTTTCTATCACAGCATCTGCCGCAAGGATTTTTAATCCAGAGCGGCCATTACTTCGAATCAGATTACCTTGTACCGAGGCGATTGAATCTTCAAGATAGATGCCATGTTCGCGGTTTTGGGTTATGCGGTTGCCGGTTATCTTTGCATCACTGCGCTGCAAGTAGATACCACGCCGATTGTCACTGACCTGATTATCTCTCAACTGAACCTTTGAATCACGCAGACTGATACCGTTGATCCGATTAGCCTCAACCTGGCTACCGCTCATCTGTAACTCGACGAATACAGCCCTGATCCCCCAAAGATTACCAACGACACGGCTATTCTCGATCACAACCTTCGAATCGCGGAACTGTAGCCCATTGAAGTTATGGCTGAAATCGCAATCGTTGATTGTGACTGTCGACTCCTGAAACTGGGCGCCGCGCTGGTTATATCGAAAAGTTGAAGAGTCTAAGCGGGCGATGGAATAGTGCGAGTGGAAGCCACGATAGCCGTACTCAACCAGACAGTGTTCAAGCAGATTCTCGCCGTTTTCACTCACCATCATGTTGAGTGCACCCCAGTCACCCGGTACAGGATTAACTTCAGCCGAAGTGAAAATAATCGGCTTATCCTGCGTACCCAAGGCGATAAAACGACCCTGCGCAAAGAGCTCACTCTCTCCAATACCATCCCCGTTGAGGTCGATGCGGGTAAAGCTTACTCTGGTTCCGGGACGAATCTCTAAGGTAGCACCCATAGCAATCGTCAGGATTCCGTCAATCAGAACCTCACCCTGCCAGATGGTATCCTTGAATATCGTGTTCTCTCCGTGATATTCAAGCGCAACAGACGACAGCGGGAAGAGCAATAGCAGGATAATCAGCAGAGTTCTCATTGTACGGCTTCTTCGGGAAGAGGCTTAAAGTCGATGCGGTTATCACTTAAAGAGACCTGAAGGCTAGTTCGATATGATTCACTCGCGACAGCGCCCAGATCATTGCGATTGATCTGCAGACCCTGCTGTTGCAAGGAACATCCGCTTGCCAGATAAAGCCCCTCCTCCAGATTGTCGAGGATGCTCAGTTGCTCTAAAGACAGTGCGCTGTAATCAAAACAGAGCAGACCGGCATCCCCCCCGCTAATACGGCCACCTCTATAGACAAGTTCTCCCCCACCCTGCATCAAGATTCCGTAACGCGCGCCAAGGATATTGACCTGAGTTAATTGTGGAGAACTGTCCAGACTGAGAATACCGATTTCAGCACCGAGGATATCGACATGCTTGAAAATCGCAGCTTCCGCGGCTACCAGCTCAATCCCTGTCCAGTTCTCTCCCTTTGGTGTCGACTCATCCAGCGAAAATTTGACCGGTATTCCCTTCTCACCGGCGACTATCAACCGACCCTTGACCAGAATTTCGGTCCCTTTGTCCAGGTATTCCGGGTCGATTTTGGTGCTGTCATTACCGACCACCAGAACATGACTGCCGGGTGCAATTTGAAGGCTGCGACCAGCGGGGACAAACAGATCCCCCGTGATGCGGATTACTCCTCCAAGATACAAATCCTGCTGCAATAGTCCTCTGACTTCATAGGGTTTTTGTACTGTCCCTATCTGCAAAACAGGACCACTCTCAACAGAGACCAGAGCGCAGCCTGTTATCAGCAACAGAGTCAACAGCATTGCGATTTTTTGACGACAACGAGACATCAGCTTAAATCCAACCATTTTCCATCATGAAATCACGCACCGCAGCAGCGGGCAGATCACCATTCTTAACTTCCTGACGGATAAGATCGAGATTGCTTTGATCAATCCGCTTCTGTAATTTCCTAAATACGCGCCCTACGGTGGTAAATTGTAAATCATTGAGGGGACGCTTACCGCTATAAAGCTTGAGCCCCTTGCCCAAATCCAGAACAGCAATGCTAGAAGTTTCAGCAACGTTCGCAAAACCCAGATCGATCTCTTCAGCGGAGATTGCATCGATGGCCGTCTGGCCCTGTTTCAACTCAACCTGAACGCTGTCGATGCCAGTCTTTTCATGCAGATAGATCGAGACCAGGTGGTAACGCATCTCCCCTTCCAGGCCTGGGAGAACCCCGATAAAAAGCTTTGGCCCAAAACAGGACAAACTGGTGGTGACCTGAAAAATCAAGAGCAGACTTAAGGTCAACAGCGTCGTTTTTAGCGCAGAAACAACCATCGAATCACCGTATCCAGGTAAAGCCCGGCCAACAGGCTGATATTAATCAGTGTGCCCCAAAAATAAAATTTCTTCCCGTCTCGGCCTGAAGCAACCTTCTTTACGGCCCAGATCGCCAGCAGATAGCCAATCACCAGCAGAACAATAACCAGCCACTTGAGCAGATCGATCGAAACCAGCACCCCGGGTTGCGGCAGAGTTTTCATCAGGTGAACAGCCAGGTAACTTTTAACCCCGCTCAGGTCACTCAGGACCAACGGCAAATAACCAAGCTTTGCATTCAGCTTAACCAATGCAAGAATCAGGTGTGAAGCCAGCAATAATGGAATGGTCGGCAACAGCAAATCCGACAACCCCGCAAAGAGTGAGCGCTTTACACTCACTTGCTCAGGCTCCTCAGGCTCGACAACTGTAGAGACTTTCATAAACCGCAAGCGGTAAAGAATCATCCCCGGGAGTGCGAGCAACAAGGGGAGTAACAGGGTGATCCACAGTGCCGAGAGCAGGAAATAACCATCGGCTTGCCAACCCAGCAAAATCGCGGCTTTCTTTGGCGCAGCAAACAGCAGCTCACGTAGCGGGACATTCACCTTACTGAAGTTTGCCGTCACCATACCGGTTAAAACCAGCAGCAGAAAGGCTTCACCACGACCAAGAACCGCATGACTTAGCTCCGCCAGCCAAGGATGAATCCGAGACGCAGATTATCGTTGCAGCAATTTTCAACGCAATTCATACAGAGGGTGCAGTCACTGTTGTCATCGATCTGGCGGGGATGGATATCGACCGGACAACCTGGACGTTGCCGTTGTAGATGAATCACTGCAGGACCAAAGGCATAGCGTTGCCAGAAACTCTGTTCAGAGACACACTGCACACTGCTGCAACCGGCACATATTTCAGAATCGCGCACACGAAGCTCGAAGGGAGCCACTCGGGCATAGCACTTTAAGATGGCACCAGCCGGACAAAAGAGCTGACAAAAAGCACGTTTACGAAAAATAACCGAACTGATAATCAGGGCAATAAATAAGAGGACCAGCAATCGCGAAGTATAGTCCGGGTAACGATGAATCGCCAGGAGATAAACCGAGATCTGAAGAGCAATCAGCAGCAGGGTTACCGGCAGCATCCCCCCCAACCATGCAGGGAGCGGACGATTGAATCCATAGTGAGATAAGAGTCCATTCAGCCAGCCGAAGGGGCAGACCGCGCACCAGAATCGTCCGGCCACAAGCGCCAGTAGAACCAGCCCCATGATCCACAAAACCCAGAGACCGAAGGTTGCGAAACTGGTGTACATCAGCGGATCAGGAGTATCGACACCCGGAATCAGATGATGGTGCCAGCCACTCACGATGACGAGCAGCGTGATCGCCAAGGCCAGTAGGCGGGTTACGCGCCAGAACCAGCGACCACGCAGTAGTGAACCGAGAACCGGCAGATGAAGCAGATCTTTCACGCGTTATCTCCGATCCTGGCCAGGATGTTAGTGGTAGATACTGTAGGGTTGGACATATTCACCCGCCTCATTGCGATAAGTGTAGCGTCTGCCGGTCATTGTTTCGAGAGAGCGCGCCGCCCATTCTCGAACGACATTGACGTCATCTTCGAGCAACACCTCAAGGGCTGCGGTCTGTTTCTCACTACCGATCGGGCCAAGAGCCGTGGCGGCGTTCATACGGACCAGCCAGTCTTGATCCTGTAAAACAGAAACCAGGGCATCGACGGTCCGCGTATCCTTGAGTTTGCCCAGTGCTGTGACCACATCCGCACGGCTGGGACCGTCCAGATGCTGAAGCAGAACCTCGAAGGCCTGCGGATCGGCAATATCGCCCAGGGCTCGCACGGCCGCAGCCACAGATTGTGGGTTTTGGGTCTGTTTCAAAAAATCGATCAGCGGCACAACAGCCAAACTATTCAACTTGATCAGTGAGCGCGTGACAAATTTACGCACCTCTTCTTCCTGATCACCGAGAGCATTGAGCAATGGACTAACTGCAGCAACATTGCCAATCTCTCCAAGGGCCCAGGCTGCGATATAACGCCGCCCCAGCGACTGATCAGCGAGGACGTCGGCGATTGCCGGGATAGCAGACTGCGCCTTGAGGTTACTTAAGGCAGCAATCACGTATTCGCGCTGGATGCGATCATTACTCTTAACCGCCGGCAGCAACACCGGTATCGCATCGTCGCCTAATTCGAGTAATAGAAGATAGACACGGTCGTTGGTTAAGACTCCGTTTTCGCCAAGCAGACCAACCAACTGTTCCAGAGCTCTGACTTCCCCACCCCGAGCTGATGCTGCCAACTCATCCAACGAAATCGGTTCGCTTGTCTGTTGGCAGCCAACAAGCAACAGCAGAAGAAACGGGAGCAGCAGCCTTACCATATTTTTGTTACCCGGATATCGACATCCTTGAGAATTTCATCTTTACGAATAACCACCGCTGAAGGTTCAATCGTCCCCTGGTCATAACGGCCATAAAGGTCGCCAAGCTTTGGCGGACCGCCAAAATTATCTCGGGCGCCGATATAGTAGGTCCCCCCTGTTGGCAACAGCATCCGATAGCGACCATCTGGACCAGTCTTCTCAGACACATACTTAGGTCGCTCAGACATCTGAACGTGATCATAAACCTGAATCCTCAAACCTTCGGCAGGGTTACCGTCGGCATCAGTGATCTGTCCGCTGAAACCGGTCTGAGTCTTCTCGTCTTGCGTGGTCAAGCGACGATTGTCACCAACCTTGATCGGCGCGCTGAGGGCTAACTCAGTCATCCCGCTCTTAACCACCAGAGGGATAAAGTCGCTACGGTTATCACCGGCAACGACCGGACCTACGGTTGCGCCATCGGCGCGCTTACGCACAACAGTGACGTATTCCCCTTCAGGCAGAGAGATCGCAAAGCTTCCATTTCGATCGGTCTCATCTGATACCGCGAAAGCCGGGCCGTAGAGATCCATCCCTTTTTTGTAGATATACAGAGAGGCCTTCTCCAACGGCGCGGTGACTTGACCCTGAACCTCAACCAACTCAGTTTTAGTTGCGCTGGCAGGTCCGGTCTGATTATCGCAACCGAACAGGGTCAACAACAGCAATGATAAAACCGTCAATCCTATCTTCATCTTTTCCTCACTTCACCAGCGCAGCGTTGCCGGCTGGCGGTAGTAACAACAACGTTTGTGAAACCGTCGAAGCATAATGTTCGTATAAAGAGTTGTCCATCAGAGAAATTCCAAAACTGATTGCAGAGGCTTCGCCTGTAGAAAACTGTGCATCACGTGGCGAGCCAGTATTCAGCGCGCGTCGTAAGATCACAGTCCAGCGTCCATCTCGCCAGAAGGATCGTGCGATAACATCAGCTCGATCACCGGATGGACGATCGGTCAGATAGCCCGGAGCTCGCGAAAAGATTGTCGGGATTTGGGCGTCGACCACATTCCCGTCGAAATCATAAAGCGGACGATCTCCTTCAGCGAAGACCTCGACCTTCCCTTCTGGCTGCACCTGGCGCAAGGAGTTGGGATGAAAGATTTCACCCGGCAGGTCGCCATGCATCCCATCCTTATCGACATAACGGTCATCGGCAAACGACAGGCGTCCGGTGCGACCAGCCTTCCAGTTCCACAGATCGAGCAGTGGTCCCTGTTTCGCTAACTTCATGCGATTATGACCACGAAAACTCTGCCCACTCACGCCAAAGTCGTCCAGATGGCAGGCATAAGCACAGGTAAACTCAGAATATTTGCGCTCAGTATCCCAGATGATTCCTAAACCATCTTCAAAATCACCGTTACTCCGCCACATCTCTCCATCGTAATCCCAACCACGCATATTGTCGTCTTGTGAGGGATCGGCCCAGGTTAAACGCAGATAGAGATCTTTTTCGGTGTAAAACGCCCGCAGATCGATAGCGATAGGATCAGGCAAGCTGGAACCATGGTGACAGCTAGCGGTTGAGGTATGAACAGTATCTTTATCTATCTCAGGAAGAGGATCGACCTTATTCAGGCGTCCCCCCTTGACCGTCACGGTCTTAGGCAGCGCAGCATTCCAATCCTTCGTGTCTGGGGCATGGTCCAACCTGACCGCGTAAAGACGGTCTGGATCCATATCTGTACAGGCACAAAGAAACAGCACAAAAATAAGAGAGAGCAGCCGAAGAGTCAGCAAAGGGTTCGATCCTGTCATTCAAAATTTTTACAGACACAAAACGATTTAGGATGGAGCAAAGAATGTACCATTATGGATAAGACTTCCGGACGACAGAAACCGCTAGCAAATGCGCTTAGAAAGGCCAATCAGTCAGTCGTCCAGCCGCAGTCTGACAGAAACCCGTCATCCATTCCGTTCGATCAGTCCGTATTTCTCCATTTTGTAGCGTAGCGTGGTCCGTGCTATTCCCAATGATTCAGCGGCACGGGTCTGAGACGCCCCTTCCCTGCGCAAGGTTTGAATAATCAACTGGCGCTCAAGATCATCAAGGATGTCGGTCAAATTGCTCCCCGTCTGTGGCAGGGTCAGGCAAATCTCATTGCCACCGCGCACCTCTTGAGGCAGATCGTTGGGAGTAATAATGTCGCTGCGACACAAAACAACAGCGCGCTCCATGGCATTCTGCAATTCACGAACATTCCCTGGCCATTCATGAGCGATCAGATCGCTCAAAGCCTTAGGCGAGATCTCGCTGATTTTCTTGCCGGTTTCAGCTTTGTATTTTTCAAGAAAATGTTGCACCAAGGGTTCAATATCTTCACGACGATCTCGTAACGGTGGCATGGTCAGATGCACCACATTGAGTCGATAGAAGAGATCTTCACGAAAACGACCTGCCTGAACCTCGGCAGCGAGATCCTTATTGGTTGCTGCCACCAGTCGCACATCGGTTTTTATGGTTCGGGTCCCGCCGACTCGTTCGAACTCGTGTTCTTGAATCACGCGCAGCAGCTTAACCTGCGCTGAGGGGCTCATCTCGCCGACCTCATCAATAAAGAGTGTCCCTTGATCAGCCAGTTCAAACCGCCCCTTTTTGGTGCTTATAGCTCCGGAAAAAGCACCTTTTTCATGTCCAAACAGCTCACTCTCGATAACACCTTCCGAGAAGACAGCGCAGTTCAGCACGATAAAAGGTTTATCTTTACGCGGTGAATTGTAATGAACCGAGCGGGCAATCAACTCCTTGCCGGTGCCACTTTCGCCAGTCACCAGAACGCTGGCGGTGCTGACGGCGACTGATGAGGCCATTTCAAAAACATCGGCCATAATCTGTGAAGAGCCGACGATACCGGAGAAGCGGTACTTCTGCTCCAGTTCTTCGTGTAGATAACGATTTTCAGCCAACAGGCGTTCCCGTTCAAACGCCTTAGCGACTGTCAGCTTGATTTCGTCGGTCTCAAAAGGCTTGGTAATATAGTCATAAGCCCCGGCACGTAAGGCCTCAACCGCACTTTCAACCGAGCCATAAGCCGTAACAACAATAATCGGTAACGAAGGATCAAAGGCCTTGATTTCACGCAACAGTTCCAGACCATTCATGCCCGGCATCTGAATATCGGTCAACACCAGATCAAAACTGTCTGAGTTGATCAACTGCATCGCTTCCTTGCCAGAACCGACTGTCAGCGTTTCATAACCCTGACGATCGAGAATACGCGCCAAGAGTCTCTGCATTCCAGCTTCGTCATCAACGATCAATACTTTTTCAGAAGACATAAAATCAGCCTATCCTAGAATTTCCGTGTAATTCCCAACGATTCCAAGTACTCAGCATAGCCGAAACAGTTCGGAGGAACAAGCAGGATAGCATGAACAACTTCAATAAATCCCTATCGACCAAAGGGCCTGAATTAGAACAAAGCAGAAAAGCTCAATTCATCAAGCAGATAAAAGCTTGGTGACTCCAAGACCCTGCTTCATATTCTCCCTCCGCCAGTGTTAGTGTTACAGAAATGAGAACAACACCTTAATCATTATGAAGCCCGAATCTCATAGAATCCAAGAATCCAAGAATCAAAAAGGGCAAACAGCCCTGTGATATGAATAGGTTGACGTTGTGCCAGATCAGACGATTGAAAACAAACAAGCAATAGAATGGGAAGATCTCTGCCATCGCTGTGGACTCTGCTGCTTCGAAAAAGCGATCGATGGCAAAGGTCACATTATTGAGACCCAGGTCCCCTGCCGCCAACTCGATATCCATACTCGCGAATGCCGCGTCTATGAACATCGCCAGCAAATAGAGTACGACTGCATCAAACTGACACCAGAGAAGGTCGCCAACCTGAAGTGGCTCCCTGAATCCTGTGCCTATCGGCAAAAATAATTCTCCATCACTAAATACTTGTGGATACTTAAGTTCAAAAAGAGCTGGCACCACTTCTGGCCCAAGGTCTTTTATGCCCAACTGCTCAATTAAAAGATTGACGATTGATATTTTGAAAGCTGATAATATGCGGCTTTCAGGAAAGTGTTCGAGTTACTCAAACCTCCGAGTAGCTCGCCTTTCCTGTGGCATTTAGTAGCGTGGGGGAATACTTGCGATCAGGGCAGTAACAGCTCCCCTTCCAAACCCTGCCTTCCATACCCAGTCACCTTGACGGATTGACGCTTACCGATCAACTTTTCATCAGCGGGCAGTTGAACACTTAAATAGTTGTCTGCCACAGCACGCATCTTCCCACTCCTAAAACCTGCTTCGGCAATCACTTCTAACGACTGACCAACAAAGTTGCGCGCAAACTGACGCAGCTTCTCTTCACCCAGTTGCCGCATACGGGCAGCGCGCAGCCGAGCAATATCAGCAGGAATCTGTCCATCCAGGGATGCTGCAGGAGTGCCTGGCCGACGACTGTAGGGGAAAACGTGCAGGTAACTGACCGGCAGTGATTCAACGAATCTGTAGGTCTCTTCGAATTCTGCATCTGTTTCGCCAGGAAATCCGACAATCAGATCTATGCCGATTCCGGCTGAAGGTTGGCGGGTGCGAAGGTCATGAAGTAATTCTGCAAAAAAACTGGTCGTATAGTTGCGATTCATTGCTTTTAAAACACGACCAGTCCCGGATTGTAATGGAATGTGATAGTGGGCGCAGATCTGGGCGGAAGAAGCGATATGCTCACGCAATTCTGCAGGCAGTTCGGTAGGCTCTAAAGATCCGAGGCGCAAACGGGCGTCTTTAAGCTGAGGCTCGATCCGTTTGATCAGGTCGAGAAGGTTTAAGGGGTGATAGAGATCTTTACCGTACTGACCGATATGTATGCCGGTCAGTACCAACTCCTGGTGCCCGGCAGCAACAAGAGCACCGACCTGCTCCAGAATTGCTTGCGGTTCTACTGAGCGACTCCGGCCGCGGGCGTAAGGAATAATACAGTAGGAGCAGAAGGCATCGCAGCCGTTCTGGATCTGCAGAAAAGCACGACTCCGCTTGGCTTCGCTGGCGACTTCAAGAGCGACATTGCCCCCTTCCCTGCGAATATCTCCTACGGCGATCTTCGGCTGATCATCCAACTCGGACAACTGCTCGATCAATTCAGCTTTTTCCTCATTCCCCAGAACCAGCGAGACCCCGGGAAGCTCCGCCAAGGCTTGGGCATCGACCTGGGCATAACAACCTGTCACCACAATACGTGCCTGGGGGTTAATCCGTCGAGCGCGCCTGATCAGCTTGCGTGATTGGGCATCGGTATTTGAAGTGACGGTGCAGGTATTGACCAGGATAAGATCAGGTCCGGCCTCAAATTCGAGTTGCTGGTACCCGGCGCCAAGGAGCTTTTCAGTCATCGCCGCCGATTCAAACTGATTCGTCTTGCAGCCCAGGGTAACGATAGCAAAGCTCTGCTTCACGCGATCCAGCCCCCACCGATAACCCGGTCGTCGTGATAAAAGACCGCAGCCTGGCCGGGAGTAATCCCTTTCTGAGGTTGGCTGAAGGCGATGCTTGCACCACCGTTCGGTAAGGGAGTGACCGTTGCCTCTACAGGCTGGTGGCGGTAACGGATGCGACATTCAACCTGGATTGGTGCGGTCGGAGTGGCGATGTTCCACAGGCAGCGATGCAGCTCAAAATCCCCCCGGCTGAGGAGCGCTTTTTCACCGACGATCACCTGATTTGTTTCAGCATTGATACCGATAACATAGAGAGGTTCGGTCCAGCTGAGGCCCAGCCCTTTACGCTGACCGACCGTGTAACGATAGATACCGGTATGTTTGCCGAGGACCTGACCGTTATGGTGGATAAACTCACCATCTTTGTGGCCAGCGCCCCGTTCTTCTTCGATAAAGCGGACATAATTTCCATCCGGGACAAAGCAGATATCCTGGCTCTCTGCCTTATCGGCCACTCGCAGGTTGAAGCGCACGGCGTGCTCACGTACCTCTTCTTTAGTCATCCCACCCAGCGGGAAAAGAGTCTTCGCCATCTGTTCAGGGGTCAGGGTAAAAAGGAAATAACTCTGATCCTTGGCATCGTCGACGCCCTTAACCAGCGCCAACTGATCATCGCGGCGCAGAATCTGCGCATAGTGACCAGTTGCCATAAAGTCAGCCTCAAGCTCGAGGGCCTTGCGCAACAAGAGATCAAACTTTAAAACCTGATTACAGAGAACACAGGGGTTGGGAGTTCGTCCGGCAAAATACTCATCACAGAAATTGTCAATAACGTGGCGTTGAAAGTCTTCTTCAAAGTTGATCACGTAGAATGGGATATTAAGACTCTCCGCAACCCGACGTGCATCATAGACATCATCCAGGCTGCAGCAACTGCCGAAGGATTCACCATTCTCCGCAGTAAAGCTGGAATAGTCCCAGATCTGCATGGTCATACCGATCACTTCATAGCCCTGTTCCTGTAACAGCGCCGCAGTTACCGAAGAATCGACACCGCCGCTCATGGCGACAACCACTCTCTTTTTCACAACCAATATCCGTTCATGCGTAAAGGGAGGATCTCTCGAATAAAGAGCCCTCCCGTTGCTTCATGTCGAGTTGAGACAGTACATCTCAACCCACTAAATTATATAGAATATATCTGCAGCAATCTCACAAAGTGCTTATGCTGCGCAAACGCTCGACGATAGCCGGGAGGATGCTCAACACATACTCAACCTCATCTGGGGTATTTTCCCGGCCAAGGCTGAAACGAACACTCGCCTGCGCCATAGCTAAATCGACCCCCATCGCCGTAATCACAGGTGAGGCTTCAAGCGTTCCGGAACCACATGCCGAACCTGAGGAGGCGGCAATTCCTTTAAGATCGAGATTCAGTAGCAGCGATTCTCCGGAGATACCAGCGAAACTGAGGTTGAGAGTGTTGGGCAGACGTTTAGCACGGTCAACACAACCATTCAACTGGATATTATCTATCGTAGCAAAGAGGCCGTCTTCCAATTGATCCCGTAAGCTACGCACCCGGTCCGTCGCTTGTTCAAATTCACTAGCGGCGAACTCACAGGCCTTGCCCAATCCGACGATACCTGCAACATTCGATGTTCCGCCGCGGCGGTTGCGCTCTTGATGTCCTCCGTGGATCAAGGGTTCAAGCTGCGTTTCGGAGCGAATATACAACGCACCAACGCCCTTGGGAGCTCCAAATTTATGCCCGGAGATAGCCGCCAGATCGAGATTTACCGCCTTAACATCCAACTGAACTCGGCCAACCGCTTGAATCATATCGGTGTGGAACATAACCCCATGTTTGCGGGCGATCTCCCCTATTTTGGCGATCGGGAACAGGTTGCCTGTTTCATTATTGGCCCACATCACTGAAATCAACACAGTATCATCGCCAACGAGTGATTCGAGCTGAGCCAGATCGAGCTGACCTTCTGTGTCAACTGGCAGATAGCTGACTCGCCAACCTTGAGCTTCCAGAGAACGGCAACTTTCGAGAACCGCAGGATGCTCTACTGCTGTGGTGATGATGTGCTGACCTTTATCACGCAAGGCACTGGCAGTGCCTTTGATCGCAAGGTTGTCGGCCTCACTGCCACAGGAGGTAAAAACAATTTCAGAGGGTGAAGCATTAATCAATGCCGCAACCTTCTCACGTGCAGTCTCTACGGCACTACTCACCGCCCGTCCGGCCCAGTGGATGCTCGATGGATTGCCAAACTTCCCACGCAGGAAAGGCAGCATCTCTTCGAGTACCTCAGCGCGAATCGGTGTAGTCGCATTATGGTCAAGATATATCTGGGTCACGTTAAACCTTGGACAAATTAGATAAGAGGAATTTAGAGCAATGGATTTACTGAAAGAAAATTAGGCATTAAACGCAACTTTTTAAGCGTTTACGCCCCTCAACAGCCAAATCTTCAAGAGTTTTTGATGCAAGGAAGGTCCTGATCTGCTGGCCCAAACCCTGCCAGATCTCATGAGTTACACATTGTGACGGACAACCACAGGTTCCATCGTCATCCATACAGGAGACCGGCACCAAGGTTTCTTCCACGGTGTCGATAATTTGATCTACCCGGATCTCGTCGGCAGGCCTGGCCAACAGATAGCCACCACCTGGGCCCCTGGTACTCTGAACAATTTCACCACGACGCAACTTAACGAACAGTTGTTCCAGATAGGTCAGGGAGATGTTTTCCCAGGCTGAGATCGACTTGATAGAGACCGGGCTGCCGTCACCATTTATGGTCAAGCTGACCAACGCCCGTACGGCGTACTGTGCCTTGGTTGACAGTCTCATTCGTTAACCGCTTCAGTCGCACGCTGACTGTCCAGCTCTTCTACGAGACGTTGCTGTTCTGTTGACAATTCACTCACCTTTTTTTCAAGGTTGTGAATCTGGTCCATCATACAACTGACGACCTTAGCAACCGGGTCAGGCAGATTGCCATGCTGAAGATCAACTCCGGACGGCTTACCACCGGACATAACCATCCGACCGGGGACGCCGACAACGGTACCATTCGGCGGAACTTCTTTGACGACAACCGAATTGGAGCCGACCTTGGCATTGTCGCCGACGGTAAAGGGACCCAGGATCTTGGCACCGGAACCGACAACAACATTGTTGCCCAGGGTTGGGTGACGTTTCTCTTTCGCCCATGAAGTTCCCCCCAGGGTCACCTGATGATAGAGAGTGCAATTCTCGCCAATCTCTGAGGTCTCTCCAATCACAACACCCATCCCGTGATCAATAAAAAAGCCACGACCGATCTTGGCACCGGGGTGAATTTCTATTCCGGTAAAAAAACGTCCCAGGTGAGAGATGAAACGGCCCAGCAAGTAAAGTTTCCGAGTCCAGAGAGCGTGAGCGAGTCGATAAAAAAGCATCGCGTGAAAGCCGGGATAACAAAGGATAATCTCAAAGACATTACGCACCGCAGGGTCGCGATCAAATACCGCCCTCAAGTCATCTTTCAAATGGGTAAACATAGATATTCCTTTCCTGAAGCCACTCAAACACAATACCGACAAACCCGCTACATCACTATTAAAAGCTGCGGTACGACTAACATACCTGAGCATTATTGTCAATTATATTTGTCGTGATATTTGGTTTGTTTTTAGTGGCGGTAAAACAGGCAGCAGTGACCCTTGGAAGGTTAAAACATTCAAGAAAAAGAGAGTTATATCAATGAAATTCTCAGCCGGTTGTAGGCAAACAAAAAGTAAAACGACTACCCTGGCCGGCAACACTCTCTGCCCAGATGCGGCCATGATGCGCGTCAACTATTCGCTTACAGATCGAAAGGCCCAGGCCATTTCCATGTTGACCGTCTGGACTTTGCTTATGACTGAAGTCATCAAAGAGGGTTGGCAACAGATCAGCCGCGATTCCAGGGCCACTATCTAATACGGAGACGTAAGAGGATTTATCATCGGTCTTAAAATGAAGTTCTATCGTCCCTCCGGTCGGGGTAAATTTAATGGCATTACTCATAAGATTATAAAAAACACGCCGAATGTTTTCTACGTCGCAACGTGCAGGCACTTGCTCCTGACGACACTTAATATCGAGTTTTATTCCGCGCCGCTGCAGAAGAGGTCGGATGTCCTGCGATGCAGCTTCGATCATCTTGCGGAGATCCGTATCTTCAATCTCCAACTCCAGATTGCCCGATTCAATCCGCGACGAATCGAGCAGGTTATTCGTCAGTTCAACCAATCGCCGACAACCCATCATAAGGCCATCGACGAATTCGGTCTGTTGCGAAGAGAAGTTTTCGGGCTCGCTCTCCTGAAGCAACATGCAATATCCATCTATCACAGAGACAAGCACCCGTAAGTCATGAGCCGCCATATCTAGTCGTGCACCCCGTGCAGTAAAGTTAGCGTCATCGAGGGGCTCAGCATCTTGAACCTGTGTTTCGGTATTATCCTGCTGACTGGCGAGCCGCGCAAAACGTAACGCACTGGTCGCAACATTTGCAACCAGTTGGCAGAAAGAGATCTCCTCAGCGGCAAAGCCTTCCAGACTTCGAGCCGTACGCACGACCAAAACCCCAATAACGCGCTGACGATCAACCATAGGCAGCACCAGCAAGGAATTAAAACCAAGCTTCTCGATATACGGCCGGACCCCCTCCATAAGGGGGTGTTTACAAATATTATCTATAAATATTGGTTTGCCAGTACGGATTGTCTCTTGAATCTCAGGATACTTAGCGAGATCTATCTTAAGACCGTTCAACTCAGGATCGTCATTAGACGCCATGACGTAACCAAACTGATCATCTTCCCGAACCATGGTAATCGAGCAGCGATGAACCTCAATAACCTGCCCAATTGCGGTAACAACGCGCTGCAGAACCTGAGTGCTGTCGAGATCAGCATTCGCCAAATCTGAAATGCCCGCCAGAAAACGATAATCGACACTGGGCAAAGCAGCGACCTGAGGCTGTATTTGCGGCTTGATCTGGCTCAAAACCCTGACTAAAAGTTCTTCACTCTGGAAAGGTGAACAGACGAAATCATCGGCATCGCTGGAGCATAGACAGGATTCAAGGTCGGTCTGATGTGGAGGAACGAGCAGAATAATTGGCAAGCGGGATTCAGAAACGCAGGAACGCAATTGTTGACAAATAGTCGGTTCAGATATTATCAGCCCTGCAGCCAGCAGAATGACCCCTGGACGTAGTCGCCGAATTTGGCTGGTGGCTGAAATCAGATCACCACAACAGTGAACCTGCAATCCAGCTGCGCCAAGGATTGACTCAACTTGATTGCAAATCAACCCATTTGATTCAACGATAAGAACCCGCTCCGACATCGGCATTTCCGCCCCCTCAGTATTAATATTATAGAAATTCACTTCAACACTCACATTGTTTGCAGAATTCATACCCGGTTGATATATCAGCATTGATTATTAACAGTAGCTTACATAACAGAGGTCTGCATCATATTTTCTTGAGTTTTCTATAAAAAAAACAGAACAACGTTATTTTTCGTGCATAATGAAAAGCGCCATATGGCCCTACCGCGCGTGTTATCACTAGCAGGCAGGTCAAGAATCACACAAAACAAAACAGCCAAAATATGTTAAATCTTCTTATCGACAACTGTATACAATATTCATATAATGCATTTCTTCGGTTCTTAAGTAATCCGCAATATTGCTAAGATAACCTTCAATTGACAAGGAGTGAGACCCATGCCCGACTTTTTCTATCAGGACCCCTTCCCTCTTGCGAAAGACACAACCAAATACTATAAGGTTGAAGGTTCGGAAAAGTTTGTCAGTGTCGCAAATTTTGACGGTCAAGATGTCCTTAAGGTCGCCCCTGAAGCCCTGACCGTACTCTCTAACCAGGCAATGAAAGATATCTCTTTCCTGTTGCGCCCTGAGCACAACGAACAGGTTGCAAAAATCCTGAGTGATCCTGAAGCTTCTCAGAACGATCGCGGGGTCGCCATGGCTTTTTTACGCAACGCAGAGATCTCTGCCAATTTCGAGTTGCCGATCTGTCAGGACACCGGCACCGCAACTGTTGTCGCCAAAAAAGGCCAGCAGGTCTGGACAAACGGCAATGATTGCGAACGTATCTCCGAAGGTATTTACAAGACCTATCTCGAAGAGAACCTCCGCTACAGTCAGACCGTCGCTCTGGATATGTATACTGAGAAGAATACCGGCACCAACCTGCCGGCCCAGATAGACATCATGGCGACCGAAGGAGATGCTTACAAGTTCCTGTTCGTCGCCAAGGGTGGCGGTTCTGCTAATAAGACCATGCTTTTTCAGGAGACCAAGGCTCTTCTTAACCCGGAAACACTTTACAATTTCCTGGTCGCCAAAATGAAGACTCTCGGTACTGCTGCTTGTCCGCCCTACCATATGGCGTTTGTTATCGGTGGAACCTCGGCCGATGCCTGTATGAAGACTGTCAAGCTGGCAACGGCGAAGGAACTGGACGGGCTTCCGTCTGAAGGCAATGATCACGGTCAAGCATTTAGAGATCTTGAGTTAGAAGCAAAACTTCTCAAAGCAGCTCAAGATCTGGGGATTGGCGCCCAGTTCGGCGGCAAGTACTTCGCCCACGATGTACGGGTTATCCGCCTGCCTCGTCACGGTGCTTCGTGTCCCGTCGGCATGGCCGTTTCCTGCTCGGCTGACCGGAACATCAAAGCTAAAATCACCAAGGACGGTCTGTTCGTCGAAGAGATGGACCGCAACCCGGGCCGCCTGATTCCTGATGAATATCGCAACAAAGAAAGCCTCGGCACCCAGATCGACCTCGATCGCCCAATGAGCGAGATTCTTGCCGATCTGTCCAAGCTGGAAGTTGGTGCCCCGCTGTTACTCAAAGGCACAATCGTTGTCGGACGTGACATCGCTCACTCCAAGTTCAAAGAGGTGCTCGACAGCGGCAAGTCTTTACCTGACTACCTCAAAAAGCACCCGATCTACTATGCAGGGCCAGCCAAGACCCCAGCCGGAAAGGCTTCCGGATCCTTCGGCCCGACCACAGCCGGACGGATGGATTCCTATGTCGGTCTGTTACAGGAGAACGGTGGCTCGATGGTGATGATCGCCAAAGGCAACCGCAGCCAACAGGTCACCGACGCTTGCAAGAAGTTCGGTGGGTTCTACCTCGGTTCTATCGGCGGTCCGGCGGCCGTACTCGCCGAAGAGAACATCAAGAAGGTTGAGTGCATCGACTACCCTGAATTGGGAATGGAAGCCGTCTGGAAGATCGAAGTTGAAGATTTTCCGGCCTTTATCCTGGTTGATGACAAGGGTAACGACTTCTTCAAGACACTCGGCCTCTGATACTTAAGTACAGACTCCGTCACTAAAAAGCCCCCGGTCTACTGGCCGGGGGCTTTTTATAGGAAATGGGTATGAAACCCTTACGCATTCTACAGTTCTGGCTATTTCTGCTCTTCTGCAGTTACCTGAGCCTTACTCCTGCGCCACCAACCGTCATGCTGTCATTTTCTGATAAATTACTCCATTCTGTCGGATACATGGCCCTCTACCTCTCCTGTTCGGTAGCCTATCCCCTGTCAATCCTGACAATACGAAAACTGACGTTACTGCTGGGCTACTCCATCATGATCGAAGTTTTTCAACACTTCATTCCGAATCGCGGCTTTTCTTTACTTGATATTCTCGCCAATGCGTCTGGGCTTATCCTTGGATTGATTCTCGTTGTCGGCCTGACTCATCGAATCGAAGGCATAGCACGAAAAGTTAAAGGACAATCTTAGCCATCCTCAGTTAATGATCTACCCTGCTGTTGTTTTCTTCGGTATCGAAAAGAATGAAATGAGGCATAAATTGATATCTCCTGACGAAGGATCGCAAAACCCAGGGCTATAAATGATAGAATAGCTTCTGTTCTTTGATGTGAATTGAAGACAGACCGACTTGGCAAAAACTTAACCTGGTTATCCAGTTCGCTCCACCTGCGACAATAAATGCCACGTACGGAGGGTAATCTGACCTCATTGCCATAAGGAAGTCCGTGATGCTAGATAATCTTTATGACTGGTTATCTCCTCGGCTCAAGTAATCTCGAGGTTTGGTAAAATAAGGCCAAGCTTCACGATTACTTCAAGATTTTACTGATTTCTCCTGATTTAAATCAGGCCTTTATCTCGAAGTAATCATGAGGCGAATAGATTCTCTCTTTGCTTTTGTGTGAGAAGCTTTTTTCAAGGTTTAGTGGAGCGAAGTAGATAACCAGAAAACTTAATTGGGTTGATTTGCTATCAGCAAAGAAATAGACCTTCAAAATTAAATCTTTTAGAATTCTCGGGGGGTAGAATCATGAGAAAATCATTCACTTTAGTTATTTTTGTGTTGTTCCTGTATCATCCATTCATTGCAATTGCTGTTGAATCTCAACCTAACGATCAAGATGGGTTGGCTCTTGAAATTTTTCAAATGACACAATCCTTAGATGTATTAATTCAACAATTAAAATCTCAACAATCAAAGATTAGTGAATATCAAAAACTTCAGACCGCGATATCCTATCTAAGTTTTCGCTCAAGAACTATCGAGACGCTGAAATATGATTTACGCTTCAAGAAAGAACGCCGAGAAGCTATCGAAGCAAACATTGAAAGAATAAAAGATGATCCAGACGCATGGGATAAATTCGAGAAAGGGTTTCAATCAAAAAGCCCCAACGGTTCATCGGAGGAATCAAGGCCATCAGAGCTAAGGTTAAAGCTTTACAAAGACAGACTTGATGGAATCAATAGTGAAATCATTGCGCTTGAGACTGAAGTTCAAGGGCTGATGGATGAGTTGACAACTTTCGAATCATACGTGCAGGAGAAGCTTGGGCTTATCAGTTCAAGGTAGGCGGACAGTGAATACCTTCGGAAAAGTCAGAAATGCTGCTTGATCATTTAGACGCTGATTCTTGGTATTCTGATCGATTGCTTCGCGTTAGATTTGTCAGGTGTTGACGGGCTGTTGCCCAAACAAGCCAGACATCGCGAAAGCAAAAATAGCCTACGGGATCCACTAAGACCAAAAAGATAAATAACTGTTAAATATCAACGTCTTAAGGTATAATAATGCCTGTCTGGAGGCAACTATTATG
>JAJRQB010000012.1 GCA_024280485.1 Deltaproteobacteria bacterium
CGTCGATATCTGGATATGGCCGACCTCCATGAGTGGGTTGCAGAACAAAGCTCTTCCACGGAAGAGGCAGTCGTGGCGATCCGCTGAACTTACCGCCAATCAGGCGAGATGGAATTTACAGCAACTTTTGGACTTGATCGATAGCTGCTTCGATATCATCAAAGCGAAAGATAATAATCGAATTAGCACTTGAACGTTCGCTGAATGCATACATGTACTCGATATTGATAGAATTTTTGTCGAGCACTGAAAGTATTGAAGTCAATCCACCAGGCTTATCCGGAACTATAACCCCGACGACCCCGGTCTTGCTGACTGCAAACGAATTATTGCGAAGAATTTCTAGCGCTTTAGTAGGATTGTCAACGATCAGGCGTAAAACACCAAAGTCGGATGTATCTGCCAGCGAAAGTGCTCGAATATTAATCCCGCCAGAGCCTAAGGCATCAGTTATTACGGCCAGCCTTCCCGACTTGTTTTCCATAAAGATCGAAATCTGTTCAATTTTCATCAGCATCTCCACGCTTATCAAGTGACTGTTAATTAAATATCAGGTTTTACGGTTGTCTATGACCCGTTTAGCCTTCCCTTCAGAGCGTACAATGGTCTTCGGCTCCACAAGGCGGACTCTGCAGGTAACCCCAAGCATCTCCTTGATCGCGTGACAAATATGATTGGATAATGCCTGCAGATTCTTGATTTCATCTGAAAAGGTCTGCTCGTTAACTTCAACCTTAATTTCAAGTGTATCCAGAGTGCCTTCACGATCAATAACTAATTGATAGTGCGGCTCAACACCTTTTATGCCAAAAAGGACAGATTCTATCTGGCTCGGGAATACATTGACTCCCCTGATGATCAACATATCGTCACTTCGACCACTCAGGCGCTCAATCCGCAGATGGGTTCGTCCACAGATGCATGGCTCGGGAAGAATTCGCGTAATATCCCGCGTCCGGTAGCGCAGCAGGGGTATCCCTTCTTTTGTGATTGTTGTTATCACTAACTCACCCTTCTCACCGTACGGTAGCACTTCGCCAGTGTCAGGATCGATTATTTCAGGGATAAAGTGGTCTTCCCAGAGATGTAAACCATTTTGGGCTTCGATACATTCAATACCGACACCAGGCCCCATAATCTCTGAGAGTCCATAGATGTCAATAGCCTCTATATTCAACTTTTCTTCGATCTCCTGGCGCATGGATTCGCTCCAGGGCTCTGCGCCAAAGATTCCGACTTTCAATTTTAATTTCTTAAAATCGATCCCTTCTTCAGCGGCAACTTCGGCGAGAAACAAACTGTAAGACGGGGTACAGGTCAAAACGGTTGAACCGAAATCCTGCATGATCATCAGTTGTTTACGCGTGTTGCCACCGGACATGGGAATGACGGAAGCACCTACCTTTTCTGCGCCATAATGAGCACCAAGGCCTCCGGTGAAGAGCCCGTACCCATAGGCATTATGGACAATATCACCCTTATGAGTCCCGGCTGCGACAAAGGAGCGCGCCATCATCTCTGCCCAGTTATCTATATCACGCTGTGTATATCCGACAACTGTCGGCTTACCCGTAGTGCCACTCGATGCGTGAATACGTACGATCTGTTCAAGGGGCTCTGCAAACAGATCATAGGGGTAACTAGCACGCATATCCTGTTTCAAGGTGAAAGGGATGCGTCTTAAATCATCAAGGCTGCGAATTTTATCGGGAGTAGCTCCAGACTTAGTAAGACTATCCCGGTAAAAAGGGACCGTGGCATAAACACGTGCGACAACCTGCTGTAGCCTTGTTAACTGAAGCGATTCCATTTCGTCGCGAGGCATTGTTTCAAAGGTATTATTCCAAATCATCAAACATCTCCATAAGGCATAAGATTGTATTTTCTTGGAGTTACGACATTTAGAGCTATTGGAAATTAAATTTAAATAGATGTATAACCGTGGCAATCAAGGCGAGGCGATTCTTACTCTTGCATTAGGCCTTCGAGAAGGCCAGCGTCAACGACTCGAAGTGAGTCCCTACCAACAATATCGAGCAAGCAGCTTACAATCTGAACACCTGCAACAATGACATCTGCCCTGCCCTCTTCCATCCCCTTTAGTTCCACTCTCTTTTTCAAAGACAAGTTTGTCAATTGAATGGATATTTTTTCAATCCAATTTTTCTCTAACACCAGATTATTGACGAGGCTGCTGTCATACTCATCCATTTCTAGCTTAAGGGCTGCCAGGGTCGTCACAGTGCCAGCGGTTCCAATAAGTTCTACCGGCACAGCCTCCTGTTGCCATTCACGCCAGATGGAAGACTCCATAAAAGGAGTTAGTATTTTCTGAATTTCATCAGTGTAATGGACAGAACCAGGGTGGTCCTCAAACAGACGAACAACGCCTAGCGGGAAACTTTTCTGAAGACAAACATTTGAGTCTTTAAGCAGAATAATCTCAGTACTGCCGCCCCCAAGGTCAAACAGAAGTGCTCTTTCAGGTTGTGGATTGAGGGCAGACAGGATACCGCGGCAACTAAGGCCTGCTTCGGCCTCACCGTCAATAATCTCGATACTCAGTCCTGTCTGTATTCGGGCTTCTTCTATAAAAACAGAGGAGTTAACAGCTTGACGCAGTATTTCAGTTCCAACTGCTTTGATTTTATCGACCTTGTATTGTCGCAAAGTCTCGGCAAACCGCGCGAGAGCATCAAGAGTACGAATCATACTCTGCTGGGCCAAACCCGATTCCGAATTAAATTCACCCGCAAGGCGCGTCACTTGTCTAAAATATTTTGGAGTAAATGAAATATTTTTATCTACTGATTGAAGTAGCATTCGGACACTATTGCTTCCGACATCTATCGCGGCGTGAATCACTCGTCTTTCCTCTCAACTGCTTCAGCGATATTGTATGTATGATCGCTTATTTTCGCAAAATTGTGGAGCAAATCGAGAAAAATCATACCAGGTCGCACTGCACATTCGCCCGTATTTAAACGCTCAATATGGCTATTGCGCGCTGCCTTTTCCAGATGATCAATAGTATCTTCATATCCAATTGCTGTCGATCCGATGAAGGTGTCCCCTCCTTCGATTCCTTCAACGACAAAAGTTAAAAACTCCTCTGTCTTCCCAGAGATATCAGCAAGCTCATTCATGCCAGTTTCAGTAAAAACAATATTAGATTCAATTTTTCGTTGCCCCAGTTTCCATAGGTTTTCACAATTGTCACCAATCCGCTCAAAGTCATTGACGATGTGTATCAAGGTTGCAATTTCTCTGGAGGTCTGAGCTGCAACTGACTTTTGAGAAAGAGCGACGAGAAAATCGGTGATTTCTTTTTGAAGTAAATCAACTAGTATTTCCTGATTTTCAAGGCCCTTAACACGCTTTAGATCTCCTGCTTCAATAAATAGGTTGGTGCTTTGCAACATCTCCAACGTTATGCGCGCCATACGAAGTGTTTCACGTCTTGCCTGGCCCAATGCTATTGGTGGGGTGTTTAAAACGCGACTATCAATAAACTGCGCCCCCATCTTCACTGTGCGTTCCTGTCCACGTATCAATACAGTAGATAGACGTGCAAGAAGACCAAGGATTGGGAGGAAAACGATAGTATTTATGACATTGAAAAGAGTATGAGTGTTTGCAATATGTCTGGCAATAAAAGGCTTGTCGCCGATGCCACCCCCAAGAAGATCTACCTGAGCCTGGGTTGTGATAATAGCATCTGCATCTCCCGGAGTTAACAATTCAACCAGATCAATAAAAAAAGGGAAAAATATCAGCATATAGGTAACACCTATTGCATTGAACAGGAAATGACAAAAAGCGGTTCTTCTTGCGGCCAAATTAGTACCTATTGCCGCAAAATTAGCAGTGATTGTTGTACCGATATTCTCTCCCAGAATTAAAGCGACACTCGCTTCAAAGCTGACGAGACCAGAAGTCGCCAAAGCCAGTGTTAGCCCGATTGTTGCGGTGCTGCTCTGAACAATGATTGTCAATAGTCCGCCGATCAGTACTCCAATGAGCGGATAATCTCCAATTAGGGTGAAAATCTGAAGAATCTCTTCTGAATGCTTCAAAGGGTCAAAGGCCTGCTTCATAAATGAGAGGCCCAAGAAAAGCAGACCGAACCCAAGCAGGATCTCCCCCCAATATCCCTTGTGTCGATCTTTGGAAAACAACGCGATTGCTGTACCTAACCCTATAGCCGGCAGGGCATACTCAGCGATATTCAAGGATATAAGTTGTGCAGTTATTGTTGTTCCGATGTTTGCACCGAGAACGACTCCAACGGCCTGTACTAAGGAGAGGAGCCCGGCATTTACAAAACCAACAACCATGACTGTGGTAGCACTGGACGATTGAATAATCGCAGTGACTGTCAAGCCAACGAAGGCCCCTACGATACGATTATTCGTTAGTGTGGCAAGTATTTTGCGCATTCTGTCACCTGCAACTTTTTGCAGGCTATCTGACATCGTACGCATACCGAAGAGGAAAAGACCTAACCCACCGATAAGGCCAAATAGAACATTATGCTCACCGATATCAAACATGTACTCTTAGATTCCTTGAAAAAACAAAAAAGGCGACCCGCCGTATTGGCAGGCCGCCGGAGGCTGGCAGCAATTGTATCGGGTCTGTTATTTCTTCACAACCGAAAAGGGGAAAATGAAGTCAGAAGACTTAACCCCCTTGGAGAGGACCGCTGAGCCTTCGAGGCTAAAGCCCTCCATAGTACGTAAATCAGTAAGAAAATAGATCACTCCTGAAATCTGTTTATGTGCTTCTACCTTGCCAGCAGGTAAAGCTTCAAGTGTAATATTCCGAGGATCCTTGGTCGGAAAATATGTGACCTCACTGTTGAATTCATTACGGATGCGAGCGCGCTCTGCATCTCCTTCGTAATAGTAACCAACATATGGATAAGGAATCAGATAAGGGTCGTGGTCGGCAACGATCTCACGGATTCTTTCTGGAGAGACAGGTCTGTATTGATTGCCTTTAGAGTCAGACAGAATAAAGCGCTCTGCGGGTAAATAGATCTTTTGGTCGCGATCATTCTTAACTGTCAGAAAAAATGAACAAATATTTTGTTTCATCTGATAGGGACGAACCTCTAAATCCATCACCTTGGCGGACACCGTAACCTGTTCATTGACTTGCGTGATTGAGAGATCCTGAGCGTTGATCTGACCTAAACTGCCAGGACTTGGAATGATTGCAATCCCGCCACAACCGATAAGGAGTGAAAGCATCAAAATCAGGGGTAAGATCTGTTTTTTCATAGTCAACCTCCGGAGTCCGGCAGTTCTGAAGCAATGATGTATTACAAATCGCGCCGACCTAAAGCATCAAGCAATATTTCACGGTGTACAGCTTGAGAAGATCTTATACGTTCACTGAAAAGACGATTGATATTAACCGCAAGTTTAAGACATAGTGCCGGGTTTTCAATACTCAACTTTTCAAAACCAGATTTTGACAAACAAAAAAGGACGGCATCCTCGGCTACTCTTGCTGTAGCACTGCGGTGGGCGCCATCAAAAATGGCCATTTCACCAAAAACATCGGCAGGGCCCAGTACGACAAGAGTTTCTTCATCTCCCTCCGCCATCATTTTTGAGATACATATCGTTCCTTCTTTAATCAGGTAAAGAGATTCACCCTGCATATTTTCAATAAAAACAGTTTTCCCCGCACCCATTTCTTTGGAACTAAAGACCTTTTCGAGAGTCCTGGTATCCTAACTACTCAGACCCGCAAAAATAGGACTATCATCTAAACCAGTAAAATCAACATTCATCAGAAATTACTCACTTGATAGAAATTATCTCAATAGTGCCCTGATCATCAAAAAGAGCAGCAGCAGCTTCTGGCTGGACATATATTGCGATATCAACCCGTCGAGATTCTTCTTTGGTCCCGCGCTCTTCAAGGCCACCAAAACCAGTGAGAAAAACATCCAGATTCAAGTCGTGTTGATCCTTAAGATAATTTCTTACGGACATAGCCCGATACAGGGATAGATTCACATTTTTCGAGCTGTCTCCCTCTGAACTGGAAAATCCTTCGACTCTAAAAAGATAACCTTTGACGGCAAGGTTCTTCAACCCAGGGACAAGCGAGTCCAGATCTTCTCGAGCTACTTTTGTTAGTGCTTTCGAAGCAGATTCAAAAAAGACCTGTTCAATGACCTCACGACTCCGCAGAAAAGACTTCAACTGCTCTTCTGTCTCGTCTGCAAAAACGAAAAGTGGTAACAACATAAAAATAATAACTAAACCTAGGCGAACCATTACAATTAAATCTCTCTTACTTAGGCAACAGGACCAAAATTTCTGATCGGCGGTTTAAAGAACGGCCTTCAGGCGTGGAATTGTCGGCAATCGGACTTTTCTCACCCAATCCTTTAACAAAAACGCGCGAAGGATCAAAGCCTTCATTCACAACAAGTCTTTCAGCTACGCTGACAGCTCGTTTGTAACCGAGCTTTTCATTGTAAAAATCTGACCCAGTGGAATCAGTATGACCATTAACCCGTATAATGAAATATTTATTCTCTTTACGTAATCGGTCAGCGACAAGAGCTACTGCTGCAAATCCAGCTTCAGAGAGGGTTGACTGATCAAAACCATAATTTAATTCATCAAAACGAAACTTTCGATAGACGACTGTCTCTATTGGAATAGCTTGTTGAAATTTTGGTGAAATCTCAACTGGAATCTCTTTAACCGTCGGTGGCAATGGTGCCGAAACCGGGGATACAGGCGCGCCCATAATTGCAGCGGTACCGGGTATGACCAGCAGGTCTGAAGGATCGACGATAACTGTTTCTTCTTCAGGGTCAACTGGAATTTCCAGTTTAGCTATAGGGTCAACCGCAAGAATTTTCGTTCTGGGTACGAGTGGTGTTAAGGCTTTAAACCTTGCTTTTTTGACAGGTTCTTTTTTGACGCCAGCATCCGGCGTTTCAATAATGCGTGGTACCGGTTTGGTATAGGTTCCGATCCCCTGACTCGTAGAAAGACCAGTAATGACCCGCCAGTCGCTTATGGTGTCGGTTAGTCCGACACCATAACTGCTATGAAATGTAAGGTGGGGGGATATGAAGTATTGAAAGCCGAAGAGCGCTTCCATTGGTTGGTCCAGGCCTGAGGCTGGCTCGGTTGCAGCGTCAAGTTCAGCCAAAATCCTTAACCTTGCCATAGGGTAAAATTCTAACCCGGCACCAGCAACAATTTGATCGTCCAGTCCACCTTCATTGTCATTTATTAGATAACCAGAGTTTAAATGCAGCCCGAAACGGGATGTTTTAAAACTTGCGATTCCACGGCCCATCACATCGGTCAAGCCATCACGAGCCACATCGTTATCGATATGTCGACGAACTTGTATATCAAAAGAAAGTTTGAATGGGGAAGATCGCTTTCCAAGAGCACGAACCTTTAAGCCAAGATTGGCATATCCCCGACCGCTTGTAGATTCATTGTCGTTGAACAGGAGGTTAGGAAAAGAGCCGTATGCCTCCATGAAAGTACCAAGTCCCATGGTGAGACTGACTGGAATCAGAGTGCTGTTTTCGTTGTTAGTCGTTGAGGTATTGAGCCAGAGACCTACAGCAAGATTCCCGGAATCGAGAGTATCTGCAGTCGGAACAGAGATAAGGCCAGTAATTCCATATTGCGAAGGGGTAGCGAGTGCCAGCGTCGGCATCAAGATGACCAGCAGTAAGGAGAAAAGGATAAAAGTCTTTTTCATACGGCCTCAAAAGCTATACCGACAGGAGCGGCAATAATTAGAAAGTTACTTTACAACTCTTCAAAGGACTTGTATCTATCAAGTTATGTGCCAATGACAGCTGCTTTCGAGTAGTTAGCAACACAACCCATTACTTCACACCCCACAGCTTTAATCAATGGAATCTAGCCATAATGACTTTAGAATAAACAAGAAGATTACGCTTATTGACAGGATAAACGTAGGGTTTTGGCCGAAAAATAAGCCTGACTGTCATCAACAATCAGGCTTATTTATTTAATAAGGTCTAACAGGCAGGTCAATCACCACCATTAACCCGTTCACGTAACTCTTTGCCTACTTTAAAAAATGGCAGCTTTTTGGGTTTGACCTCAATGACCTCACCAGTCTTTGGATTACGACCCATATAGGCCTTGTAATCCTTGACCATAAAACTACCAAAACCGCGAATCTCAATTCTGTCATTTTCAATCAAGGCCTCTGCCATTGAATCAAAAACAAGGTTAACTATCTGCTCTGCTTTCTTATAGGTCAGACTTTCGCGAACGGAGAGTGCTTCCACCAGTTCTGACTTGTTCATAGAGCCTCCTGGGGGGAGAGAATCTTTATAGCTTCAACAGGGATTTGAATAATATAGCCTATATTTACTCACTGTCAAGAAGACTATGGATTTCAACAGGTTGCATTATATCTAAATAATTGTAAAGGGAGAAAGAGTCCAGATTACTTTAGCCTCCCCTTTACCAACATTGATCCACCTGTGGGGCAAGTGCGACTTGAAACTTATACTGTCGCCTGACTCGAGAAGATGAACTTCATTTACTATTTCCACGCGCAGTTTGCCGTCAAGCAAATAAATAAGTTCATCGCCCGGATGATACATGTTCTGTTCACCACTGGTGCCACCCGGTTTAATTGTGCAAAAGAAAGACATAAACTGCGGGTCACGTAAACCAGAGGTAAATGATTCGGTCTGCATCGTATGCTGATCATCGTCATATACTGTTTTATCCCGTCCGCCAGGTCGGGTGACTACGATTTCATGTGAAGTAGAAACATCTTCGACAAAATAATTAATACTCTTTTCAAAAACGTTGGCTAAGCGCATCAGGATGTCAACAGATGGTATTGTCAGTCCACGTTCTATCCGTGAAATCATATTGGAAGAAACATTCGACTTTTCAGCTAAGACCTGAATAGTCATGTCACGCTTCAGACGGGTTTCTTTAAGTTTTTTCCCAAGAATTTTCTTGATCTGCATCCGGCATCCTCCAGTCAGTTATGGCCGGTTAATTGTGACAAATATTTTATACGTTAGGGGGCGGCGAGACAATCCAGAGAATCTTGACCTGCACCCCACTCTTATTTTGCCATCGGTGCGGCAGGGAGGCTTTAAATGCGATGGAGTCTCCAACCTCAAGATGGAACTTATCGCCATCTATTGTGAAGTCGAGAGCGCCCTCCATGACCATAGCGAACTCTTCACCCGTGTGGACCATTCCACCCTCACCGCTATCGCATGAAGGTTCAAGTACATCAATAAACACAGAGAAGCCAGGGTCACGCAAACCCTGAGTTAAGCTGAATATTTGATGTTTATCCTCAAAAAAGAAAATTGGATCACCCTGGCCCGCTGGCGTGAAGACAACAGGACTACCCTTTTCGGCCTCCTCAATGAAATAGCTTAGACTTACACCAAGGGCGTCGGCCAATTTCATCAATATCTCTACAGAGGGCGTTGTTAATCCACGTTCAATTCGAGAGATCATATTCGACGATACACGCGATTTTTCCGCAAGCTGCTGTATCGTTTTATCCCTCTTAAGCCTTGAACTCTTCAGCTTTTTTCCAATTAATCTCTTTACCATATCTTCCCTGTCATTTTGAAATTAAAATCGTGTTCTATCATTTGACTCCAGATCTGTCAACCAATATATGAGATTCGCCAAACAGAAATGGTAACTGTCTGTCAACCGCCACATAGATAGGGAGTTGACAAGGAGGAGTTAGGTATTTTAACCTGCCGTGCAATAAAGGAGATTATCAACATGCAGACGACTATTTATGAAATGACGAGTAGAGTTTTAAACGGTGGAGAAATAACCGCGGATGAAGGGCTGAAAATACTCACTGCCCAAGGTTGCGATTATACGCAATTCATGGCTGGAGCCCATAGAATCAAAGAGCAATTTCTTGGCAACAAAATAGATCTTTGTTCAATAATTAATGCAAAATCAGGACGTTGTGCTGAAAATTGTTCGTTTTGTGCGCAATCGTCTCATCATCAGACAGAGACTCCGGTTTATGATTTAAAGTCATGCGATGAGATGGTTCAAGGCGCAGTTCAAGCGGAAAAAGATGGGAATCACTGCTACGGTATTGTGACCAGCGGAACCGGCGTCAGTGCCGGGAATGAATTCAACAGAATAATAGAGGCTATTGGTCGGATCGGACGTGAGACTGCCATTGAGCCATCTGCTTCTCTTGGGATTCTCGATGAAATATCTGCTACGGCTTTGGCTGAGGCTGGTTGTGTAACCTACCACCACAATCTTGAAACAGCGCGCTCTTTCTTCCCTGAAATCTGTACGACACATGACTATGAAGATGATGTCGCGACTGTCCGTTTAGCTAAGCAAAGCGGGATGCAAGTCTGTTGTGGTGGGATATTCGGCCTCGGGGAATCTCTTGAACAGAGGGTAGAAATGGGTCTGACGCTTAGAGACCTGGGTGTAGATTCCGTACCACTGAACTTTCTCAATCCGATCCCTGGCACCCCACTTGAAAATAACGCCCTCCTCACCCCGATGGATTGCTTGCGAATTGTCACGCTTTATCGTTATCTGCTTCCAAACCTCAGGATTACTGTCTGCGGCGGACGAGAAAAAAATCTGCGCGATTTCCAATCTGCAATCTTCATGGCGGGTGCCAGTGGCACCATGGTTGGAAATTATCTGACAACGACAGGCCGGGATCAAGCCGATGACCTTCAAATGATCAAAGACGCTGAAGTGGTGATTAATGCCTGTCACAGTTAATCCGGCAGGATTGTTTATAACCGGAACCGGGACTGCGGTCGGCAAGACTATCTTCACTGCCGCCCTGGCTTTGCATCTGCGTAAATCCGGAGTTGATGTCGGTGTCATGAAACCGCTGGAAAGCGGGGTTGAAGATGTGGCAACGGCGGGAAAAGACGGTGAATTGCTGCGCTGGGCTTCGGCAACGACAGATTCACTTGAATCAACTTGCCCCTACCGTTTTAAGCATGCAGCCGCGCCAGGTACGGCTGCACGGATTGAAAAACGGCCGGTTCATTACACAGACCTCGTACTCTCTGCCAAAGAGCTGGTAGAGCGACACCAATTCACCCTGATTGAAGGTGCCGGCGGACTAATGGTCCCTATTGCTGGTGGATTTTTAATTTCTGACCTGGCTAAAGATATCGGGCTACCCATGCTGGTTGTTGCCGATGCACGGCTCGGCACAATCAACCATAGTCTCCTCACCCTGCTGGCTGCGCGCTACCTGGAAATTGAGGTCGTAGGTTACATTCTGAATCGAATGCCTGCCGCCCCGAGCATCGCTGAGCAGACAGCACCTCATGATCTGGCATCATTAACGATGGAAGAATTACTTGCGGTAATTCCTGAGGTTGAAGGTGATACTCACAAGATGATTGAACAGATCTCTTCGATTCTCCCGACCTTGCCCAGTTGGCCACTTTTAAAAAAATATTTACCTCAAGCCTAGAGAGGCGACTCCGACTCCGGGAGCGCTAGCTCATTCGGTAGCGGTACGACCGGCCGTTGATCATAGAAGAAACGATAGATCCTCTTTTTCCCATCGGGGAGCTTGCTTCCGACTTTAATCATGGTCTCTCCTTCGGACGGCAATTCTAACACCCCTGTCCACTGATGTTGCTGAGGCTCAAGTCGAACGGTTCGAGCCTTGCGTCTATCAGGGGTAAATGTTCGCGCTGCCACTTGACCTTCAAGCAACTCTTCGCCGGTTTTTTCTTCAATAAAACCAACTGAAATTAAATAATGTTGTAAAACTCCGTCAAGGGGCTCACTGATATCGAGTAGCGGCTGTGGCTCAAGTTGCACATGTGCCTCCACACCACGTCGAATATCCTGACCAAGATCGATAATCACGACTGATGTGGAAAAAGGCTCAGGTTTCAGGTGCAACTGGGCAACGTCAATAACGTTGGCCGTATGGGCTAACGAGGGGGTAAGTAAAAGAAGAATAGCGATAAATAGTTGCATAAAAACCTCCCGGACAACAGATTTGACCAGTATAGCCATATCAGATTCGAAAGGCATGCAAAGTTTTTATTAGGAGACTGTCGGACTATACGAGCTGAAGCGAAAGCTTGGATGGTTGAGGACAGATTTTAGCTCGTTTGCAGGCTCATAGCCATAGCTATGGGGCAAAAAAGGAGCTGAGATCTGAGCCAACTAGCCAGGTTTGCAGTCAGTTCATGGATAGTCCGACAGCCTCCTAGGTGCGAACTTGTCCGCAATCAGGACAGAATTGCCAATCAGGATGAAGGCGTGATCCACAACCACACTGAAGTGGGTCCAGGCGTCTGCGCTGGCGTACCCTGACAAAGAAAAGAATAGTTAACGCCAACAGATTTATTCCGATCAGAATCCCTGCCGGAAAGCTGATCGCCCACAAAGAGTCCACAGTGCAACGTCCACACGAGTAGCTCCAGTAGTTATAACAGATGAGTCCCAGCCCAGTGATGGAGAGGAGCAGAAGCAATGCATAGCGTTTTTTCATTTCACTGCTCCAGCAGCACATCCACAAGACGGACAAAAACTGTGATTAATCAGTTTACGTTGCTGGCAAGACGAACAGTTTTCGTGCAAGCGCTGCAAGCAGTGTGGGCAGACCATCCATTCGAACGAAATTTCTCGATCACAACTGGAACAAGACGCTGTAACTGATTCTTCGACTTCAGAATCGTTGAGTTCATCCTGAATCCTTAACAACAGAAAGGCCAGGCAGATCAGTAATAGAAAAATCATTGTCGTCCCTACCCAGCCTGCGCAACTGCCTTCGGAGCGCGGGCACTATCTGAATCAATCGCGCCATCACGCAGGACAACAGTTCGATCAAAATATGGGCGGTTTTCATCATTATGAGTCACCATGATGATCGTCTGCCCCTCTTCATTCAGCTGCTTGAATAGATCCATGATTTCGCGACTGGTGGCGATATCGAGGCTACCGGTCGGCTCATCGGCCAAGATCAATGGCGGTTCATTCACAAGGGCGCGGGCAATGGCGACACGCTCCTGTTCTCCGCCCGAGAGTTGATTGGGTAAATGTCCGACCCGATGACTCAAGCCCACACGTCCCAGCACCTCGATTGCTCGCTGTTTTTTCTCGGCGACCGGCATCTTCTTGACCGCTAGCGGCAACATGACATTTTCAAGCGCCGTCAGATAAGGGATCAGGTTAAAAGACTGAAAGACGAAACCGAGATACTCACGGCGGAAATCTGCGCGCTTTTCTGAACTCAGGCCATAGACATCGATATCATCGACCAGGATCTTGCCGTTTGTCGGATGGCAGAGGCCGCCGAGAATCGTCAACAGGGTACTTTTGCCCGAACCCGAGGGGCCCATCACGCCAAGAAAACAACCCTCTTCAACAGCTAACTCAAGTTTATTCAATGCAATGACGCAATCAGCATCACTCTCGTAATGCTTCTCAATTTGTTTTAAGTGCACAAAAGGCATAATAAGGTTCCTTCGGTCAGCTAAAGAGCACGTAGTGCTTCAGTAGGGTCAAGACGACTGGCTTTCAGAGCTGGATAGAACGAGGCCGATGCGCCAACCAGAAGAGCGAGGCATACCGCTCCGCCCCCCAACAACGGATCCCAGTGCAGACTCACCTCGTTGTCAGTCATCAGGGGCAGGATAAGATGTGTCATCCCCATACCTACAAAAAAACCAAGAAAACCTGCGATGAGACTGACTACTGTAGATTCGAAAAGGATCAGACGCATGATATGTGAGCGCCGAAAACCAAGAGCGCGAAAGATTCCAATTTCACGGGTACGTTCGTTAACAGAGCCCATCATCGTTACAAAAACGACCAATGCTCCAATAAAAAGCACGACTGCAGCAACAGCAAAAGAGAAATTACGGAATTGATCCAAAGCATGCATACGAGTCTTTACAACTTGCTGAATCGCGCTGACATTGGTTCCAGGTAACACTTCACTGATCTGGTTGACCATATCTGTCACCGGACAGTCGCCACAGAGTGCAGCCACCTCGACCAGCGACACCGTTCCCTCTTTCCCCAGCAAACGTTGAATCACCGGCAAGGAAGCGATAAGGATCTGATCATCCTGAGACCCGGTGCTGGACAGAATCCCGGTTAAGGTGAATGTCTCACCAGCAATCTCAACTTTATCGCCCACCGTCAAGCCAAGTTTCTGAGCCACCTCTGCTCCTGCAACCAAATCATAATCTTGTTCTAACGGACGGCCATTGACCTTCCACCACTTTTTGAGTTTGAACTCTTTGTCAGGTTCAACACCCATCAACATAACCCGCTGTCCCTTAACCTCCAGCGCTCCAAGGACCTTTGGCGCGACAGCAGCAATATTGAGATAGTTGCGGATACCGTTAATCTTGATAAGATCGGCCTGTCGAATCTCCTGTGGATCAAGGGAAATGCCACCCAGGCTGATTCCGCCATAATTCAGAGACAAATTATCACTCTGTGGCGTAATCAGGATATTGGCGCCGTAATTCTCCATCTTGTTTTGAACGTCTTCGGTCAGGGTTGTCGAAAGCGATATCAAGGTAACAACAGTGGCTACACCGATCAGCAGACCTGCAACAAGAAAAGCTAAACGGCTCTTGCGGCGACGCAAATTATTGAAAGCAATGGTCTCTAGTCTCATTTTTGTCCCTTTAGAAAAGACCCTGAACGGCAATCAGATTCCGAAATACCAACCACCTTTTAAAATATCTGCTTGCGCGATCGCCAAGCGCCCGTCGTCAATACGTCGAGCCAATGGTGCTGGGTTACAGCCACCTTTGACCTCATTGACCAGATCGGTCCTGAATCGCTGCTCGCAGTTGTTACAGACCATGGAATCACCTTCTTGCCGATAGCCCTTCATTTCTCGATAACAGACATCGCAAGCATCAAAAGCAGCACGCATGACTCCATCAATACTCTTGACCACAAAGAATTTTATATCACCTTTAGCGGTCGCTAATTTGAAGTAATGAGCATTGCCATCGTCAACGTCTGCAACCTTTAAATTAACAAAACCATTCTCAGCTTTAACTGAGGCGATACCATCGCTGACGCCCTGCCCCGCAAAGAACCAACCGGCAATCGCAGCAACAATTAAGAGCCCCAGCAAGCCGACTAGCTTGCCACTTCCACCTGATTTCTTTTCGGTAAATTGATCTTTCTTGTTCTGACGATTATTGTTTTCCTGACTCATGTTAAATTCTCCTTCAGAGATAATTTATTGTTTGACGATTATTTCGAACCACAAGAGCCACCGCAGGAAGAGCTTCCAGCGGCTTCAGCTTGTTTGATTGCCGGATCAAAAATCACAACGTTGGTATTTTGCAAAGTCACTCCATACCACTGGGAATAACGGAGCTGCTTTTCACGATCTGTCGTTAAACCAGCTACAACATTTTGCTCAATATTCTTATTAATAATCATGCTCTCTTTGAGCTGAGTAAAAAACCGATCATAGCTTCCAAACCGAGTGACGACCACGCTGTCAAAATCCTTGACCGCTGCTTTCATCCGCTTGATTTCAATATCAACCTCGCCGTCCTGAATAATAATTTGATTTTTATCTGCCGCTGATAATAGAATCTCTCTCTCTTTCAACTCCTGCCACACCTGAGCCTGAAGCTGTTGATTGCCATATGGCGATGTACCAGTCGCCAAACCTACGCCACGCAGTCCAATTACCTGATTAAAATCTTCACGAGAGAGCAAACGGTTACCGATGCGCGCAATATATTTGGCACTTAATTGCTCATTTTCAGTCAGAGTTTTTTCATAGTCGGCCGCGGTCATATCGAGGCGGACCGTCGCCGGAAAACCGGTATTAGTCACAACTTCAGCAATCTCAGCTGCGGATGTCAGGGACGGGTCGTAGGTCATCTGACCGCGTCCGTTGGTGACACTGACGTCGACTTTGCCGACCCCTTCAACCGTTGCAAGGGCCGCGTTGATCTTGCTGACACAGGAACCGCAGGTCATGTTGCCGATATTGAGCTCGGTCATAGCGGACGACTGTGCGGCCTGTTCGCCACCAGTTAAGTAGGCACCAGCACCGACTGCGATACCAAGAGCCATAACAAGAAGCAGGACCACCAATTTTCTATTCATTGAAACCTCCGCGTTAATTTAGACAGAATGATCCCCCTGCTAGTATCAGGATCTATGCCAAATCACTATACACTTGTTATATAGCTATAATTATTCAATTATTGTGAATTTGACAACGAGGTTTTTTGATTTAAGTAAACAGGTTTGTAGAATATTCTCTATCTCGTTAGCGAATATTCTACAAAAAGTTTATTCAAGCCAAAATAAGTTGGAGATTAAGGAGTTGTAGATGTGGAATTTTGCAATAAGTCACAAAATAAACCCTTGGACTCTCAGTTTTCGCTCTCAATCAACAAGTGGAACAGTGCCCCCTGCCAGCTGAGAACCACTCTATCAGGCAGTATTTCAACCAACTGAGCACCTTCAATCATAGTACCCTGCATAACGGGAAGGTCATTGATTATAGCTAGTCGATCGGTAACTTTGTCCCGATATGCGATCCCGGTTAATTTAAGGAATGGTGTGCCATTTTGGCCTAATGCTTCAGGCTGGGTCTGAACTTTGAAAGGAGTAACTGTTGCTTCAGGAGGTTGGCGAGTTTGACTTTCCGTTTCAGGTGCAGGTCTTACATAAATCCGTTCGGTTGCACTCACTTCCGGTTTTGTTGGCAGATCTACTTTAACAGGTTGCTGAACAACAATAGCAGCAGGTTTAATTTCGACTTTCGTTTGCAAAACGCCAGTAGATGTCCCGCTTTTTGTCCAGAAGAAAAATCCAACAACGATCAATAGGAAAAAAAGGAGGGCTGATATAAAAGGCCAAAAATTGCGGGGCTGCTGTTTACTTGCTGAGCGTTTCAGAATGTCGCGCGAAATATCGATGCCGCCTTCGCCAAGAGCCGCTTTCTCTTCTTCAAGTTTACGCAATGCCTTAAGAATTGAACTCATTGCGTGATCTCCTTTGTTAACTGCGGCATTTCGGATCCTACCAAGCGGTAGATCTGAAGAAGCGTCTGGGCTCCAATTCTGCCGTCGGGACTCAACCCCGTCCGATTCTGCAGATCGCTCACTGCCTTGATAGTCTCAGTGTCATATATACCGGTTAGACTAAGATTGGGGTACCCTGCCAGGCTTAGAAGCTTTTGGATTCTAACGACCCCACTCCCCTTCTTCCCCGGGTCAGTAATGTAGGCGATCTGCTCAAAATTACTCCAGGGAATCACCGCTGTGCCAAACCAAATGTCTTCAAGATATACTACCGGAAGCCACCCATCCGCAGTAAGAAACGGTTCGGTAAGCACCTGTTCGTCTTTCATTTCTAAAAGTGCCAGATAGCGTTTCCCCGGCAAATTCGGCAAGACAATTGTCAGGATTGCCGGGGAATTAAATTTTAATAGTTTTTCAGGATCATTCTGAATACGTATTGCCCCCATGCCAGTATTCCGCAGAGCCGCTTCCAATGGCCGGAATGTGTCCGGATTAAAGCTTCTCGGTTCTGGTTGTTCCCAACGATTTAACACGGCAGCTAAGGCCAGGCGTGCAGATTCGACTTCCCCATAAGAGCTGATTTTTTCTTGTATCTGATTCAGAAAATAAGCGTCAACTTCAAAATTATCATCGACTGACTGCACGGCGTTCTTTTCAATAACTATAGGAGTACCCGAGGGACTCGCTACCACCTTTGTTTGAGTAAAAAGATCAGGTAAAAGTCCAGGTTGCAGATATATCAGCAAGAAAAGAATGATGCCGATGAAAGAGAGTGCGGCATAGGGCCAGCGCACAGTTTTCAAAACCTTTTCACCAGACAATTCAGTTTGAGCTTCAGAGATAACCTTATGATCAATCCTGTCCAACTCATTGGAATAAGCAACCAGAAGAGCGCGATCACAAAGGATATTGATTAAACGAGGCAAGCCATTAGTAATGCGATAGATCTGCCGCATAGCTTTTTCAGTAAAAAGACCGCCCCCTTTATAACCCGCAACTTTCAAGCGATGGTTCACATAGGCGCAGGTATCTTCAGCATCCATGTTTGTGAGTCGATAACGTACTATAAGTCGCTGTTTCAGTTGCCGTAACTCATGACGGCCGAGAACTTCATCCAGTTCAGGCTGACCGACAATAATCAGTTGAATCAGCTTGTCTGTTTCAGTCTCAAGGTTTGATAGAAGTCGTAACTGCTCAAGAACTGCGGGGTCAAGATTTTGGGCCTCGTCGATAACAAGCTCAACCGTTTTTCCTTGTTGACGCTCTTCAAGCAAGAAACGGTTGAGAGAATCATGCAGACATGAGAAATTACTCTCTCCATCACGACAGGGAATACCAAACTCACGGTGGATTGATTGCAATAGTTCCAATGCTGTCAGGCAGGGATTGAAAATCAAAGCAACATGGTAATTTGCCTGTTCGAGTTGTCTCAGTAATGTACGCAAAACCGTCGTTTTGCCAGTACCTACCTCACCAATTAAAGACAAAAAACCGACCCGTTGCTTCACACCGTAGAGAAGATGAGCAAATGCCTCTTTATGCATTTTGCTCAGAAAAATGAACCGGGGGTTAGGAGTGATATGAAACGGTTTTTCCTGAAAGCCAAATAACCTCAAATACATTAGGCCGGTCCTGATCTTCTAGTAAGAAAACGTTAAAATATAAATATCAGTGTATTTATAGCATTGTTTCAACAGAAAATCACCGAGCGATCAATTGATAGAGCGATGTAGAACGCAGGCAAGTACAGTCTTTACCGAATATCAAAAGGGTTGACAGGTAGGGTCTTAAACGAAATATAGACCTTGGATAACTGTGTTATGTAAAGTTACGACCAGCGCGACCGCGGCAGTTCTTATTATCTAAGATCTAGAATGGCGAGTGAAAGAGATAATATATGCGTTGGGTCTGAGGATTAAAAACTGCTTCCTTCCAAGCCAAATCTATGATAACTTGCCGCGGTTCGAAAGACTGGCCCAAAACAAGGAGAATACACGAATGACTTATCTGCTTATTGGATTACATGTAACTGTTTGCCTGGCTCTGATCGTTATTGTTCTACTACAAATGGGCAAAGGCGCTGAAGTTGGCGCATCCTTTGGAGCTGGTGGCAGTCAAACGATTTTGGGGGCATCAGGTGGTGCTAGTTTCATGGGGAAAGTCACTGCTGCCGCTGCAGTAATTTTTATGCTCACAAGTTTGTCGCTCGCTTATTTTTATGGCAGCCCTGCCTCACAAACAATAATGCCAGCATCAGTTAATGTGCCTGCTCAGCCTGCCGCTGGAGGCTTCACGGGTGACACAGCAACGCCAGTTGAGCAAACCGCACCAGCAGCAGTCCCTGCAGAAGAAAAAAAGTAATATCTTAGCAATATTCAGTTGACAGTTTATAAAATGATTCTGTATATATACAGGCCTTCGCCGAAGTGGTGGAATTGGTAGACACGCACGCTTGAGGGGCGTGTGTCTTATGGACGTGCGAGTTCGAGTCTCGCCTTCGGCACCAATTAAAAATCCACTGTAATTAATTATCAGTGGGAAATCAGCGCTACACAAAACGCTACACAAAAGCGGAATTGTGAGCGCTGTTTTTGCTTCCAGAGCCCGACACTGATAAAACTACTGTCAGGTTCTCACCCGAAAACATTTCATATAATGTTTCGAAGCAAACGGCAGTTTTACTTGGGTTCAAGAATAAGAAGTATTACAATATGCCTCATCTCCCTACCAAAAAAAATCTGAGCGAAGGCGCCTCTGCTGCCTGGCCAATCTGTATCGGCTATGTTCCAATCGGGCTGGCTCTAGGCGTCTTGGCACAAAAAGCTGGAATCCCCTGGTGGGCCGTCGCGATGATGTCGCTTCTGGTGTTTGCCGGCAGTGCCCAATTTATCTGCGTGGCGATGATCGCTGCAGGGGCCTCGATACCAGCAATCATCTTTACAACTTTTGTCGTCAACCTGCGCCATACCTTAATGAGCTCTGCTCTGGCCGTCTATCTAACCGGAGTCAATCGTAATTTTCTCGCGCTCTTCTCCTACGGCATCACCGACGAAAGCTTTGCGATCAATATGACCCGCTTTCGTTCTGGGTCATGGGACCACTACAGCGCACTCGCGACCAATCAGTTCGCCAACGCGACCTGGATCCTTGCAACAGTCACCGGTGCGCTGCTGGGTCAATTTGTGCCACAGGGAGCCTTCGGTATTGACTATGCGTTGACCGGGATGTTTATCTGCCTGCTGGTTTTTCAACTACATGGAGGCGTCTATATCTTTACGGGTCTTCTGGCTGCGGGAATATCAGTGGGCTGGTATCTTTTTATTCCCGGTGATTCCTATATCGTTGGGGCGTCGATCTGTGCCGCAACTTTAGGGTTTCTTCTACAGCGCAGGAGGAGGATCAGTTGAACTTTAACGACTACCTCCTACTCTTCTGCGGGATGGGTGCAGTAACTTATCTACCGCGGGCCCTGCCGCTGCTTTATCTGGCACACAAGAAACTACCGCAAGGATTGGTCGACTGGCTGGGTTTGATACCAGTTTCGATCCTCAGTGCCCTGCTTGCCCCCCTGCTTTTCTGTGAGGGAGCCAGTCGAAGTCTGCACATCGGCAAACCTGAATTTCTGGTTGCTATCCCGACCCTGGCTTTTGCTCTGAAGACAAAAAGCCTGGCAGGCACGGTTTTACTCGGCATGGCCCTTTACTGGGTGGCCGGTTATGTTCTATAAAGACTCCCCTGAATCAGGAACTAACTGTGCCTGCAAATTCAGGTAGAATCACTAATTTGCAAGGAGCATCTGGAAGAACTGGATGCAGGAGATGAAAATGGAAATTACGGGCAAACAGAAAAGATTTTTACGCGGATTGGGCCACCATCTGAAGCCAGTGGTCATGGTTGGTAAAGATGAAGTGACTCAGAAAGTGATTAACGCCACCGATGAGGCCCTGGATCTGCATGAGCTGGTCAAGATCAGGCTACAGGAAGGCTGCCTGACTGATCGCAAATCTGTTGCAGCAGAACTTTCTGAACAAACTGGTTCAGCAGTCGCCCAGATTCTGGGGCACACCTTTTTACTTTATCGACCTGCTAAAGAACCTACGATAAAACTCCCGAAAAGTCAGACCGGCTGAGTTCAGTTAAACGATCAGGCACGCTCAAAGGGCTCATAGAGGCGTTTATATTCATCCTGGGCGTAACGATCTGTCATACTGGCGATATAGTCACAGATGACCCGTTCTGTGCCATATTCGTCGAATCGCGCTTGGTGATCCTGGGGTAATAACGTCGGATTCTTCGTATAGTTTTCAAACAACAGGGTCAGAAAACGCTCCGCCTTAACCCTCATCAACTCGACTTTGTGGTGACGGTAGAGATTCTTATAGAGGAATTTCTTTAGTTCACTATTCTTCTGGCGCATTTTTGTGCTAAAAGCGGCCAGGTTTTGAGGTTGATTACGTAGATCGGCAAGCGTCTCTATCCCTGTTGCCAAAATATTGTGACTGGTGGTATCGACCAGATCCTGAATGAGATCACGAATCAGATAACTTATGGTTTGCAGTACTTGACGCTTTTCACCGATCAGGGGGTATTTCTGACCGATACTGCGAAAGGTTTCCTGCCAGAGTTCGACCTGTGACAATGCCTGCAGACTGATATAACCGGCCTTTAGTCCATCATCGATATCGTGGTTGTTGTACGCGATTTCATCCGCCAGATCGATAATCTGGGCTTCCAGTGTGGCGCGCTGTTCCGGTTCAAAATCGGTTATGGCTGTAGATCCGGCCTTATCGTAGGCGGATGAGTGCTTTATGATCCCTTCTCTGACTTCCCAACTGAGGTTCAGACCATTGAACTCAGGGTAGCGCTCTTCAAGCAGATCAACAATCCGCAACGACTGCCGATTGTGTTCAAAACCACCGTGGCCCTGCATCATGCGATTCAAGACCTGCTCTCCGGTATGGCCAAAAGGGGTATGCCCAAGGTCGTGAGCCAGAGCCAGGGTTTCCACCAAATCCTGATTCAGATGCAGTGCGCGGGCGATGCCACGAGCAATTTGAGAGACCTCAAGAGAATGGGTTAAGCGGGTGCGGTAGTAATCACCTTCATGGTTAACAAAAACCTGGGTTTTATATTCCAGCCGCCTGAAAGCAGCACAATGGATAATTCGGTCACGATCACGTTCAAAGGCTAGGCGCTTATCCTTATAGGGCTCGGCATAGACTCGGCCACGACTCTCTTCACTGCGGGCGGCGTATCTGGCAAGTTCGGGTTGACGCATACTTAACTCCATTTTTTGACAGAATCAGCAATCTGCTCTAGTCTGCCGCAACAAACGGCATACTTCTATGTTAAATAGCGGATGTGACAAAATAAGACACTCTAGGACGTTAGATGAGAATTATCAGTGGCAGTGCCCGCGGGCGTAAACTCGCAGAATTTGAAGGGAGCGGCATCAGGCCGACTTCTGATCGGGCCCGTGAGGCGATCTTCAGTATACTGATAAGTCGTTACGGTAGCTTGCAGAATATGCGGGTCCTTGATCTATTTGCCGGAAGCGGCGCCATGAGCCTTGAAGCATTGAGTCGTGGTGCCAAAAATGCCGTGCTGATCGATTCATCACCACAGGCCGCCAGGCTGGTGTCCGACAATATTGCCCGCTGCAAAATGGAATCTCGGGCCGAATTGATAAAGCAGCCTGCTCTGTCTGCTCTTCCTCTGACAGCCAGCAAGGGACCCTTCGACCTGATTTTCATGGATCCGCCCTACAACCTGGGTCATATCCCACCAATCCTCAAACAGATCACAGCCTTGCAACTCTTGCAACAAAATGGAATAATTCTCGCCGAGTCGGCAGTCGATGAGGAATTCGAACTACCGATCTCACTTGAATTGATCGAAACACGCAGTTACGGAAGCTCAAAGGTCCACCTTATCTGCAATCAGACAAGCAATGATGACGAAACTGTGAGGCCTGTATGAAAAATCGTATCGCTATCTACCCCGGTTCCTTCGATCCGATCACCAATGGTCACATGGATATTATCCAGCGTGGTCTTGAAATATTCGACCAGGTGATTATCGCCGTTGCGCGGAATTCTGAGAAGAACAGCCTCTTCAGCGTTCAGGAGCGGATCGCGTTGATCGATCAGTTGATAGATGACAACCCACAACTTGAGGTAGATACATTTGATGGTTTGTTGGTTGATTATGTTGTTTCACGCGAAGCCGGTGTCATATTACGCGGACTGAGAGCTGTTTCCGACTTTGAGTATGAGTTTCAACTGGCGCAGATGAACCGCTCAATCAGTCATCAAGTCGAAACCCTGTTCATGATGACTGCAACTCAGAATGCCTATCTAAGTTCTTCAATCGTAAAAGAAGTCGCTTCGCATGGTGGTGACATCGATAATTTTGTACCGCCACTGGTTGCGGAGGAGTTACGAAAAAAGTTCGCCTGATCCCCCTCAGACACGCTCTTCGAACTGTTCCAGTTGGTTAACCAGACGATCAAGGGCATTGACCACCAACTCTTCCAACGCAGCACCTTTTTCTGAACTGGCTTTTCCCGGGTCACCCCAGACCCCCCCCGGCCAATACTTCTGTTTATTTCTAACCAGAATCCCAGTCGGAAAATCGGGAAATTCTCGCGGTGCCCGCCCCTTGACCAGCTGCGGATGGGAATGCAGAATCCGTGAGGTTTCAATCTCACCGGCATGCGAATCCCCCTCAGTTTCAATCAAGTGACGCCCTTCCCTGGCGGCCAGCATATACTCGGTCAACACAGCAATCCGCAGGTCAGCAAACTGATTCAGCAGAAATTCGCCGGCATCGGTCAGGGTCGCCATATGGGTGCCACCCGCGTGGCCGCTGAGAAGTACAAAATTGCGCAAACCCTTCTGATAGAGCGATGTGACAATATCTATGATCAAGGCTTTCAGAGTTTCAGTGCGAATCGACACCGTGCCGGGATGCTCAGAACTGGAACGGCATACGCCGTAATGGATGGGAGCTGCGACAAAGATGTCACGCTTTTGGCTGAGTTTTTTACCGACTTCAATCGCATGCAGGGTATCGGTATCGAGAGGCAGGTGAGAACCATGCTCCTCAGTCGAGCCGAAGGGTATCAGCACCGTGCGGGTCTGCTGCAACCCAGTACTGAACTCGTCCATAGTTATCTCTGGCATGTAGAGCATCATAAAACTCCCAGAAAATTGTGGGTCTGTGGAATAACCCGAGTCTTTGAATGTAACTTGGCAACAGCCTGTTGCATATTCAGCAGAGTCTGGGTAGATATCTCGATCCCTGCCGGCCCGGTGTAGGGTTGGAGGACGAAATCGCTGTCAGGTGCCGTAGTGACCACCAGTTGTACAGCCTGGAGGAGTTCATCAAGCGGGGTCAGCGAGTCGACGACGACCTTGACAAAGGTTCTTTTCTGCTTTGCAATCTGCAAAAAGTCACGATGCTGCTCCCAAAGCGCACCCTGTCCAGAGATAGAAGGGAGCTTGATATCCATAGAGATATAATCGATCAAGGGTAACAGGGCTTCGAGTTGATCGGGCAGGGTCCCATTGGTTTCAAGGTAGATCGGTAGATACTGACGCAGTCTCGGCAACCATTCACTTAATACATCCTGGTGCAGGAGAGGTTCGCCACCAGTCAGGCTGATGGAATGATGCAGACCAGGCTGACGGGTGGACCAATCTTTGATCAACTCTTCAATCTGCCGTTTCGTCACTGGATTCTGCCAGTCGGTGAAGGCCTCACTCCCAGGCGCGGTCTCAACCCGACACTGTGGCACCGTTTTGAAGGGAGTATCGCAATAGTGACAGGAGAGATTGCAGCGCGCAAAACGGATAAACAGCTGTCTGTAGCCGATAAGTGGGCCTTCTCCCTGAATCGAGGAGAATATCTCTATCAGGTCGGCATCAGTCACGGGTATAGGTCGCACAGGCATTATCCGATTCCCAGACCGTCACAGCTTCTATTTCGACCCCAGGAACCTTGAGTTCTGTTTCGAGCGACTCAAAAATATAGCGGCTGATATTCTCTGAGGAGGGGCTGAATTCGATAAAGTAATCCAGCTTATTCAAATACTTATGGTCTAAACGATCAAGTATCGCATTAGTATGACGTTTGAGAATTTTGAAGTCGATTCCTAACCCGGACGAATCGAGCTCTCTGGTTGCAACCGAGACCTCAATCTTCCAGTTGTGACCATGCAGATTCTCACAATCCCCCTGATAGTTCAGCAGGTTATGTGCTGCGGCAAAGTTACTAATAATTTTCAAATGATACATTCTTTAATTCTCCAGGTTTAAAACTCTGACGGTTCATTGTCGGCAGGTGGTACCGGCTTGCCAGCGATCGCGTAATCCTCGCTAGCCCAACGGCCGAGGTCGACCTGTTGACACTTTTCAGAGCAGAACGGGCGATGCTCGTTATTCTGCCAGGTGGATCGTTGACCACATCTTGGGCAACGAATAATTCTATCGACAGTATCCATAATAGTCCTAATAGCTAAAAAATAAAAAGCCCGGACGAGCTTTTAGCCAGTCCGGGCATGTTTTTACTGGAGCGGGAAACGAGATTCGAACTCGCGACCTCAACCTTGGGAAGGTTGCACTCTACCACTGAGTTATTCCCGCTTAAGCGAACGCAGTATAGGAAGAGGCCTGGTGTTTTGTCAATCGGAAAATTGCCGTTTAAGCCAGCTTTCAGCTGAGCCTTTCCCTGCTATTTCACCTGCAATTTCAGCGGTTTTAATTCTTCTTTGGTAGTCACCGATAATCTGGCCCGGGGGGACTCCGGTATGAAGGGAAATCTCGCTACCGTCAAGAAGATCAACAATCCGACCTCTGCATAACTGTTGCTGATATGCATTGACGCACTTGGCCAGTAGCAGATCCTGCCCATCATAATCTTTACCGGCCAAGGCGAATAATATCAGTTCCAAACAGTATCTCCCTTTTGCTTCTAACTTGAGCGCTGCAATACGGGAGGGATCTGAGTCCCTGAAGCCTTCAAGAGAGACCTGTGTTCCATGGAGCGCCAGCAAGATTTCGCGACTGCGTGTCGAAAGTCGTAAGCGCTGAATGATTTCATCCACTGAAGTTAAAGAATGGACCCGCCGGGCTATGGCGGTTAAAAACAACAGGGTCCTGCGTGTCAGGCCCTCTTCAATAGGCTGGGCGAAGAGAGCGGTGAAGCAGGGTATCTGAGAAAGTCCATCAATACGAGCGGTCAACAAGCCTAACTCTTGAGCCAGACCCTGCTTTGCGATGCCAGGGAAAATATTGTCAAGGATGTCGTACTTATCCATCAAGGCTACCGAAGAGAGCAGTCGCGTAGACTCAAGGATCTGTCCCAGTTCATTTCTGATTCGCTCACCTGCGACAGATAATAGGAGCGGCGCTGCATCGGTTGCCTGTTGAGCCGTTAGAACGTCGAACTGCCAACCGCGCAAAGCATGGTGCCTGACTCCCTTCAAAACACGCAGAGGATCATCACTCAGGACACTGGGGCCACAGCTACGCAGGATATGATCATCAAGGTCCTGCCGGCCATTGAGCGGGTCCAGCAGGGCTGACTCTTGACCTGGGGTATTGTTGAAAGGCAGGGCGATGGCATTCAAGGTGAAATCGCGCAATTTAAGATCGGCGTAAATATCTTCGGCCCTGAGAGGCGCGAAATCAAACTGAAGTCCCTTGTCAGTAAAAAGGACACGGCTTTGGTTACGCTTCTTGTCTAACCAGAACCAATGACCTCCCTGCAAGCCGGCCCAGCGTTTAATCAGCGGAGTCAGGTCGCCGCAGAAAGCAAAATCAAAATCTTTGGGGATCTGTTCTTCCAGCAGATCTCGGATGGTCCCACCAACCAGCCAGATGTCAGTTCGCGAGTCAGCCAATACCTGCTGCAGTTGCAGCAGATATTGGCTGATTTCGGCGCTTAGTTTTGCGTAGATTGGATGTTCTAGTTTCATAATAAATAGCATAGCAGGGAATAAAAAAAACGGCCTGCCTCATCGAGGCAGGCCGTAAGTTTCTTGATCCTGGCGTTTTACTCAGGCCAGATCACATTCTGCCTGGTAGATCAGATCGAACAGTTCGGAAATATCTTCTTCTGCAATACAGGAGAAGGCAATACGCAGATCTGTTTTACCAATTGAAATGGCACCTACACCATATTTGTCAAGCAGGTGGACTCGCAGAGTTTCGGCATCAACCCGGTTCAACTTAAGACACATGAAGTAACCGGAGTTGAATGGATAATAACTCCAGGAATCAACAAAACGGGGATCATTCAGAACTTCTTTTGTTCTAAGTGACCTCCCCTTCAGAACTTCAAACTTTTGCTGTTTTTGAGCACCAAAATCAGGCGATTTGAGAGCCTCAATAACGAAGGTCTGCGATGGATGTGGACAGTTCGAGATCGTGCCTCGAATGATACCGAGTGCCTTCTTCTCAATCGCGGCCAGAACTGCATTGCTTTCACCGGGAGTCCCGTCGGCAAAGGTAATAAATCCGGTGCGAAAGCCCCAGACGAATTCTTCCTTGGTTGCGCCATCGAGCTTGATCGAGAAAACACGCGGGTGGATATTGGCCAGCTTACCAAAAAGAGATTCCTGTAATGAATCCTCATAGAAAAGCCCGAAATAGGCGTCATCAGTCACGACAACGATATTACAGCCGGCCTCGGCTTGTTCCTTAATCGCCGCAACCAGAGCATCCCCTTCAGCAACGGTAGGCGTATATCCGCTCGGGTTATTGGGGAAGTTAAGGATAACGACAGCTTTTCCTTTTTCATCTGCCGTCTTCTTCAGACAAGCCTTAAAGGAAGCGACATCAAAGCCGCCCTCTTCCGTGAAGGTATTAAATTTACGCATCTCAGCCTTGCGACGCGTGGCAAAAGTCAGATTGTAGTTGCCCCACATCATGTCTGGCAGCACGAGGTGATCCCCTTCGTCAACGAAAAGGTCAGCAATAATAGACAAACCGTGAGTCAAAGCGTTAGTGACAATCGGCATACTAAAATGCTTATCTTGCTGAGCAGGGTTTTCTTTAAGCATTTTTTCACGCCACAACTGACGCAACTGAGGCTTCCCGGCTGGCGGCGCATAAGGATAGATATCGGCCGGATTAAAAGCGGAGAGCTTATCCTGAATACACTGAAGAAACATCGGGCCACCGTTTTCTGTAGCGGTACCGATTGTGGCATTGAATTTATGTGCTTTCTCTTTGGCCTCAGCAGATTGGCTGAGTATCCCCTTCGGAAAGAAAAGGTTACGACCAAGGTCGGAAAGCATAGCCAGTACATGAGGGTTGTTTTTTTCGAGCAGTTCGTTCAGCTCTGCAGCAAGCGGATTCATGGAGTTCCTCCAGATTGGACCTTCAGAAGTGAAGGCTGTTAAAAGGTCTTACCACGCCTGATATACTGCGATTTAAGCGGCATGTCAACCAACAAGACCAGGGTGAATTATTTAGTGCTATCTGATGTTATTCGATCAATGGCGTCAGATGATGCTTGATGCATCGGATCAATTTCAAGGGACTTTCCATAAGCCTCAAAGGCTGCAGAAAATTCACCACTCTTCTCTCTGCATAAACCGAGAAAATAGAAAAACTCGGGACTCGGCAACTCCTCAGGAATTACTGCTTCTTCTTCAAGTCGATTCATAATTTCAGCTGCGGCATCAAATTCCTTGGCAGAAAAATGTTCAGTAGCGATCCCGATGGCCTCCAGATCATTGATCAGGGGACGCTTAGGATGCTGAGCAGCTGTAATTTTACCAATGCGTTGTTGCAATAATTCTCGAGCTGCGCAATCAGGGATCTGATCAATAACCCCCTGCCAATAGCGCAATACTGCGGAATAATCTCCCATCAAATAACAAATCTGACCAAGAACATTCAAGGTTGTCGTATCCTGAGGAGCAATATTGATCGATCTCTGTAAAAAATTTACGGCATGACTCAGTTCACGGCGGACATGAATCAGCTCAACATAAATCATACCGAGCTCAAAAAAAGCGACTCCCAGCTTTTGTAATAATTGTGGGTTTTCAGGATTGAGCAAAACAAGAATCTTCAGGTAACTAATTTTACGCCGGACATACGGTGAATCTACATCTTTGGCCTCAAGCATAATAATTTGAGAACCGATATCCGTTAGATAGTATGGAAAGGCTTCCTGCAAAAGTTGTGCATAGTCCTCACAGCGTGGGCAGTCAGGAAATCGCCGTAAATAATTATACAAACTGACACCAAGCTGCTTATCTGATGGTTCGGTATCAGTGGTAAGTTCCAGGGGCAAGGGTATTTGCGGCAACAAAATTTCGTGTTCGTCAGCGCCAGCGGTTACATAGCGCCCAACGGGGGGAAGATAGAATTTATATTCTGGAGCCAAAGGCCCTTCTTCAGTAATCATCGTTTTTCTCCATCAATTAGTGTTCAATTCGGAAGAATGTACCCGATTGACTGACACCGACGCAAACCAAAAGGAAGGTCTCAACTAAGTAAGACCTTCCTTTAATCACTTCTCAGTAATTGTTTGAAGAGGATTAAGCGCTTTCTGGGAGCTGCACCTGATTAATTGCCCGGGTGAGACGGTCATGCAAGGCCTTGATCTCGTCCTGAGGACACCCTGACTGGACCGCAGAACCGATCTCCTTGGTAATAGTCGATAAAACAGTGGTGAGATCTCTGTAGTCGTCCTGGGATTTGCGAACCAGATCAATCATCGCGTTTATTTCTTCAAATCGGCTGGAGGGGGGATCATAACTTTGATAGTCCCCAGCAGCCATCGCATTAAAAGCTAAATCCATACGTGAAAAATGCTTGTTCAACCTTCTGAAGACAACAACTGAGAAAACTAAAACCAGCAGACTAACAGCCAGCAGGGCGTAAAGATTTGTTTGTATGAGCGGGGTAAGAAACAGTTCCCCGGTTCGCTGGACCTTCATGTGCGAGCTGTAGAGTTGCTCATCAACGACAGTGTGCAACCAGCTATTTAAAACCAGAGTCGTCACTCCGGCCAGGACAATGACACCAATGGTATAGGCCGCAATAAATTTGCCTTGAAATTCTTTTTTTATGAAGAACTTACGCCGTCTTAGACTTGGACGTCCCATTAAAATATCCTCCAATCAAGAGGTGAGTTGCTATTTGATATGACATTCCAAACAAAGTGCACTGCCACGGTTACTGAATACCAGCATGTCACCTTCATGAGAAAACTGATTATGACAGGAAGCACAGCCAACTTTACCCTCGTAAAGAGAGACTAAGGGCGAGAGATCGTCGAGTGCCCGCAGTTGTCGATCATAAGCGGCAGCCTTAGCGTAGTCGATTCCTATGGGATGACTAAACCCTGGCCCTGCATATGATAGCGCTTGTCCGGCAGACCTCGGCCCTATCCGAACGTCTGCCGCAGGCCCTACTGAGCCTTCATGACACACAAGACACTCAAGACTGACACGATCTAAAATTTGTCCAAATGAACTCGAAGAAGGTGGCGTCCAGTTTTTCGTGTGAGCCATGCCAGAGGCTGCAACATGACGCCCCTGCAAGATGCCCCCGATATGACAAGTCTCACAGAAGTCGCGACCACGTGCCTTTGATCGCAACATTGTCTTAACATCTTTGTCGTGTGGATCATGGCAAGTCGCACAATTTACACGACCTTGCCAATCGAGGAAGTAGTAGCCTGGCACATTCATGCTTGGAATCATCTTGGTCGGATGCGAATTTATGACTGCGACTTCATGACATTCGACACAGAGAGTATCGATATCCATAGTAAAAATATTTTTGCCCCCTTTGCGCGGACTCGTCAGGTGGCAGGTTTCGCATTGGCCAGAAAAATCATGGGCTTCATTTGAACGCGCCGATATCGCGCCAGTCAGTGCCATAACAATGCCGGCAATAACGACAAGTAAAACGGCTATCCGTTTATTCATGACCCCTCCCCATAGCATCAGATTCAGATGCAAGAATTCGGGACATTTTCTCAACAGATTCTAGCAACTCTGAAGTTTCATGTGCTGTAGAACTATCAGCTCTGCTTACCTGTGACAGAAGTTCGCGTTCAAGCAGGTTGGCCTGGGTATAAATATTACGGAGTGAGTTTTGCCAGAGATTCATACTATTGATCATCGATTTCAGCTGATCACCATCACGGGTCCGCACATCGGTACGCAAGTCACCCTCAAGAATTTTTGCCAAACTATCCTCATAGCGAAAAACGGGACCAGCAATTTTATGGCTGACAAACAGCGTGAGCCCGATCGTCAAGATAAAGATCAAAAACAGCTGCAGGCAGAAAGTTATAACCAGGGAGGAAGTTAGAGCAGCTTCAACAGTTGAAAGGGTTGCAAGAGCATCAAAATAATTAGCGCCCAATCCATGATCTAAGTAAAAATAGATGGCAAGCGTTGACAACAATGCACCGAGTACCATTGCAAGAATAAATTTTATTTGAAATCCCGCAGTGAAATCTGAGCGAATTGGCTGGGGTACGGACATCCTGGCCTCCCTGATCTACATGGCAGTAGAGATCTATTAATAACTTACTAATGAATTTTAAACAAAAAAAGTCTCTAACGCAACCAGTTTTATAAATATTTTTAATCTTTTTGAAGACAAAAAAAGGATGGAGAAAAATCTCCATCCTTTTCCCGCCATCCCTCAGGAGGGCGAATAATATTTAAGAGCGAACTGCTCTAGTATTTAATGGCTGGGGCGGCAGGGATCGAACCTGCGAATGCCAGAATCAAAATCTGGTGCCTTACCGCTTGGCGACGCCCCAAGAGCGAGCGTTTTTCTATCAAAGAAACAACGACTGGTCAAGAAAAAAGAAGCTTTATATTGTTAATAAATTGAAGTGGCCGAGAGAGACTGTTGAGGAAGGGTCGAGAGTTGCTCTTCTTTGGCAATAAGCCACCGCCCCTGCTGCTGTCTTAAGTGAAGGCGTTTACGGACCCGATCATGGTAATGAAGAGAACGATATTCTTGCACAAAGACAATATCCACGCTTTGATCAGGCAGAGAATTGATCTCTTCTACCTGTAGATCGATTGAAATATCTACCGAAGAAGAGAGCCTCTCCCGGCGCTGCTGCTCCCAAACCGAATGGAGAATATTAGCGCTTGGCTGAAACTTACTATCATAGGAAGACAAATAAGCTTCGATGTCACCATTTTGCCAGGAATAAACCCATGCATTGACCGCTTCTATCACCGAAACCAAAGGATTTTAACTAACACAACGAACGAGAGCCGCGGTATTAAGCTCACGAAATTGAAAATATGCCCCATCGCCAAAACAATAAACTCCTTGCTCAGTCAATGAATCACTGGCTACCCAGTAAGCGGAAGGCACGGCCTCCTGCAAGTTTTTACCGAGTGCTACAAGTTCAGAGCGGGCAGGTAAACGCCAGGAGTAAGAACCTTCTGTCCCCAATTGGCCACAATAGTCAACGGCATCATGACTTGACAGCATTTTGGCACTTCTGGCATGCCAAACTAGACCGGAAGATAAGTCTGCAACTGATCCATCAGCATTCAAGACAAAATCAGACGCCATAATTGGTGTTGTCGAGATCAATAAAAACAATAAAATTGTAAAAAGATGCATTTTCTCCCCCAAACGCTGTCCTGAATAGCAAAACAGGACACAAGAAAATGTCAACTGATTTTAATTTAGCCTCCGGGCGCCTGCTTCCAAAGGCGTTGTTTCATATCCATCAACAATGAATAGAAAACGGGAACAACAACCAACGTCAATATTGTGGCAAACGCCAAACCAAAAATCACAGCGACGGCCATCGGCCCCCACCACTCGGCAGACTCACCACCTATTTCCCATGCCAGTATTTTGAAGTTAAAACTGATGCCAACAGCCATTGGCAGAAGCCCGAGGATTGTTGTGGCAGCGGTCAAAAGTACAGGACGAAATCTGACAACCCCGGCACGAATAAGAGCATTATTTAACTCCATTCCCTCTCTGAGTAGTTGATTAATATAATCGATCAACACAATGGCATTGTTGACCACGACTCCTGCCAGTGATATTACGCCAATACCGGTCATAATAATCCCGAAGGGAGTCGCAGTAATCATCAGACCAAGAAAAACACCGGTCAGCGAAAGAACCACAGAACTCATGACTATCAGGGTCTGGAGTACTGAATTGAATTGTGTAATTAACACCAACATAATCAACAAAATTGCGCCAATGAAGGCCTTTGACAGAAACACCACCGCTTTCTGCTGTTCCTCCTGCTCTCCTGAATAATTGATCAGATAACCAGCCGGGATTTCGAGTGTTGCAAGACGTTGCTGGACCTCCTTAAGGACCTCGTTACTGTTACGGCCAAAGGTGTCAGCCGTAATAGTGACTACGCGTTTCTGATCAATATGGCGGATCGATCCAAATCCGGTCCCCAGCTGAATAGTTGCGACGGATGAAAGCGGGACAGGCGATCCGTCAATCGCCGGCACCAGCAAGTTCTCGATATCGGCAATCGAAGACCTACGCCCTTCAGGCATACGAGCAATGATGTCGTACTCATCCTCTCCCTCACGGTAGGTTCCAAGTTTGGTACCGCTTATCGCTGCCTTGAGCATCTCAGAGATTTCAGCCGTCGATAAATTCAACAGGCTGGCTTTTTCGCGATCAACATCGATACGAATTTCAGGTTTGGCTTTGGAAAAATCGTCCTTCAAGTCGACCAATCCATGAACATCTTCGATCCGTTTACGTACGTTTGCTACCACTTCTTCGAGAATTTGGATATTTTCACCACTGATTTCAACACTGACCGGTGGCCCTGTTGGTGGGCCCTCTTCCTGTTGTTCCACCTTGAATTCGGCTCCAGCTATTGGTGAAACAACCGTCCGTAAGCGATCCAGAACAGCTCTGGAGTCCTCTGTCCTTTCATCGCGATCTACAAAATCAAGGGAGATTTTACTCAGATTTGACTGGACGCTTTCGCCACCGCCCCGGTCGCTTCCAGAGGTACCAACCTCGGTAATGACATAACGGATATCAGATTCCTTGAGAGCAAAACTTTCAACCTGCAGGGCCAGTTCGTTGCTGGCTTCGAGGTTGGTCCCTTCAGGAGTTTTTATCTCAACAAAGGCACGATTCGGTTCGATCTCGGGAAAGAGCTCAACACCATGACCCAACACACCATAGGCAGCGACTATTCCTATAAGAAGAAGAAAGGAGGAACAAACAACCAACAACCGGTGGTGTAAAGCGTATTCAAGTATTTTGCTATAAAGATCGATGATTTTTGTCGGTTTTTTTTCTGCCAGATTTGCACTTTTATCAATAGACATGAAATGGCCACAGAGGGTCGGGTTAATAACCAGGGCAACAAAAAGGGAAGCAGACAGGGTAATCATCAGGGTTAATGGCAGGTACTTCATAAACTCGCCCATGATACCGGGCCAGAATGTCAGTGGAAAAAAAGCACAAAGGGTTGTCAGGGTGGAACTGATTATCGGCCAGCCAACTTCGGCCGTGGCTACCCTGGCCGCCTCGACCCCAGACAGCCCTTCCTGCATGTGACGATATACATTTTCAACAATCACAATAGCATTGTCGACTAGCATCCCTAGTGCCAGAATAAGGCTAAAGAGGACCACCATGTTCAATGTGATCCCCATGAGTTGAAGGACGGCAAAAGACAAAAGCATCGAAAACGGAATGGCAAGAGCAACAAAAAATGAATTACGCAAACCGAGAAACAGGAAGAGCACAGCCACAACCAGAATCAGCCCGGTGATAATGTTGTTCTCAAGTTCGTTCACCATCCGGCGGATATCCTTCGACTGGTTTAAAGTCACAGACAGATCAATACCGGGCGGTAGTTCGTTTTTTGCATAGGAAATCAGTGCAAAAACTTGATCGGCAACCTCAATGATGTTGGCGCCAGTCCTTTTTTTAATTGCGAGGGTGACACTCTGCTTGCCATTCATACGGGCTATACTGGTACGATCCTCGAAAGAATCGACGATTTGCGCAACATCCTTGAAATAGATCAGCCGGCCTCCCCTTTCCGTCAGGACCAGATTGTCTATTTCATCGGGGTCAGTAAATTCACCGGGGATTCGCAGCATGTATTTACCTTGCCCAATATCAATGCTGCCACCGGGGATATTGACATTCTCCTTTTGAATCGCCTGAATAACTTCACTCAGTGAAATTCGGTAGGAAAAAAGCCGGTCAGGATCAAACTCAACACGGATCTGCCGCTCACGTCCCCCGGTCAGAACAACATCAAGCACGCCAGAAATCTGTTCAATGCGATTTTCAAGTTCCTCACCGACTTTTTTCAGTACGGTTTCGTCAGCCTGACCAGAGATCGAGACCATCAGTATCGGAAACTCGGACAGATTTATCTCAAGAATCGAGGGGTCATTTTCCAGATCTTTCGGTAGATCACCTTTTGCTTGATCGACCTTGTCTCGCACCCACTGCAGAGCATTATCAATATCGACATCAGGAACGAATTCGATGGTAATCATTGATGAACCCTCGGCACTTACTGAGCTCATTTTCTCGACGTCTTTGAGACCTTTCAGTTTGCGTTCTAGGGGATGGGTGATCAGATTTTCGATATCCTCCGGCGTCACCCCTTCATAGGGTGTCACAACCAGCACAACCGGAATGGTGATATCTGGCGTCGATTCCCGAGGCAGAACAATATAGCTGTAGATACCCGTAACCAGAATGAGTAACATCAACGCAAGAACGGTGCTGCGGCGCGCAATCGCTGCATTTGATATCAGCATTACTACTTCTCCCCGGAGCGGATCAAGGCTCCGTCGATCAATAGTTGCTGTCCTTTGACCACAACCTCATCACCGGCATGCAATCCTTCGCGTACAACAACCTCGCCATTCAGGATCGCACCCAATAAAACCTTCTGCTGTCGGGCATTATCATCGTCCTTTATAAAAAGATATTTCTGGCCATCGCGATCAACAACCGCATAAAGAGGTACGACCAGCACTTGATTGAGTTGACGACGGGTAAATCTGGTTCGAACGATCATGCCGGGCCTGAGCGCTGTATTGCGATTTACTATTTCGATCTGGATTCGGTAGGTTCGGGTCAGCAGGTCTGCAACGTATCCAACATGAAATATCTTTCCCTGTAGAGAGCCATAACCCCATCCGTTGATTTCAGAACCATCGATCGTAACGCTGTCCCCTTTCAGCAGGTACTGAATATCTTTCTCCGGAACGTCGACATTGACCTTGAGACGATCGATCTGAACGATTCGAACCAGAGGGTCACCCAGCCCGACATATTCGCCTGGATCGACGTACCGCTCCTCGAGCAGGCCTTCAATCGGTGACTTCAGAGTTCCTTTGGCCAGCATGACTTCGGCCGAACGGAGCGAAGCGGCCGCAATATCGAGAGCGCCGGCGGCATTTTCATACTCCTGCGTACTAACAAGCTGTTCCTGAATCAGCTGTGTCAAGCGTCGTTCAGTTTTCTGCCGAAGTTCAAAATTTGCGCGGGCGCTAGATAGATTTGTCTGCAAGGTCAGGGTATCGATTCGCACCAACTCTTCACCAGCCGTCACTCTCTCGCCTTCATCGGCCCCAACACGTTCTACCGGGCCGGCAATCTCAGCGGCAAGGATCAGGTCCTTCCAAGCCTCGAGCGAGCCAGGCAGGGTGAAATTTTCTACGAGGTCGCGCGGTTCAACCTGCAGACTTTCAACTCGAATTACTTTTACTGGAGCCACTTCAGCCGCCATCTGACTTTCATCCTGAGTGCAGCCCGACATAATGAAAACCAGTGCGATAAATATTGACAACAGGTTAATTCTCTTCAAAACGAATCTCCTTAGACGCCAGGTTTGCAACGATGCCATGCCGTAAAAGATTTGTACCCATCGCATAGCTGAGGCTGGCAAGACTTTTATTATATTCGACCAGGGCGGCAATCCGGGAGATCCTGGTCGTTATCATCTTCTCTTGAAAAGTCAGGACTCGGAAGCTATCGGAGAGACCCTCCTCAAGCCTGCGGGTCTCATGCTTGAAACTGATTTCAGCCAACCCCTGAAAACGGCTTGATATATCCACCAGTTGTCCCAGACGTTGAACCTGGGTTATGCGCTCGCGTAACTCAGCATCAACCTGTGACAGCAAATCACGGCGAGACAATCGGGCCTGACGGCTTTGATACTGAGCTACTTTGGCGCTGGACTTAAGACTGCGGTTTCCTAATGGATAACTGAAGCGCAAACCGGCTCCCCACTGGTAGCCATCAGAAGAGATCATCGACGAGAGAGAATCACTCCAATTCCCCTGAAAGGGACTGTTTACCGTCGGACGTTCACTCCCCGCAAGGCCCTCTGTACTCAAGTGGACATTAAGATCAAGTTCTGGCTTGACCCTGTTTTGCGCGGCGAGCAGGCTCAATCCTGAATTTTCGATATCGATTGCAGCGATCATTAAATCAGGGCGACTCTGCTCAGCACTTCGCAGAGCATCCATGACATTTGGAAAATATGCATTACGGGGCAGGATGAGTTCGCCATCTTCAACTGTTGCAGATTGAGGTTCTGCGAGTGACGGGGGCAGACTGTTGTTGAGAAGACCATTCAACCGGTGCGCCTGAACCTCACGCTGTTGCTGAGCAAGCACGTAGTCCAAATCTCGACCAGCCAGGGCCGTTTCGGCTTCTAGAACCTCAGAGATCGGGATAACTCCAGCGTCAAGCTTGCGACGGTTGCCTTCATACAACTCCTGGGTCAATTGCCAGGCTTCTCTGCGCAAGACCTCGGTGGCACGCGACAATAGAAGATCGTAATAACCGATTTCGATACCCAGAACGAGATTCTGTGCCTGTTGTAAAAAACTGTAGTCAGCCTGTCTGCTCTGTCCCTTGGCTAGATTCAGGGTCAACAGGTTTGTCGCGCTACCGGAGTTACGTAACAGCGGCTGGTTCAAATCGAGAGACAGACTGGTCTGATATTGGGGGTTTAATGTTTCAGTAGTCAGATTTTGATCCGTCTGATTACTGTTGAGCGAAAGTGTCGTGCTTAACCCCATAGCAAACCGCTTCCTCAGGCCAGCACTTCCCGAGAGTTTAGCAACATCAATACTGGTCTCAGATGTAAAGATAGACGCGTAGGGAGTCTGCGTCTCCAGATAATCACTATTTGCAAAAAATTCAGTATCAAACTCGCCTTCTTCAACAATGATCGCTTCACGTGAGGCAGGTATTGCCAAACGTGCGGCCTGTAATCCCAGATTTTCCTCCAGGCCAAGCAGCAGCAGCGACTGGAGTGAGACGGGGACTTCTGCTGCATCAATGAGAGCGGGCACGCTAAATTGCGTAGCGACTACCAACAACAGAATAAAACAGTACCTTCCAAGGTATTTCATAGTGCGATTCCTTGCAGCGCTTGATTTAACAGGATCCTCAACCCCGCCCCTACTTCCTCAGTTGTAGAGACATAGCCGGTATAGAGGCCTGACAACGCGCCGAGATAGAGCATGAAGAAATGGGCGGAAAGAAAGAAATTATCGAGTTCCGGTCTGATTTCACCGCGCTCTTTAGCATGAGTCAGGATCTCCCCGAGCGCATCGAGGTATCTTTGATTAGATTGTTTGGCGAGGCTGGTAACTGTTTTAGGAAAAAGGATTTCGCGAAGTAGAATACGCCCAAATTCGCGATTACTCGTAACGAACTCATATTGCGACATGAAAAGGGTATGGAGTTGTTCGATCAGCGGAGCATCTGCATCGACTCGGTCGCGTAGCGCAGTGAAGCTGTATTCGAATTCCTCATCACAGAAGGCGAGGAATATTTCCTCTTTGGCCTTGAAGTAGGTATAAACCGTCGATTTGCCGATACCAGCAGCTTTGGCCAGATCTTCAATACTGGTCTTCTCGTATCCATTCCTGCTAAAAAGATCGACGGCGGCACTAACGATTGCCCGTCGCGTGATCTCTTTATTCTGCTGTCGCTTGCCATTTGTCATATCAAACCCCTATAAAGTCGACCGGATTCGACTTTATAGGGGTTTGATAGATTAACGCAAGAAATAATCGTAAAAATGGCTACATAGACGGTATGAGATTTGAGAATTTTACAAAATGTTACCGACATTGGAATCGAGTAGGATGAGATGAGCAACCAGCTCATCTCATCCCTCTCACAGAACCGTGCGTACGGGCCTCGTACACGGCTCCTGTTCATTCTTCTCTCTCAATAAGCCTGAGGCAGGTAACCCGTTTCAACCCTGCTTACCTC
>JAJRQB010000013.1 GCA_024280485.1 Deltaproteobacteria bacterium
CAGTTGATTGATGGTCAGACCGGTTGCACGACCTATGCGATCCTCAAGGTTACCGCCGAGTAGGTCAAAGTCGATAACCACCGGTTGAGAGGCTAAGCCTTCGTGTTGTTTGACTTTGAAATTATTATGGCGCGCCGAGAGGTTCCAATGGATAGATTTTAAGGGTTCACCCCCTTGGTAGTCGTGGATGCTGCGCAGATCACCACTGTCACCGCTGCTGGAACTGGCGGCATGTTGACGTTGTTCGTTATAGCCGTTAGCGGCTGGGGCAGGTTCTGGTAATGGCTGCGGGAAAACAACGACGTCTGGTTGAGCGAAACTCTAAGCGAACGGACAAAGAAGTTGATCGGGAAACAGGAGCTTATCCAGAGGCTGTCGATCTGATGATGACCACGCTTGGAGAAGCTCAAAAGCATGGTTCGTTCTTCATGGCTGGCTGCACCGATCTGCGGGAAAAGAGGCTCATCAACGCCCAATCCCACGCGGATCAAAAAAGCCGGCAGGCGGCGTCGCTGGTTCTGAACTCTGACTCCGATCAGAGTTGGCTGACCGACAAAAATCTCATGTGGCAGGGTCAAACTCAGACTCAGGTTGCGCAGGTTCTGTTGCCCAAGCCACCCGGAGACCGCCATGAACCCAAGTAAGGCAGAAACCAGCAGGTAGAGCAGGTTGTTGCCAGTGTTGACCGCAGCAAAACCGAGCAGCAGGGTCATGCCGATGTAAACCATTCCGGCACGAGTAAGTTTCAGGCCATAGGAACGGCCAGATTTTGTAGCAGCGATCTGACAATCTCCTTCTTGTTCTGATGTTCATGCTCGACTTTAAGGATCAGCCGGTGAGCGGTGACGACCAGTGCGGTTGCCTGAACATCTTCGGGCGCGACATAATCACGGCCATTCAGATAAGCCTCGGCCCGCGCAGCATCGGCCAGGTTAATACCTCCACGGGTCGAGATGCCGGATTGCACCATGGGATGACTACGGCTCGCATCGATAAGATTGTAAATATAGGCGGCAACTTTATGAGACAGATGAATCTGGGTAACGGCTTCTCGTGCTTCGAGAATTTGGGTGCGGCCGAGTTTGGGGGTGAGTTGGTCGATTTGATGACGCACGCTACCGCGTTGAATGATCTGCTGTTCAAGTTCGGCAGGAGGATAACCGATGTCGGTAGCGGCCAGAAAACGGTCGAGCTGCGATTCAGGCAGGGCGAAGGTACCGATTTGCTCCACCGGGTTTTGAGTGGCGATCACCATAAAGGGATGTGGCAGGCTGTAAGTGACCCCTTCAATGGTGACTCGCATCTCCTCCATCGCCTCTAACATGGCGCTTTGGGTCTTCGGCATCGCCCGGTTGACCTCGTCAAGCAGAACCAGATTGTTGAAAACAGGTCCTTCAATAAACCGAAAGTTGTTCTTTTCACGATCGAAAATCGAGAGCCCGGTGATGTCAGATGGGAGTAAGTCGCTGGTACACTGAACGCGACCGAAACCGAGGCCAAGCACCTTCGAAAGAGCCAGAGCCAGACTGGTCTTGCCCAAACCGGGGATATCCTCTATCAGCAGGTGGCCACCAGCGAGCAGGCAGATCATGGCGACCCGCAGTGCGCGAACCTTGCCTTGCAGGGTATTATGTGCGAGGTCATCGATAATACTCAGAATAGTGTCGCGGTGAGGTAATAACATTGTCTCTCCAGTGTTTGTTAGAACATTATAGACCTAAATTGTATGCGGCGTTAGTCGTTGTCATTTAATTTGAAGAGCCAGCGAACGCATGGGGTTCTTGCATGGAGGGCATTTGCCCCCTATGATAGATGAATAGTGAAAAACTACTTCTTTTCAAGGTGATGTAAAATGCATAAATATAGCGATATCGACTACGGCACTCTGTTCGATATGCTCCTTAACAGCCGCCGCAACTATGCTGATAAGACGGCATTTATTTACCGTGCGGCGGGGAGTGAATTTAGCGTCAGCTATGAGAAGTTTTATGAAGACGTAGTTGTTTTGACACGTGCGTTTGCCGCGCGCGGGATAAAAAGGGGCAGTCGGGTGATGTTGTTGTCCGACAATCGCTACGGTTGGATTGTTACCGACATGGCATTGGTGGCGCTTGGAGCGGTCAGCATACCGCGCGGTAGTGATACCCCGACCATTGAACTTGAATATATCCTCGATCATTCCTCAAGTGAATTTCTGGTGATCGAAAGCGGCGTACTGCTGAAAACCCACGAAGAGATGTTGAAGAACTACAAGAAACTAAAGGCCATCTTCTTGATCGAAGGGGAGAAGACTCACCGTTGGTTTAATCATGTCTATAGCTATAATGATCTGCTAGAAGATCGCAGCTTGACCCAGAACGAACTTGAAGAGTTCGCTGCACGGCACCTGCATATTCAACAGGACGATCTGTTCACACTGATCTACACTAGTGGAACGACTGGCGTGCCCAAGGGGGTGCGCTTAAGCCATCGCAATATCATGTACAATGTGCGTCACATCCCGCAACTGATCGATTTGCGTGAGGCTGATCGCTGGGTGTCGATTCTGCCGAGCTGGCATATTTTCGAACGGGCTGTCGAGTATGTTGCCCTGTCACAGGGGTGCTGTACGGTCTATTCAACGATTAAAACCTTCGCAGCTGATCTGGAAGCATATCAGCCAGACATGGTCGCTACAGTACCGCGGCTGTGGGAGTCTTTGCATGCGCGGGTCAACAACACACTTGAAAAGGAGAACCCCAGACGTGCCAGGATTTTTCGGGCTCTGGTTGGGATCTCGACCACTGCGAATCGTCAACGCAGAATTCTGCGCGATCAGTTGCCGGTTTTTGAAAAATCATTTTTCTTGTTGCGTTGGCTGGGTAAACTGCGTGCTTGTGGTTATTTGCTGCTCTTGGCCCTACCCGATCGATTGGCCAAGTCGCGTCTGCAGGCGGTTCAGCAGAAGTTCGGTGGACAATTGCGCATGGCGATCAGCGGTGGCGGCAGCCTGCCCCCCTGGCTGGATGAGTGGATCGATGCTATCGGTATCCGTATCGTCAATGCCTATGGCATGACCGAATGCGCTCCGGCAATTGCTGGCCGGGCACTCAACTGTGAAACCTTTAATACCCTGGGACTGCCGGTTGAGGGGACTGAGCTACGCATTACCGATGAGCAAGGAGAGCCGGTCGCGATTGGGGTTGAGGGGGAGATTCAAATGCGCGGCGATCAGCTCTTTACCGGTTATGAGGAAAATGAAGAAGAGGATCGTAAGGCATTTACTCCAGATGGTTTCTTCCGCACTGGTGATCTCGGTAAGTTAACCCTGCGTGGCGAACTGGTGCTCACCGGTCGTTCCAAGGAGATCATTGTGTTGGCCAGTGGTGAGAATGTTGATCCTAGTCGGATCGAATCGACGATCACACGACTCCCCTTTGTCAATGACGCTGTGTTGGTTGGGCAGGATAAAAAAGGCTTGGGAGCACTGGTTGTTCCAGATTTCGACAAGTTGCGCGAGTTTGCTGCCAGTCGCCTGAATCTCATCATCGAAAGTACAGAACAGTTGCGTGGGAACCATCAGGTTCTTGAAAAGGTCCGCGCTGAAATGAATCGCCTGCTGCATAGTAAAAAAGGTTTTAAGCCTTTTGAAAAACTGCAGAATATCGCCTTCCTTGAAGGCGAGTTCAAACCGGGCGAAGAGCTGACCAATACCCTGAAGAAGAAGCGTCACGTTATCGAGAAGAAATACCATGAACTGATTGGGAAATTACTTAAGTAGTTGTGGCCCCCAAGCTTCAGGTAAATGGTAAAGAAAAGCCCAACTCAATGGCAAGATGTGCGAAACAAAGGATCAGTGCTCCTTTCTCAGTTAATCCGCGCGCCCGTTTCTCGGGATCATTTCAACCCAAGATCAACTATGTCAGTGGCCGTCTACCCACATGGAATATTTTTTTTGGTCTACAAGATTAAATTCAACCGTAGAAAATAACTGGAAATTTTGACAGGTAACGGAAGACAAAAACTCTCTAGGCCGCGCGGGAGGTTGATCTTTAGGGCGCTTATACCGCAAATTAGTAAATAGAGGATAGCACCGCTTGTAGCAAAATTTAAAAGTGGAGACATGCGACACCGTCTCGGGCATGTGATCTGAGGAATCACCGAATTTAATTGACTAAGTATAAGAAGGAGAGTTGATTAAAATGACAATATTGAATTTTAAGCAGATCCTGGAAGGGATCAAAGAAACCAAGCAGGGCAATACTTTACGGGGGCTGAAACTATTGAGCAGCTCTGTCAATGTCTCTAGTTTCCCGGAGGCTAAGGCTTGGTATGGCTATTGTCTGGCTAGAGAGAATAACAAATTCAGACAAGGTATTTCCCTATGCAATGAGGCGAGGCAGAAAGATCCATGCAGTTCAGATATCTGTCTGGCACTGGGACGCATCTATCTTCTGGCTGGCATCAGGAAGTCTGCTGTCAGTGCCCTCCAGATTGGGCTTAGGTTGGACGATAATCCGGAGATATCCAGATTGTTGAATAGTATCGGAACCCGCAAACCGCCAGTATTTCGCTTCTTAGATAGAAACAGCAAGGTGAATGTCGCCTCTGGCCGACTGCTCTCCAAGGTGGGCATACGTAAAGTCTAAATGGCGGATGTCGCCATGGCCCCTGACAACCTATTGGATTGACGAAAGAGTAGGGGACCAGTCAGTAACAATCATTTGGCGGCTAATGCGATCATCAGGAAAAAGGATAGTTTCTTTGTTGTCTCCAGATATTATTTATTTTAACCAGATCACTCAGTATCTCATGAAATACCCTATGGATGAGTGTGAAGTTCGAAAAGTGGTAGTTGCTGCAGGCATATGCAATGGTGTGCCGTTCGAGGCAATCTCAAAAAATGATCCCGCCTTCTCAGCTAGTCTATTTCTGTTTCGTGAAGATGGGGATCAATTCTCTAAAATAGAATTTCAATCAATAAGAAGAAGGATCATCGGTACTAAGCCGATGGAAACCTTTGATTTGCGAGCTGTCCCAGAAATGAGGGGATATGAGTATTATTATGACCAAATGCACGAAAAATATTACGGTCAGAAAGTTTATCTGAGTGTTCCTTTTGGCCGCAAAGACGAAGCGAAGGCACTTGGTGCTAAATGGGACAATTCGCTAAAAAAATGGTTTACATTTTCCAATTCTCCTAATCTTTTAAAGATTGAAAAATATTTCATTCGCGACAAATCTTAACTGTGCCCAGACGTATTTAAATTGAATTTACAAGAAGACAGCTACTGTTTGGTGGCAGGGGTAAATCTGAGACATAATCGTGTTATTTGTTCAGGTGTATGTCTCAATCAGTGATTGTGCCTGTATTTTTATAGCTACCTGGGCATCAACGTGATAATTCCGCTTCCCCCGCGCCTTTTCCTCGTCTATAACTGGTCAGTTAATACTTCCTCGGTTAAGATGCAAGGAGACGGGCGGGCTCTTTCGGCTCTGCCTCAGCCTAAAAGGTTTATCTATGAGCAAGAAGACTTACTCCCCCGGGCAGAAATTGTCCGGTTTTGTTGTTGATCGTGTCGACGAAATTGCCGGCATCCAGGCTCGTATGATCCGCCTGCACCATGAAAAGACCGGTGCCCGCTATATGCACCTGGAACGTGCCGACAGTAATCGCCTGTTCGGTGTGGCCTTTCGCACCCCGCCTGATGATTCCACCGGCGTCGCGCATATTCTTGAACATACCGCGCTCTGTGGTTCGGAGCGTTATCCGGTCCGCGATCCCTTCTTTTCGATGCTCAAACGCAGCCTCAATACCTTCATGAACGCCATGACGGCCAGTGACTGGACGCTTTATCCCTTCGCCAGTCAGAATCATAAGGATTTCGATAATCTGCTGTCGATCTATCTCGATGCCGCCTTCTTCCCCAACCTGAGCGAGCGCGACTTCTCGCAGGAGGGGCACCGGCTCGAATTCGAGGAGATGGAGAACCCACAGTCACCGTTGGTCTACAAGGGTGTTGTGTATAACGAAATGAAGGGCGCAATGTCCGATCCTTCTTCGTTGATATCGCGCCGTTTGGGGCGTGCGCTTTATCCGACCACTACCTATCATCACAACTCGGGCGGTGAACCTTCTGACATCCCCGATCTTAGCTGGCAGCAGCTACGTGATTTTCATGCCCGCTACTACCACCCTTCGAATGCCTGGTGCTTCAGCTACGGGGATCAGGACTTACCAGCGCTCCTCGAAAAAGTTGCAGTTCAGGCTCTTGATCGTTTCGATAGAATTGAGCCGGATTCTGAGGTGCCACCCGAAATCCGCTTCGCTGCGCCGAAGCAGGTGCGCGAGTCATATCCGCTTGATGCCGGAGAAAATCTGGAAGGCCGCTCAATGGTGCAACTGGCCTGGCTGACCTGCGACATTGATGAAAGCGTTGAACGACTGGGACTGTCGTTGCTGGCCACTCTGCTGTTGGGAAACCCCTCCACGCCGCTCTATAAGGCGCTGATCGACTCGGGGCTAGGTGCCAATCTCTGCCCCGGTAGCGGTTTTCAGGATGATAACCGGACCACCTGTTTCGCGGCGGGGCTGCAGGGCACGGATCCAGACAAACTACCACAGATTGAAGCGTTGATTCTTGAGACGCTGGAAAACATCTCGACCGAAGGATTCTCCCCCGAGCGGATCGAAGGGGCGATTCATCGTCTCGAATTTTCCAATCGTGAGGTGACCGGCGACAGCTATCCTTATGGTTTGTTACTGCTGATGCGGATGCTCGGCCCCTGGTTACATGGTGGAGAGCCCCTGGCGGCGCTCGATTTTGACGCACAGCTCTTAGAGTTACGCAAAAAACTCGACGCAGGGCCTTATCTGCAAGACCTGATGCGGCGCTGGTTGATCGACAATCCCCACCGTGTGACCCTGTTGCTCGAACCAGATCAAGAGCTGCGCGAACGAGAAGATCAGGCTCTTGCTGAAAAGCTGGCCAAACTGGCAGCCAGTCTTGATGATGTGCAAAAACAGAAAATCATCGATCAGGCCAAAGCCCTGCAACAGTCTCAGGAGGAAGAAGAAGATCTATCCTGTCTGCCGACCCTGGAGTTGAGCGATATCGAAAAGTGCGAGCCAGAGGTCATCTTGCGGGAGGAACAGCTTGCTGGAGTTCCATTGACTCTCTGTGATCAACCGACCAATGGCATCGGGTTTATCTCGCTGAATCTTCCGATCGACTCTCTGTCTGTCGAATTACTGACTCTCTTGCCAGTTTTTAGTGGATTACTCACTCAGGTTGGCACCGGAAACTATACTTATGTCGAGCTGGCGCAGCAACTTGAGGCGGTTTCAGGTGGCGTAGGCGCACGGACCTCGTTGCTGGAAGATCCACAGGATAACTTGCAATATACCGCGAGTTTCGAGGTTAAAGCGAAGGCGTTGGAACGCAATGCTGCGCCGCTGTGCGAACTGCTCGCTGAAATTCTGACCAGCGTTGATTTCTCTGATATCGGACGTATTCGGCAGGTGCTTGATCAGATGCGGATCTCGCTGGCTAATTCGGTTCCATCGTCCGGACATTCTTATGCTGCGCGTGCCGCCGCTGCCTACTTGACGCCTGCGGCGAGGCTGAGAGAGCTCTGGTCAGGGCTGGAACAGGTAGGCTTGATTCAGAAACTGGCTGCGCAGACAGATGATGAGTTGCAGGCAACGGCAGATAAACTGCAGCAGATTGCCGAATTACTCTTCAGGCGTAGCGGGCTGCAGGTCTCATTGACCGCCAGCGCTGATCAGTTTGCCGCTTTCCAGAAACCGCTTGAAAAGCTCTTGCAGCGCCTCCCGGAACAGGGGAGTGTGGCCTGTGAACGTCCTCAATTAAGTGAAGTTTCGCAACGCCAGGGCTGGATTTTTTCGGTACCGGTCAGCTTTGTCACCCGGGTTTTTGCCGCCCCGGCTTACACTCACCCTGACAGTGCCGCGCTGACCGTACTGGCCAAACTGCTACGCGCTGAATATCTGCATCGCGAGATCCGGGAAAAAGGGGGTGCCTATGGTGGTCTGGCTGGCTATAATTCCGAGGCAGGGCTCTTTTCTCTCTTGTCTTATCGTGATCCCCATCTTGAACGGACTCTTCAGGTTTACGATGATGCTATTGACTGGGTTATCGGTGGAGGGTTCAGTGATCAGTCGGTTAAAGAAGCGATTCTCGGCGTCTTCAGTGATCTCGATAAACCGCTATCGCCAGCAGGTAATGGTGCACGCGAATTTGCCAACCGCAGGCAGGGGATGACCCTGGAGATGCGCAACCAGATGCGTCAGCAGTTAGTTGCGGTCGAGCGTGTGCAGTTGGTCGCGGTTGCAACTCGCTGGCTGGCAGGGGAGAATCGCAGTGCGATATCGGTGTTGTCAGGCGAGGACGCGCTCTCTGCCTTCAACAGAGCCCATCCGGAGCAAGCTTTGGAACTGAAACGCATCTGAATTTTATGACGCACCGGTCTCTATGGATCGCTGTTGCGTATTACAAAGAGAAATATAAATAATGTCGGAAAATGCTTATTTTGCCACCGCTGCACGCGGTCTCGAACCCCTGCTGGCTACTGAGCTGAGCTCTTTCGGTGCCCAGGAGATCGTTGAAGCGATTGGGGGTGTTCATTTTACCGGACCACTCAAGGTCGCTTTGCAGGCTTGCCTCTGGTCACGTTTAGCCAGTCGTATTCTTGCGCCGATAGCAGAGTTTGAAGCGAATGACACCGATCAACTCTATGAAGGGGTCCTGCAGATCGATTGGCGGCGACATTTGGATGTCAGCAGCAGCCTCGCTGTTGATGCTCATGTTTCACAATCAAAAATCGATCATTCACGCTATGCCCTGCTGCGCGTCAAGGATGCGGTGGTCGATCAATTTCGTGATCGTTGCGGAGAACGGCCGAATATTGATGCGCTGCAGCCTGACTTGCGCCTGAATCTTTACCTGTTCAGAAATCGTGCGACCTTAAGCGTCGATCTCAGTGGATCCAGCTTGCATAAACGTGGTTATCGCAGCGATGGTTTGAGTGCGCCGCTGAAGGAAAATCTGGCAGCGGCCATTCTGCTCAGTTGCAATTGGCCGGAGATCCATGCCGCTGGCGGAGCCTTTGTTGACCCGATGTGCGGCTCGGGGACCTTACCCCTTGAGGCGGCGTTGATTGCCTCCGATTGTGCTCCCGGGTTGAAACGCGATTATTACGGATTTCTGGGCTGGAAGCAGTTTGATGGTCAGCACTGGGACGATCTGCTGAAAGAGGCTGCAGAACGTAAGTCGGCCGGGTTGGAACGTAAACAGCCAACGATTGTCGGTTATGATGAAAATACCCGAGCGATCCGTCAGGCCTGGGAACATGCGCGTGCTGCGGGCGTTGACCGTTGGCTTCATTTTGAACGGCGTGAGATGGAGATGGTCGAGCCGCCAGCTGGCAACGCCGGGCTCCTGGTTACTAACCCACCCTATGGTGAACGTCTGGGCGAACTGTCTGAACTGCCACCACTTTATAACCGTCTCGGCGAAAAGATGATTCAGTTCTCCGGCTGGCAGGCGGGTGTTATCACCAGCGAGGTTGAACTCGGACGGGCCATCGGGCTCCGCGCTCACCGCCGTACGCCGCTTTACAATGGTGCGCTGAAGTGTCAGCTGCTCCATTTTGAACTGAATGAAACCAATCGCTGGAAATCGCTGGCAGATGGCGCCGGTCGTCCTGTTGCGCGCCGGCTATCTGATGAAGCCGAAATGCTCGCCAATCGATTACGAAAAAACCGTAAAAAATTGGCTCGTTGGGTCAAGACTGAGCAAATCGATTGTTATCGGCTTTATGATGCCGATCTGCCAGAATTTAATCTGGCAATCGATCTCTATGGCGATGAGGTCCATCTTCAGGAATACCAGGCACCCAAGGATATCCCCGAGCAAAAGGCCGAGCGCCGGATGCGTGATGCAGCAAGCGCAGTGATGCAGGTCCTCGACCTGCCCAGCGGCGCACTGCATGTCAAGCAGCGCGTGCGCCAGAAGGGGATAAGTCAGTATCAACGCCAGGATCGACGCGGAGAACTCAAACAGGTCAAGGAAGGGGATTTGCAGTTTCTGGTCAACCTGAGTGACTATATCGATACCGGTCTGTTTCTGGATCATCGTCCGACCCGCCAGCTGTTGCGGTCGCTGGCCATGGGGAAGCGGTTTCTCAACCTTTTTGCCTATACTGGAACTGCCAGTGTGTATGCCGCCGCCGGTGGCGCGATTGAAACCACCACGGTCGACATGTCGCGTACCTACCTTGAGTGGGCGAAGAAAAATATGCGCTTGAACGGCTTCGAGGGCGAGCAACACCGGATGGTGCAGGTCGATTGTATGGCCTGGCTGGATCAGTCCCAGGCGCAGTATGATTTGATCTTTCTCGATCCGCCCTCTTTTTCCAATTCGAAGGGGATGGATGGAACCTTCGACATTCAACGTGATCATGTTAATATCCTGCAGCGAGTCAGCGCGATGTTGGCGCCGCAAGGGATCCTGATCTTTTCGAATAATCTACGCAGTTTCAAGATGGCAGCCGATCAGTTGTCTGGGTTGAAGATTGAAGAGATCAGCGATCGCACCCTGCCGCTCGATTTCGCACGCAACCCACGCATCCACAACTGCTGGCGGATTGAACAGATTTAAATCTCAATGTTGTAAAGAGGGATCAAATGTATTACCTATTAACATTAATCGTCTTGCTGCTGTCGGGTTGTGGACTGAGCAGGATGCCGCAGCATATGGCGCAGGCGACCCTGAATCAGACCGACCCTGAAACCATTGCCGAGGCCGCACCGGCCTACCTGCTGCTGTTCGACAGTCTGATCGAATCAGACCCCGATGATGCCGATTATTTGCGTGATGCCGCCGGTCTGTATGCCCTGTTCGGTGATCTGTTTGTTAAGGATAAGGCCCGTTCAAAACGTCTCAGCGAACGTTCTTTTTCTTACGCCAACCGCGCAATCTGCAGTGAAGAGGATCAACTCTGCGGATTGTCGCAGCTCGCCTTCGAACCCTTTGTTACCAAAATGGCGGAATTCTCGGAACTAAAGCCGGCGCTGCGTATCGTCTATCTGCAGAGTTGGCTGGTCTACCTGAAGCATCACGCCGACGACTGGAACGAACTGGCGCGCCTGCCGCAGCTCGAAACGCTGATCGGCTATCTGCTGCATCATGAAGAGGGCGGAGGCAGCTCACAATTGTACCTCTATCAGGCGATATTACAGACCTTGCGGCCGAAGATGTATGGCGGTAAGCCGGAGGAGGGTCGGCGTAATTTCGAGCAGGCGATGCGACTTGCTCCCGATGATCTGACGATCAAGGTTGCTTTCGCCCGTCATTATGCGCGTGGACTCTATGATCAGGAGTTACATGATCGTTTATTGAACGAAGTGTTGGCCGCCGATCCGGTTAAGCCCGGCTTGACCTTGCTTAATACTTTGGCTCAACGTGAAGCACGCGAACTTCTGGCGTCCGGAGCGGACTTTTTCTAAAGAAACGGAGATTGACTGAAATGTACCGTATATTTGTTGCTGTATTTCTTCTGCTACTGTTACCGCTGTCGGCTGGAGCTTTGACTCTCAAACTGGCGACCGTTGCCCCAGAGGGATCTAGCTGGATGGTTCAGATGCGCAAAGGCGCCGCTGAAGTCGCAGAAAAAACTTCAGGACGGGTCAAGATCAAGCTCTATGGTGGCGGCGTCATGGGGAATGAAAAATCTGTGATACGCAAGATACGTATCGGCCAGCTACAGGGAGGCGCGTTGACCAGCGGTGCCATGGCCACGGTCTATTCTGATCTGAGCCTCTACAGCCTGCCAATGTTGTTCAATTCTCTTGCTGAAGTCGACTTTGTTCGGGCCCACATGGACACTGTTCTCAAAAAAGGCCTGGAGAAAAAGGGTTTTGTCTGCTTCGGTTTCGCTGAAGGCGGAATGGCGCTGATGTTTTCGCAACAGCCAATTGCAACCCTTGATGATCTCAAGGGGAAGAAAGTCTGGGTTCCAGAAGGGGACCTGCCGAGTTACGCGGCGATGGAGGCCAACGGGCTGACGCCGGTCACTTTACCGCTGACCGACGTCCTGACCGGTCTGCAGACCGGCCTGATCGACGTGATCGGCTCTTCTCCGTTGGCTGCGATCGCCTTTCAATGGCATACCCAGGTGAAATATTTCAGTCCGACGCCGCTCTCCTATATCTACGCAATGCTGGTGGTTGACACCCGTGTGATGAAAAAGATCTCTGCTGCTGATCAGCAGGTGGTACGTGAGGTGTTTGAAAGTATCTATCAGAACCTCGACAAGGAGAACAGGGTAGAGAACGCACAGGCTGCAGAGGCCTTGCGTAATCAGGGGCTCATCGAGGAAAAGCCGATACAGAATCTGGCACAGATGCGGGCAACGGCAGAGGCCGAACTTGCAAATCGTGCCGCAGACGGCCTCTTTAGTGCGAAGTATTATGCCGAAGTCAAAGCGTTGCTCCAACAGTATCGCAGCCAAAACAAGGCGCAACCGTGAGTATTGGTTCTCAGCTGAAACGGCTCGACATTCTCGGTCGGTGCATAGAGGATATTTTTCTGGCTGCACTGCTGACGTTTATGATTCTGCTGGCCGGCTGGCAGATCGTGCAGCGAAATTTTATTGGTGGCGGTATGATTTGGGCGGATGAACTTTTGCGCCTGATGGTTCTGTGGCTTGCGTTACTTGGTGCCATGGCGGCCAGTCGCGATAATCGTCACGTCGCTATTGATCTGTTGCTACGCTTTTTACCGGACAAATTTAAATTTCCGGTCCAGATATGTTTGCACCTTTTCACCGCTGTTGTTTGTGGCATGCTCGCTTTCTATTCATTTAAATTTGTACAGATGGAGCATCAATATCAGACCACAGTTCTGACCGGTTTGCCTGCCTGGTGGTTTGAGACGATCCTGCCGATCGGCTTCGGGATGATGAGCTTTCGCTATCTTGGACATCTGCGACGGACTATTTATCCACTGCCGGAAGAGGTCGTATGAGCGCGCTACTTGTTGTTATTGCCCTGTTCGGTGCGCCGCTCTTTGCGATTATTGCAGCCGGAGCGATGTGGGGGTTTTATTCCAGCGAGATCGATTTAACCGTTATGGCGATCGAGCTCTATCGACTGGCAGAAATGCCGGTGCTGTTGGCTATTCCCCTCTTTACTTTTTCGGGTTATCTGCTTGGTGAGAGCGGAGCGCCCGGGCGACTGATGCGCCTGTCCAAAGCTTTTCTGGGATGGTTTCCTGGAGGTCTTGGCGTTGTTGCCCTGATCGCCTGTGCTTTTTTTACGGCATTTACTGGTGCCTCGGGAATCACCATTATTGCCCTTGGTGCCATTCTTTATCCGGCACTCGAACAAGCCGGTTACGAGAAAAACTTTAATCTCGGTTTGATCACGACCTCAGGAAGTCTCGGATTGCTCTTTGCTCCCTCGTTACCTCTCATCCTTTATGGAATCGTTGCACAGCAGGCCGGTGGAAATATCTCTGTCAAACTTAATGAGCTGTTCCTCGCCGGAGCCTTGCCCGGGGTTTTGATGCTGGTGCTTCTGAGCGGCTACGTTGTCTACAAACGTCGCGGTAAGAAATTGGGTGGCAAGGTCACTTTTGCAGAGATCAGACGCTCTCTGCGCGAGTCGATCTGGGAGTTGCCTCTGCCGTTTGTGGTTTTAGGTGGGATTTACAGCGGTTATTTTGCTGTCAGCGAGGCAGCAGCAGTGACCGCCTGTTACGTGCTGCTTGTTGAAGTCTTCATCCTGCGCGAGATCTCTTTTCGTCAAGTACCGGTTATCATGCGTCAGTCGATGGTGCTGGTCGGCGGTATCTTGTTGATCCTCGGCGTTTCCCTGGCATCAACCAGTTATATGATCGACGCTGAAATTCCTGCCAAACTCTTTGAATATGTCCAATCCCATGTTGAAGGGCGCCTGACGTTTCTGCTGCTCCTGAATATCTTTCTCTTACTCCTCGGCGCGATCCTCGATATCTTTTCTGCGCTTGTGCTGGTGGTGCCGCTGATTCTGCCAGTCGCCCTCAGCTACGGAATCGATCCACTCCATCTGGGGATCATTTTTCTTGCCAATATGCAGATCGGTTACATCACCCCACCTGTCGGGCTCAACCTGTTTATCGCCAGTTACCGCTTTGATGAGCCGATACTGACCCTCTATAGGTCGACCTGGCCGTTCTTTCTGTTGCTGCTGGCCTCGGTTCTGATCATTACCTATGTGCCCTTCCTTTCCCTCTGGTTTCGTTAAAGCACGGTCATCACAACAGGACCTCTGACAATGGCTCAGTTTATAGTTCAGTCATTTTCTCCCACTTGAGTGAGGACGGATCGAAGCCTTTTTCAATGGTCGGTTTTATAATCTGAAAATAGGGTGACACGTCAAAATCGCGTGGGGTAAACAGACTGTGATGCCTGATGTGAAGAGTCTCCTGATAGCATTTTTTGCAATCAGGGTCTGTTGATTTTTCGATATTAATTTCGGGCAATATCGGGTAGCCGACAGATTGAAATGCCTGCGCAATCAACGATGAACAGATCGCCCGAGTCGGATCTCCGCTTCCTAACGCCAGTAACCTCCGTCGCCAACGGGTTGGTAGTAGCGGGATGGGGATCAGATAGCGGGCAAGATCGATAATATTCTTCAAATCATAACGTTGCCCGATTCGGGTAATAGCGTAATCACACAGACTTTTGATTTGGTTCTCTGAAAGGCCCACCGGTCGGCAGATGCGGGTGTGACTTCCAGAATAATCACTTAAAGGGACCGCACGAATCCCCTCGTTGATATCTGCTTCGATCAGGACCTGTGCCTCGCCCTCTTCGTTTGCAGGGCCCAAAGTATCCCCGACATACAGGGTTGCATGCGACCAACTTGATTGCGTGAGGTACTTTATCGCTGTGCTGAAACGACTATTGCCAGCAATCAGCAGGACATCACCGGCCTTGAGTGAGGCGGAGAGTTTTGCTGGAGGGCTGGTCGAAACTTCGGCGTTTTCCGCTCGTGGTTCGGAAAGGTGCCGCGCCAGTCTTTGTCCCGTCCCATGCAAAATATTCACAGCGTATATTCCCCGTCCTTGCTGACAGCTTTGAAGACCTTGAATCGTACTATTATGAGGTTTTTATCACTGTCATCTTGGTTTGAACCATATCCTGCATTGTGTAGCCAATGCCACCAACGCCATAGCCAGACGAACGACGTCCAGCAAACGGCATCCAATCAACGCGAAAGGCGGAGTGGTCGTTCACCATGACCGCTGATGCATCCAGGCGCTTCACTGTGTCAAGAGCTATCGTCAGGTCTTCGGTGTAGACCGCCGCTTGAAAGGCCACATCCAGACTATTTGCCCGTCGGATAGCGTCCAGTCGATCCCGATATGGATAAACGCAAATTACCGGCCCAAAGATTTCCGCGGTCGAAACCATTGAGTCGGGGTCGGGATCAAACAAAACCGTAGGTTGATATAAGGTTTCTCCGATTGACTCTCCACCAGCGAGCAGCTCTGCGCCACTGGCAATAGCATGCTCAACCCAGGTCTGAACCCGATCAACCTCGCGCGGCAGTATCAGTGGCCCGACTTCGGTTTCTACCAAACTCGGATCTCCAACTTTCAGCAATGCTGCTCCTGCCGCAAGTCGTTCAGCCAGATCACGAGCAATGGTCTGGGCGACAAAGACGCGCTGGACCGAAACACAGACCTGCCCGGCGTGATAGAAGCCACCTTTGAGCAACGACGGAATAACGCTTTCCAGATCAACGGTTTCATCTACAATAACCGGCGCGGCACCGCCGTGTTCCAGGGCGCAACGCACGCCCGGGGCCAGTTTGCTGCGTAGAGTCCAACCAACCTTGGCCGAACCGATAAAGGTCAAAAAGGCCAGACGCTGATCGGTGACCAGTTTCTCGGCGACAGAATTGTCGCAGATAATCGGCTGACACCAGCCAGCGGGGAGTCCCGCTTCGGCTAGCAGTTCGCACAGGCGGAGGCAGCTCAAGGGAGTGGTCATGGCCGGTTTGATAATCACCGGGCAACCGACGGCCACTGCCGGGATCACCTGATGCACGATCAGGTTCAGGGGGTGATTGAAGGCGCTGATCGCCAGAACAACGCCGATCGGCTCGCAGCTGGTAAAAGCGGTGCGGCCTCGGGTGGCCTCGGTGTGGCCCATAGGGATCTCTTCGCCGCGCATGACGTTTAGCAGCTCTTTAGCAGCCAGAGCGATGCCATCAACAGCACGCGTTACCTCAATCCTGGCATCCGTCAACGGCTTGCCACCTTCTCGGGCTATCAGTAGAGCAAAGTCCTCGGTTTCAGCGGCAACCAGACTGGACAGTTTCTGCAAAATAGCAATGCGCTGATCATGCTCCAGCCAGCTATCCCGGTCGTGAAATAATCTGGATGCCGTCTCCAACATCTGCTCAGCTTCATCCGTAGTTTGAAACGGCAGGGTTTTGATCAAACTGCCATCGAAGGGGGAGGAGACGTCAAGTGTTTCTGTTGTTTTTTGGCTCGCTTCAGGGGTCATAGCAGGCATACCTTTGCCTTGAGTTCATCGACCAACACCTTGTTATTCTCCGAGTAATCAACCGCCAGGGCGATCAGATGGACACCTCCTTCAACAAAGCAGCGTTCCAGTAAGGGGGCAAACTCCTCCGTTTTCTCTGGGCGATGTCCTTTGGCACCGTAACTCTGTGCGTACATGACAAAATCTGGGTTGTTGAATTCCAGACCAAAATCGGGGTAACCCATACCGTACTGTTTCCAGCGGATCATGCCGAAAGAACTATCATCAAGGACCAGAACAACCAGGTTCAAATTTAGTCGAACTGCGGTCTCCATCTCCTGACTGTTCATCATAAAGCCCCCGTCACCGCAGATTGCCATCACCCGGCGTTCGGGATAGAGCCTGGCAACCTCCATCGCCGATGGCAACCCGGCCCCCATAGTGGCAAGTGCATTGTCGAGCAGCACGGTATTTGGCTCAGCGGCACGATAGTTACGTGCAAACCAGATTTTATAGACCCCGTTATCTAACGCAATAACCCCGTCGGAAGGCATCACCTTCCGCACGTCGGCGACAAATCGTTGCGGCTTCACTGGAAAACTTCCGTCATCAGTCCCGCCGAGCAGGTGCAGGTCCAGCTCTTTTTTGATTGATTGAAAGTAGGGACAATCCTGCCCAAGCGGTCCAACTAAATCGGTTAAACGTGTGATACTTTCAGCGATGTCACCAATCACACCAAGCTGTGGGAAGTACACATTGTCAACGCTTGCCGTCTTGAAGTTGATGTGAATTACTTTTTTTCCGCCATGCTCCATGAAAAATGGTGGTTTTTCAACTACATCGTGTCCGACATTGATAACCAGATCCGAGCGATCGATGGCGCAATGGATATAGTCATTATCCGAAAGAGCAGCAGTCCCTAAACACTGCGGATTATTTTCGTTCACTACGCCCTTACCCATCTGAGTATTAAAAAAATAGATCCCGGTTACAGATACGAATCGACTTAAGGCACTTCGCACCAGGTTGCGGTTTGCGCCCGCTCCGATCAACAGTAAGGGGAACTTCGCTGCCCGGATCATTTCAGCCGCCTGCTGAACAACACCCTCATCAGCATTAGGACGACGTGTTAGCGCAATTTGAAAGACCGGAGTAGTGGTTTTATCCACCGTTTCGCGGGCGATATCTTCCGGCAACTCCAGATGGACAGCCCCTGGTCGTTCCTCCTTTGCCAACCGAAAGGCTTCGCGGACGATACTCGGGATCAGGTCGACATTGACGATCTGTCTGGTGTATTTGGTCAAGGGGCGCATCATTTCGACGACATCAAGAATCTGGAATTGTCCCTGTTTACTCGCCTTAATCGGTTTTTGCCCGGTAATCATGACCATCGGGAAGGCCCCGAGTTGCGCGTAGGCCGCGCCAGTAACAAGGTTCGTAGCTCCTGGCCCAAGGGTTGCCAGACAGACTCCGGGCTTGCCCGTCAAGCGACCGTAGGTGGCGGCCATAAATGCAGCCCCCTGTTCATGGCGGTTGAGAATTAACTTGATGCTCGATTTGCGCAGCGCTTCGAGGAAATCTAGGTTTTCCTCTCCCGGCACCCCGTAGATGACTTCGACCCCTTCGTTTTCCAGTGCGTTGACAAACAGATCGGACGCATTCATATAGTTCACCCCTTGTCGACTTGGTAGGCCATGGTTATATCAGCGGCTTTGCCCATCTCTTCGGAGAGGGCCCGCAGACAGCTCTTGTCTAGTTTTTCCAAGCTCGACACGCCGCACATACGGCAGAGTTTGGCTAACTCGTTGGTTCCGGCTTTGAGTAGATTGGTGATCTCTTGTCCGCGCTGATCCACTACCAGTCTTTTGCGCAGGGTCGGATCCTGAGTGGTGATACCGGTTGGGCATTTGCCGGTCTCGCAGCAACGACAGTAGACGCAGCCGAGGCCGAATTTCAGCCAGCCGGAACTATAAACGGCATCAGCTCCCAGCGCCAACGCCTTGGCAAAATCGGCCGGTCCCTTCAACCCACCGGCCGCTATCAGGGTATAGCGCTCGCGGACGCCTTTTTGCTCAAGAAAAGCAACCGTCCGCTTTAGCAGGTAGATCAGCGGTAGACCGGCATGATCCTTGGCGATGGTCGGTGCAGCGCCTGTTCCGCCCTCGCCGCCATCAATGACGATCACGTCAGGATCGGCCTGCAGGAGCAATTCCAGGTCTTGTTCAACTCGGCCCCCGGCGATCTTCATCGCGATCGGCACGCCGCCGGTCGCCTCCCGCAATTCTTCGACCCGCTTTTTCCAGCCGGCCATATCATGAATGTCCAGATGTCGCGAGGGGCTGATGGCATTCTCGCCCGGTCGGAAGCGCGCACCCGGTTCGATCAGGTTACGTACCTGGGCGATCTCCGGGGTGATCTTGTCGGCGAGCAGATGCCCCCCCAGACCTGGTTTTGCTCCTTGGCCAAGCTTGATTTCGATCATGTCTGCTCGTTTCAGGTCATCACTGGCGACGCCGAAACGGCCGGTACTGTATTGCAGGGTCAGGTAATTGGCGTGTTTGCGTTCTTCGGGATGGATACCGCCCTCGCCAGTGTTGCTGATCGAACCAGCGGCCGTTGCACCGATGGCCAGCGCAGTCTTGGCTTCGATCGACATCGAACCGAAACTCATCGCCCCGATCATGATCGGGGTCTCCAGGCGGATCGGTTTTTTTGCGCGTGGTCCGATGACGACGCTGGTGTCGACCGGTTCATTATCCAAGAGAGGCGGCTTGGCCAGCTGTCCGGGCAGAAAAATCAGATTGTCCCAGTTGAGGAAGGTGCGGTCGCTCCCCTTGCCTTCAACCACGTATTTCCCGGTCTTTGCCATCTGAAAGGTCTGGTTGCGCAGCTGCGGATTCCAGGAGCCCCAGTAATCCTTATTCAGGGTGACGTGATAGATCGAGCCCGACGGGCAGCTCATGGTGCAGTAGCCGCAACCGGTGCAGCTGTTGGTTTTTGCCTGGGCCGGCATGCCACGATAGTCGGTGAGGTTGTTACGCGGGCAGACATCGACACATTTCAAACAGTCGATGCAGAGTCTTTCGTGCCACTGAATCTGAAACATTATTTGCTCTCCTTGCTGACTGGTGTCATGTTTTCCCAGGCCAGATCCGATGGTGTGCTCTCAGCCGCAGTCTCGGCGCGTGCTGTTGCAAAGGCCTTATAGACCACATCGATCAGATCGATGGTGTGCAATTGGGGATATTTATGAAATTGCTCAAAACAACCGGCGCAGACGGTGATCATTTGATCGGCGCCGCTAGCAACAAACTCGCGCGTCTTGACCTTGCGGTTGTCATCAGCAATATGCTCCTTGGCGTAGTAACCCGAGACATCACCGCAGCACTTGCTTTTGCGGCCATGATGCAACATCTCCTTAATGCTGCCGAAGCGTCGTAGCAGTTGGCGTAGCGGGCCATGGTCGTCTTGCAGGGCGCGGAAGTTACAGGAGTCGTGGATGCTGTAGTGTTCTCCCAGATGGGAGAAGTCGAGCCGTTTGGCGATGGCAAGTTCGAGAAGTTCTTCGGCTGCATGCCGTACCGGCAAAGGTTCACCCGGCTGATGGCGGGCCAGGTCACTCATGGCATTCAAACAGTGCCCACAGTTGGTGATGATCCTTTTTGGATTCACCTTTTCGAGCATCTCCTGCATCCGTGGCTTGATGGTCTGCATGTCGTTGGTGCCGCGATAAAAACCGAAGGTGCCGCAACAATATTCCAGTTTGCCAATTGAGACATAGCTCACACCGGCAGCGGTCAGCATCTTTTCCAGCTTGATACACTGGGCGGCCTGCAGGTAGACGTAACAGCCGTGATAAAGAAGCACCTCGGCCGGTTTGATCTGGTTGAGCTTGTTGTGATACCAGTCTTTCTCTTCATCATTCCACTTGGAGACGACCAGTTTATCAATTGCCGGTTGTTTGATATGCCAGTTGGAGTAGGGGTGGATGTTCACGCTGTGACGCAACGGGTTTCCGGTCATATGTTTCATCTGCATATTGCCGTGACGGCGGTATATCCCCTCGGGGCAGCTGTTAAAGCAGCGGTTGCACTCGGCACATTTCAGATTGGCATCCTTGAGTTCTACCGATAGTCCTTTTATTTTGCCGCGCAGAAAATCGTTCGACTCACGAATCCAGCTCTGGCATTGAGCCGGATCGTCGCCATAATTATGAAAGGCGCAATCGACATAGCAGGAGCCGCATTCGATGCATTTATTGACCATATTCAGAGCATCCTGCTGTAGTTCAGCCGCGGGATCTTCGGCCATTGTGTCGGGGTTGTCGGTATAGGGATTCATCTCAGCCCTCCAGTTTCAGTTCAAGGTTACAGGTGGGACAATGTTCGCCTAGATGTTCGTGGGGGGCATATTTCCCGCAGCCTGGGCAACTGACCGCCTTCGGAGCAATGATCCCGCCGCAATTGCAATTTTGTTCGACAGCAGAGAAGGGGTGGCGACCTCCGCAGGACAGGCAGCGCGCAGAATCGACATGATAGATGCCGCCGCAGGGGCAGGGGGTCTGATCCTTCTCCTCTGGTTGCAAAGAACCGCAATCACGGCAGAGCGCATAAAAGGTTTCGTTGTTCGTGATTTGATCTGCAGTCTTCTTCTTTTTGAACAATGACATCATCAGCATTCTCCTCCAGGCAATTAGCAACCGTCACAGTCATCACAATCTATTCATCTTCAGCGGGAAATCTTCAGATCCCGTTGTTGGGTATAAATCAGGCGCATCAGTTCATATTCAAAGGGGGAGCCGCTGCCATAATAACGGAACGGTTCACGTTTGCGCGTGTCGATCGTCTCAAGCGCGTAGTAGGGGATATCGAGTTCATTGTGGTCGAAGTTTAATGGATCAATGGCGCTGAAGATCAAGCCGTCGGCTGCCAGCCCAGTGGCATCACGCAGGTTGGAGGGCCCGAACAGTGGTAAGACCAGGAAGGGGCCGTGGCCCACGCCGTAGTGGCCAAGGGTCTGGCCAAAATCTTCTTTCTGCGGGCGAATCTTTAAATGGCTTGCTGGATCCCAGAGGCCGAGCACTCCAATAGAACTGTTGATGGCGAGGCGGCTGGCGCTGGTACCCGCTTTATTCATTTTGAGCTGAAGGAGTGCGTTGGTCAGGTTGCCGATATCGTCGATATTATCCAGGGCGTTGGATACGCTTTTTTCAATGAAATCGGGCAGAATAAACCGGTAGCCGCTGACCAGCGGCAGAAGAAGATACTTATCGAGGTAATAGTTGAAGCGATAAACGCTCCGATTGGCCCCCTCGAAAGGATCTGAAATTTTGTTTAAGCTGACCCCGTCGGACGGGACAGGGCGAAGCGGTGACGGCGCGTTGACGGGGACTTTCGGCACGGTGCTGCAACCGGCCAGCAGGAGCACTATCAGCAGTAGGATGAATCTTTTCATTGTTGCTCCTCCTGCTGTAAAAAACCAGTGATGTAGCGCATAACCACGGGGTGATTCATATTGCCGCAATGGCCGCCGGTGGGATAAATGTGCGCCCGGTCACCGAAGATAGCGAGCAGTTCATCAAGATCGCCGGGTTCCAGAATGATGTCATCCTCGTTGTGCAGCAAGCCGATCTGCGGGGTATTTTTAAGATAGTTGGAGATCCCCTTCAGGCTCAAACGTTCGATTAATTGCTGCTCGGTGAGGTTTGGTTCCCGCTGCTGCCAATAGGGGAAGAAAAACTGGTGAAAATAATCGACAAAGCCGGTGTCGAAGTAGGTAGAAAAGTAAGCGGAGAGTGACGTAGTGCTGGTCAACCTGGTCCCCTTGGTGACGACAAAGCCGCCGCCCTGCATGGTGTCGGCGGCGAACATCATGCTTGATGAATCAAGGCGAAACGCCAGTCCGACCAGGGTTTTGAGAAAATCTTCGCGCGGCGGGAAGCGCCGCGAGGCCCGGTACAGATATTCGCTGCTTAGCTGCGGCGTTCCCAGTTCATCCCTGGTTTCGGCCAGCTTATACATGACGTTGCGCACGTACTGATCGATACGGTTGGTTCCGCCGGGGACATCAGCCAATAGCATCTGGTCGAGGCGCGCAACAGAACGATGTAGACTGGCTGGCGGGTTGATCAGGAGGACTTTTTTGAAATCAAAGATCATTTCCCGATCGTCAATCTGGGCAACATAGGCGGCCTGTATAGCACCGAGGCTGTAACCGGTCAGGGCGAAACGGGAGACCTCGATATCCCCCTTCACTTTTGACCAGGCCAGCTGCATGACCCGATAAAGGTCCTGCGCATCGGCCGGAAGATTTCCCGGCATCATTGACGACGAGGCGGTGACAATGAAATCAACCGTGGTCGGTGAGGATATGGAGATAACATGAAAGCCCGCTTTATACAGGTTGCGCTGCAGGTTGAGCATCTTCGGAGAATTGTAGCGTGCACCGGTTCCGGCAATGATAAAGACCAGCGGTGCGCGTTTCTTTTGCGCGACCAGTGAGCAGGTCAGATGGTCCTGATCCCAGAAAACCTTGGGGATGACCCGTTGCGGAAACGGCTGAACGCTGAATTCTCGTACTGGCACCTGTGCCGGAGCCTCAGCCTGAAATGCCTGGGGCGTTTCCATGACAGTGGCTGCGTAAGGGTTGACGAAGGGGAAGAAATAAGGCTCGTCTTCTGCGGCTGAGGCGAAACTTCCCCAGCCGAGAATTATCAGCGCCACGATGGCGAGCCCTGTGCTCAAGCTGCGGTATCTCATGGCAGGAGTCCTCGCTCGTGATAGAGCTTCTCTGCTCCCGGATGCAGGGGTAGCGCCAAACCGCTGGCCAGATCCTGAGGTTTAAGTTGCTGTAACGCGGGATGTTGGTTGCGGAACAGTTTAAAATTATCCAGGATCGCGGCTAGAATTTCTGCCACCTCGGCGTTTGAAGTTGTTGCCAGGGTGAAGAGTGTCGCCTTGGCTCCAATTGTGGCTACATCAGTGGCATTATCCAGATTTGGATAGTATTTCACCGGGATCATGGTGTCGACAAAGTAGGGTGCCTGCGCCTTGATTCGTTGGATAATCTTAGGTTCAAATTCGATAATCCGCATTTTTCGCGTTCCCGAACTCGCTTCGATTAGGGCCAGATTTGGATGGCCGATAGTGAGGCAGTAAGCATCGACATCGCCTTTTTGTAGTTGGTCTGCTGAATCGATCGGACCGAGCAGTCGGACCTCCAGATCCTTTTCCGGGTCTAGTCCGACCATGCGCAATAAACTTCGCATATTCTCCGGGTCACCGGAACCTTCTACGCCGATACTGACCCTCTTGCCGCGCAGATCGCTGAGGCTTTGTATGCCAGTATCGACCGCCGCCATCATGGTGACTGCTTCCGGGTAGAAGGCGGCAATGGCACGTAATTTTGGTTTGGATTGCCTCCGCCAGAGCCCTTTGCCGTTTTCCGCTTGGTAGAGCAGATCGGCCCGCGCTATGCCGAAATCCCAGTGACCAGCTACTACCCTCTCGATATTCTCACGCGCGCCGGAGCTGGGTTCGATGTAGAGACGGAAATTGCGGGCAACTTTCTGCCGATCAAAGACCTTGATGATGGCTTGACCGACCGGGTAATAGGCTTCTGTGAGACCGCTGGTGCCGATCTCTTTAAACGGTAGATTTTCTGCCCGAAGCCCTGAAGCAGGGATCAGGATGGCGAGCATCAGAATCAGAGATAAAAATACCTGGGGCATAGTGAACTCCAAAGGTGCACAGCAAATTCAGATTCTTCGAAAAAATGCTCAAGATTCAATATCAACCGCGATAACCAGACAGTTGTTTGAGTTGCGTGACAAAAGCCTCATGGCGACTGGGCGGATTGCAGAAGGCGATTTCGCGCTCCATCCCGAGCAGAAAACCACAGCCAAAGGCCGCCAGCAAAGGGATGAGCATCTGGTGCTAAACAATAGACTTCTCCTTCATTCTGGGATCGGGACTCGCGTGCATTTTCTTGTGCACTCCAACGCGCTGTGCAAGTCTAATCAGGCTGAGGCCTGTCCCTCTTCCTTGGCATCTTCGCAGCCACCTTCCGAACAACTTGCGCCAAAGGCGAAGCAGGAATAGCAACGGTGGTGCTTGAGCCTGACGCGCTCGGTTATCGCCTGATTCAGCGTGTTTCCGAGATTATAGTCAGCGTCATCATCGACCAGCGTGCAGGCATAGACTCCGCATTGGCCATTTTGCTTGACGATCATCTTGCTGTAGTTACACATGAAGCCGTCGCGCTGAGACTCGGACAGATAACGCGTCATGCAGTCCTCTGTTATCTCCGGTACCTCTGGCAATGAACCCGGTTTATAGAATTCCGGGAACTTGATGATGGTGATATCAAGCGGAACGCCGGCTTGGCGGAAAAAGGGTTCATAGGCTCTATCGACTGCGATGCTGTTTTCCCCCGCCGGCATGAGACGGGCGATCGAAACTCCGAATCCTGCATGATAGAGCCGCCCCAGGGTGTCTAGCGCTTTCTTGAAGTTCCCCTTGCCGCGTGATTCATCATGCTTCGCCGGATCGGGGTGATCGAGGCTGATGCGGAAGTTGAGCGGGTGCGGTTTGCTGTTGAATTCCTTCACCCGAGCAAACTGGTTCATCAGGGGCTCGGTCGCATTAGTCAGCACCAGGCAGGGCTTGAAGTTCAACGCGTAGTCGAGAATCTCGGTAAAGTGTGGATTCACAAAGGGTTCGCCGCCGGTGAAGGAGAACTTGTTGACCCCCAGAGCGACTGCTTCGTCGATGAAGCGTATGGCGTCGTCCAGGGTGATAAACTGGAGTCGGTCATCACCGGGCTTTGACCCTTCGAGACAGAAGGGGCAGCGCAAATTGCACGAGGTCCCGGTATGGAACCAGAACTCGTGCAGGAGTTGCGGCTGAATGTAACCCCGTTTTTCGTCTTTACTGGTAACCAGCCAGTTGTCAGCGTGCTTCATCGGCATAAAAGAAGACCTCTCTATGTATCTGGGTATAGTCAATGTTGTGTAGTTCAAGCCATTCGCTTACCTCATCGATCATGTCATCGAGGCCACACAGATAGTAATGGATCTGTGGTCCGAGTGGCAATTGCGTCAGCAGTCCGGTGACGCGGCCGTGAAAGTGATTCTCGGCCGCGTCACGTGAGACGGCCAGTTGGAAATTCGCTAAACTTTCGAGTTCTTCCAGAGCGAAGGCTTCCTTTGCCAGGCTGACGCCATAAAGACAAGCCAGTGGTGGCCGTTCCGGTGAACTGCGCAGAGTGCTGAGAAAGGGCGCAATACCGGTTCCGGTCGCGATGAAGACCGAATCTTGCTCAGGTTTAACTTGTTCTGGCCGAAACCAACCGAAGGGTTCGCTGGCCCGCACTTCATCACCCGGCTGTCGTTTTGCCAGCCAGCTGCTTACCTCGCCATGCGGGATGATCCGGATTAGAAAACGCAGAAGCTCTTCAGTCACCCCGGAGGAGATACTGTAGGGGCGTGATTCGACCTGGTCTTTGCAGAGCGCTAGGCAGTTTCCCGGTTTAAAACGGATATCCCCGCGTTCGAGCTGCAGCTCAAAGAGTTCAGCGGTGTGATGAACGATTTTGCGAACCTTCAATGTTTGCATAAAAAACCTTTCAACAATCAACCTTCACGCCTCGGTTAAAGGCCGAGAGTCTCTTCGAGCTTACCAACCGCATCGAGCGCGAAAAGATCGTCGCAGCCGCCGATCAGGCGATCATCGGCAAAGATCTCCGGCACAGAGGTGCGGCCGGAGCGTTCGCGCATTTCCTGCTCTTTCGTGGGGTCGGTTGTCACGTCATATTCGGTAAACGCCACTTTTTGAGCTTGCAAGAGCCCCTTGGCGCGATGACAGTAAGGGCAATAGTTCTTGGTATATATTTCGATTTTTTTCATTTTACTCTTCCTTGCATCAGAGCTCAAAATTCGGTCAGGCCATTATCTAACAACTGCAGTCATCCGTTTCAGAACCCTTCTTCCTCATCAGCGGTTCGATAATGCGGGTAAAGACACCCGCCGCCAGAGCGCCACCGACTAACGGCCCCAGCACGTAGACGGTTAAAAAACCGAGCCCTTCATCGGGAAAGGCGGCTGCCCCCCAACCCGCCAGTGCTGCGAAAAGACGGGGAGAGAGGTCGCGGGCCGGGTTTAGGCCCGCCTGGGTCAGAGGGGCCAGAATGGCAATAATCACGCTGACGGTCAGACCGATAAATAGCGGGGCCAGAGCGTCATCCGGCCGGCCGAGATTGCAGCCTTCGGTGAGGGAGAAAATCATAAAAACCAGTACAAACGTGCCGACCGCCTCGGTTAAAAATGCAGTCAAGGTGCTGACTACGGCGACGGCACCGGCCCCTGGGTTGGGGTAGTATTCGCCAAACATCATGGCTGTTTTTATTGAGTCCGGCGTGCCGCGCAGGATCCCGTTCATACTTTCGTATTGGGCAATCGAATCGCCCATCAGAAGATAAAGCAGACCGGCCGCGAGAAAGGCACCGGCAAACTGGGCCAGTAGATAGACCGGCAAGCGCGCAAACGACATCCGACGACCCAGTACCATGGCAAAACTTACCGCCGGATTGAGATGGGCACAAGAGAGGTGGCGGGTGGCATAGATAGCGATGGTGACCCCGAGTCCCCAGATAACCGCGACCTGCATCAGGCCGACATGGGCTGAGAAGAGGACGGTGACGGCTACTGAACCGCAGCCGAATAACACAAGCAGAAAGGTGCCGACGAGCTCTCCGATAAATTCACAAGGATATTTCATCAGATGACACTTCAGCAGCAAGGTCCGCCAGCGGAGGATCCCTCCTCCGGCACCGGTCCGCAGGGGAAGGGCCCGAAATGGGTGGAACGGTCACCGCTGACCTGGAAATGCTGACCGAAGCGGGTCTTCTGCACCATGGCAGCGGTGTTTCCGCAGACCAGCATCGGCTTGCCGGTAACAAAGGTATGATGATCATCTAGTGAGAATTCATGCGGACATTCAGGGATGGTGCCGAGGTAGGTCGCGACCTGACCAAAATCCTCGCAGAGATCTTCGAGGCAATCGAGTTTGAAGGCTCTGACCGTAATGGAGCTGAAATTGACCATGCCAGCTTTGGCGACGATTGCCGGATCGGTCAGTTCAATCGGCCGCTGTGACTTGATCCGATAATCGCGACAGCCCAGCGTGCTCAGCATCCGGCGGAAATCTTCGATGTAAAGGGCACCACCCAGGCATTCGCCATAGAGTAGCGGGTCGTTGTGCAATGCTTCTGGCAGGCGCCGGTTAGCGAAGACGTCAGAGAAGTAAAGCTCTCCTCCCGGTTTGAGGACGCGGAAAATTTCGGCAAAGACGCGGTCCTTGTCCGGAGAAAGGTTGAGTACACAGTTGGAGATCACTAGATCTATGGAGTTGTCGGCGATGCCGCAGGCACCCAGATCTTCGATGTACCCCTGATGAAAATCGACGTTCGGGGTGGTAAAGCCGAAACTCGCCATTTGAGTGTCAAGGTGACGCCGAGCGACGGTCAACTGCTCCTCGGTCATATCTACACCGATCACCTGCCCACGCGGGCCGACCAGTTTAGACGCCAGATAAACGTCGCGCCCCGTGCCGCAACCCAGATCGAGAACCCTGCAACCTTCGATCGCAGGGGGGATCGGCGAGCCACAACCGTAAAAGCGCTCGAGAATCTCGCTATTTATTTCGGCCAGAATGGCCCGGTGTGTGGGTGAGAAACTCTCGAGCGAGCAGCAGGCGCTGGTCTTCAGATCCTTGCTCCCTTGTAGTATTTTCCCATAATATTCCTGTACGTTTGCCAGGGTGGTTTGGGTGGGGGACATGAAATATTGATCTCCTGTGTTTGTGGTTTAAGGGCCGTTCAAAACCCAGTCGTAGTTGTTTGATTTCGATGGCAGGAAATTGTTCAGTAGGCTTGTCCGTTCAGCATCGACGTACTTCTACAGATGGGTCAGGACACTCTGCTCGGAATTACAGAAGTCTACCTGAAACCAGGCGAAGATGCTCGATAACAGGGAGGTAATCGTCTATTGATGAAAGCTCCAGAGTATGTACTTAAATTGTTAGCAGATGCATTCAGCACAGCATTATAAAGAGCCGTCAACTTACTTCTCAACGAGGGATCGCATGTAGAAAAAACCGAACCACGAAATCCAACATCCGTCTAATTTTTTTAAGAGTCAGTCGCAGTCATTGACTATTATTTCTGCAATTGAATTGACACAAGTTGCGAAGCGACATTCTCATGCTGCGTTGTTGTCAGCCCGCTAATAACAAGCAATAATTGTTTTTTTAGTGCATAAAATCCTTGAAGTGGATGATTGAATGTTTTACCGATAGTCCCTTTTATAAAATTTCCATCACGGAATTTAAAAACGCTCAATCTGAACTCTGAAGGGTTGTTATTTTTCCATGCTGCAGTGACAGAGGGACGATCTGATGAGATAGAGATCAACTCCAGTTGACCATCACCGTCAATATCTGCAGCGAGTGGCGCGACTTCAAACGTTGCAGAGGTGTAGAGCGCATCGGCTTGCCCAGGGTTGGTATCGTAGGTCAATTTAGAGATGCTGCCGCCCAATTCTTTTTTGGATTGGTAAAGCATTTTTTTGCCCTGATAGACCGTTAATAAACCCCTCGTGAGGGTTACAGTTTCAAGGGTTCCATCACCGGTCAGATCAGCAAACAGGCTACCCTGAACAGGAAATTGAGAAGGGAGATCATACCCGGGAGTGGCGACCTGGATATTATTTCCATCCAGATGAAGTTCTGCAACGCGACCGTAGAAGATATCGAGGTCGAGATCCTGCCCGAGCAGGGTCTCACGGGTGCCATTACCATCCCGGTCATAGGTCCCGAGGAAATAGGAGATATTATCGTTGATCGGATTAAGTTGATTAGAGTTAAGAAGCAGAATACTGCTACGCGGAGTTGTTTCGGTGCTTGTGCCAGTGGTTGGTGATGATTGACTGCTTCCACTGACCGTCAGGTAAAGAGTATTAGGGGTTGGCTGCCACCAACTGAGGGCATGGATACTGCGTCCCGAAAATGGGTATTCTGTCACAAGTTCGAGGTGATCGGTAACACGATAAATGTGTACTCTGAAGCCATCAGTCGTCGCCATCAGCAGCCCATCTGCAGTGGTGATAAAGTCAGACATCAATGTGTTGGCCTTTAACATCCCGAGTGTTTTTACCCCGGAGAGGTCGTTTTCATAGCGGACACTTCCGGCAATTGGTGTTTTTTCTTGCCAGGCGATTGGTGTTGCTGCCCGAGAGTCTGCTGTCAGTGGCATCAATGGGGATGGGGTGTTTGGCTCTATGGTTGAATCCAGAAGCGAATAAGAGTGAAGCCGTTGCCCTGAGGCATTGTGCACTTCCAGCAGGGTTCCGGTGAGAGTGAAGAGAAGATCTGCCGCTTTTTCATCCTTGGCTCCCGGGCTGGATGGCCCTTGCCAGTCAAACGACGGCAAAGCGGCCCTTAGTTCCTGATATAAGGTTGCAGTCGTTGGTCCTTGCCCGTTGAGTCGAGCTCTTAGGCCCGCGAAGCGTTTTATCGGGGTGCCCTTACTCAAGTCTGTGTTTCCTGAGATAACCTGTGCGTAGCTGTAGTTCGGTCTGATTTGGGTGATACTGAGAACGGCCAACGTTTTATTAAGGAATCCAACAGTTTTCCCGCTGATCGGATGAACTATTTTTTCACCGGGTTGGGACACGCTGAGCAGGTCACCCACCTGGACGCCCTGGGTGGCATCGATATCAACCAGGTACTCGCCATTGCTCTGCATGAGGATGTAGCCATCAAGGGTAGAGAAGTCCTGCTTGACGGAGTCCGGAAGTGCAGCAATGGCTGCAGTGGGCAGGCCGGAGAGGATCAGCAGACTTGTGACGAAGAGTATGGTCACACATTGCCGGAACTTTGTCATAGCAGGACACCCACTTTCTCTCTTGGGCGCACACAAGCCCTATTCTTCGAAACAGAATAAATATGTGTGCAAATGATTTATTCCAAAAGTTTAAAGACAGGCCAGCCATCAGGCTGGCCTGCGTTTAAACCACTCAACGGCTATGCCATTAGAAACTGACACGAACCCGCGAGGTGAGGCGGTAGATGTCTTCATCGGCATCAGCGGTCGCGAATTGCGTGAGTGCATCGCCGGTAACCAGGTATCCGCCATTCAACGCTAGTTCAACGTTGGGGTAGAGCTTGTAGCTGACATAGGCGTCGAATTCGGTGCCGACTTGGTCTTCGGTGCCGATGTCTTCGGCGGTCTGCATATAGAGAACTGCAACCCCGAACTTGGTTTTTTCGTTTTGCTTGCGATCATAGGCCAGCTTGTTCATGAACATCCCTTTGTTGAACAGGTAGGGGCGCTCGGTCAAGTAGTTGTCGTCGGTGTAGCCGCCTTCAAATAGCACAATGCTATCGAAACGGTCGACATCGGTTGAGATAAATGCGTCGAACTGGTCATCGGTGTCGTTGTCGTCACCCGATGCGTACCAGGTGGTGAAGGTAACCTTACTGTCGCCCATCTTCATGCCGACGTCTGCATGCAACAGGTAGGCGCTCAGGTCAAAATCACCGGTTCTGGAAAGGGTACCGGAGTTATCAACGCCAAAGAAATTAACATTCTTGAATTCGCCGCCCTGATAGATGGCGTCCCAGTTGACGAAAATGTTGCCACTGGTCAGTCCGCCATCAACACCGACGGTGTAGATGTTGTACTCAACATCTTTCATCTGCTTGAGGCCGTACTTACCAGCGTCAACTACATTGTTGTAAGTTGTCTTCGGAGCACCGGGTGCGCCGGTTTTATCGTCGAAAGGGATTGTGGTTGTTGCTTTGGCGACAGTCCCGGGATCCTGAAGCTGGTACAGGCCGAATAGGCCTAGTTTGGTGCCTTCAGCCGGTTTCAGATTGACGCGGGCAGAGAAGGAATCTGCCGAGCTATTGTCGTCGTCGGCCGTTGAGTTGAAAATTTCATTGCCGCGCATCCAGGCCAGTTCATACATGTCGGCGGTGTACTTGACACCCATGGCGGTTTCAGCCCAGACAAAGGAGTTGACCTTGTAGGGCTGCAGTCCCAGAGTGACCAGAGATTTACCCTCGGCCCCGGGGATCTGGAACTGGGTGTACGCCCAGCGAATTTCAAAGTTTTTACCGTCACCCGAAAAAGAACCGCCCTTAGTGCTGTCGCCGAAGCGGATGGCACCCAATTCTACACCCAGGACCCCTTTGACCTTATTGTCATTGGTCGCGGCTTCGGTCCAGAAGCGATACTTGATATCGCCCCAGGACGTGTTGGTCTCCTTGCCGATAGTCGGGATTTTGGCTACGCCTTTTTCAAACTTGGCGCCGGTGTAGAGATCCGAGTGGTTTGAGTAAAGGCTAAAACGGTTGTTCAGGTCACCGTGAAAGGCGAACTCTACCGCCATGGCCGGTGTTGTAAAAAGTAACCCTAATAGAAGAACAAGGCACGATTTGTAATATCTGTTCATTTTTTTCTCCTGTTGCTACTCCATTGTGAATTTAAGATATCGGCTTTCTCTTTATTCAAGGACCTTCATAATTATAGTCGAACTCATAGCCACAGGAAGGACACTTAACCCTGATGGGATCTTTGTTTGTTGCGGCTACACAAGCAGTTAGAGAAAACAGGACAAGCAAAAGGATTGACCAGTTCATAAGCTTTTTCATGATTCTACTCCTTTTTTTATGCTTAAGGATCATGAGGGATAGGTCGCGCGTCGACCCAGTTCATGTATCCCAACAACTTACAACGTAGACTGAAGTCTTCTTCTTACTTAACTGGGCCGGTAAAAACCCAGTCATTGTTGATGACTGCAGCGTGACAGTTGATGCAACCGTTGACCTTGCCTTCTTTAGCGATTGAACCGTTCGCTGCATATTTTGCCCAGAACCAGTCTCCGCCGTTCGGGTCGTAGCCTGCGACACGGTACATGACGGTGATTGCGCCAAGCATTTTGTTCGGCATGTAGTTCTCTTTGACAATGATTGAACCGTTGGCAAGAGTCCCGACCTTGTCATTGATTCCGGCCAGTGCAACATCATTGACATAGGTTGTTAGCAGCGCTCCGTGAGGGTGCTTGCCGGTATAGAACTTACCTTTGCCTGGGAACAGGGACCATTGCTGGTAGGGATTGGTTTTGGTGATATAGTCGTAAACCGCCTGTCCTTTGGCTTCAGGTAGTCCTCCGCCGGCAAAAGCGATACCGGCGAGGCCAATGACCATGAAGCTGCACAGTAAAACAACCAGATTCTTTTTCATTACATTTCTCCTTTTGAAGATTCTATTGAAGCCGGCGTCCCTGTGACGTTGTTGGCTTCCCCATGTGGTGTTGTCAGGGCGGTTCTTGACAGTTTAACTGTCTATTTTCTCTCCTGGATAGACTCTACTATTAACGGTTTATCGTGTGCAATTGTAAGCCAGGTTACACTGTGCCCGTAACTTGCTGAATTTCTTGAGAATGTCTGTTGAAAAAATATTTCAAACCATGTAGATCCATGATCCTTATGGCTCGATATGAGGTTTTTATCAGTCCAAGTTTTTTCCATTCCGCTATCTGCTCGGCCACCGCCTCACGTGAGGCGCCAATCAGATGGGCTAAATCTTTTTGGCTCAAGGGGATACGGACGCTGCCGTCGGCCTCACTGATGCCATGACGTTGAGCTTGCCAGAGTAGGGCGATAACAAGCCGGTTTCCCAAGGGTTGAAAAAGTAAATCCTCGATCCGCATCTCCAGTTCGCGGCGTCTTAATCCGAACAGTTTGATAACTTTAAGGGCCATTTCGGGATGTCGTTGCAGCAGACTTTCGAAGTCTGCAAGGGCGATTCTGCAGACTAAAGTGTCATCCAGCGCTTCGGCACTATGGGAACGATTTTCCTCTCCGACCAAAGAGAGCTCCCCAAAGATTTCGCCTGGTCCGAGGATATCGAGGATCATCTCTCGTCCGGATTCACTGGTTCTGGTCAATTTGACCCGACCCTGTTTGATTAGATAGATATCGTCGCTGACCTCTTCTGCAAAAAAAAGTTTGGAGTGACGATGGCAGGTAAACATCTCGCTACGGTCGGCGATGTCTTGTTGCTCGGCATCTTCCAGCCAGGAGAAGAGGTTGGTGTGCTTGATGTACCAGAGCTGGGTTTGCATGTGTTGGCCTTCCTGGGTTGTAATTATTTTCCCGCCTGACGCCTGGCTGTCACCGTTTCACCACCAATGCCCCAATTGTCTGTTTCGACCTCATCAATGACGACCACGAGTGTTGCTGGATTTTTACCTAATACGTTGACCAATAGTTCTGTAGCGCCTTTGATCAGTTGAGTTTTCTGTTCAGCGGTTACCCCATCGCGGGTGATTTTAATGTTAACGTATGGCATGAGTGATCTCCTGTGCTGAATCAGTATAAAATCGCAAATAAAGCGTTTTCTGGAGCGACCTGAAAATCCAGCAGAGACGCTTCAAGCCGTAACGGTAGAGGGAGCTTAGGAAGACATTCCATTCGCTCATGGGCCCAGTTCCAATCTTTGACTGAGTGTCTGTCCTAGTCGCCGCGGCAAGTTTGTCGTGAAGGATGTTCCCCTCCTGATGGCGAAATTGGTAAAGGCGCTCCATGAAGCAGTGGGCCAGGCCGTTGAGCATGTCGAAACAGTTGGGCGCCCCGATGACCAGAGTGTCCGCCGCAACAATCTTATCACGTAGTCCACTCATGTCATCTTCAACCTTGCACTTATTGTCTTTCACGCAGCCGAGGCAGGCGATACAGGGCCCGATAGACATTCCGCTTAACGAGATAAATTCAGTGTCGCCATCGATCTCCTTCAGTATTTCCTGAACCAATTGGTTGGTGTTTCGTTCTCGGCGCGGACTACAGGAGATGCCAAGTACATTCATTGTCTTGCCTTCTGTCCAGTTATCGAGTTGTTACCGATGCTTTTTTGTAAGTGAGTCGTAAGTTCAGGTTCGCTAGCCAGTTTCATACTGATGGCTGTGTAAGCTGAAACCGCGTAGGGGGCAAAAAACGTCAGGACAAGTTTGACATAGTCCACCTCGCCGAAGTTCAGCCTATACAGCCTGTCCCCTTGATTGATCAGATTCAAAAATATTCCGACAATCAGAGCAACCTTCATTGCTCTGAGGATCAAGTCGCGATCAAGCACTGCGCTCAGGATGATCTCAAATTTACGTCTCATAGGTTCCTTCTAACGATTGAATCATGGTGCCTGTACTCCTATCAGGAGCCAACAGGCACACCCATAGAATCGAGAAATTTGTTGAATGCAGTGAAGAGCTCCATCACCCCGAGAGCTTCAACAATTTCAGCATCGGTCGCTCCTGTTTCACGGAGTGCCGTAAACTCGGTATCAGGTATCTTGCCCGGATTCGTGTTGGCCTGGCGCGCGAAGTTGATCAGGGCTTTCTCTTTTGCGGTAAAATCGGTCTTGTCGAGATCCTTTTCAATTGCATCGAGCTCCGCGTCTGACACGCCGATTGAGCGCAGGGCGCCAGTGTGGGCAGCTATGCAGTAGGCGCAGCTGTTGTCCTGTGAGACCAGAACTGCAATTGATTCTTTGACTTTACGGCTCAGGACGCCTTCCATCATCACCGCCTTGACCTTGTTCCAGTTGGCGCGCAACAGAGGTGGATGATGCGCATAGGCGCTAAAGAGACCAGGGAGGCGACCGAAGGCTTCTTGTATTTCGTTGAAAATTTCGGTGATTTCCGGGGTCTGTTCTGTTACGGGATGAATTCTAGGCATTTCAGTTGACCTCCTTGTTCGGGTTGTGTTGCAAGCCCAGCAGGGTTCGAAGACTGTGCAGACAGGTCTTTAATGGCATTTCAGATTTGAGTAGCCGGGCCTGCATGATTCCTCCTTCGATGGTTGCGACGATCAGCGTCGCCAACTCGTTGGCTGACAGGTCGGTACGTATTTCGTGTTGCTGTTGAGCTTGCTCTATTTTCTGCTCAATCTTTGTTGTCCAGTCATAGAAAACATTAGTTACAAAATCGGCAAACAGCGCTGAAGTGTCACTTGCTTCCAATGCGGTATTGCCGAAGAGGCAGCCCCCAATAAAATTGGTTTGCTGATGCTTGGCATAAGCTTGTTCGAAAAAATTTTGTAGCGCCTCACCGGGGGTACCGACACTCAAGGTTTGATCAAGGAATTTCATGAAATCTTCGCTCTCCCTGGCCAGAACCGCCATTGCCAGTTCTTCTTTACCTGCAAAGTGGAAGTACAGATTCCCACGCGTTGTCCCGGTAGCGACCAGTAAATCATTAATTGAAGTGGCATTAATCCCTTTACGGTTGAACACCCGACTGGCATCTGCCAGTATTCGAGCCTTTGTCTTTTGTCCCTTAGATTGTGGCATGATAATCCCTTTTAAAAAAAACCGAACGATCAGTTTGTTTTATAACGTTACTTTATTCACGAAGCGATTGTCAACCAAACCAGAGTCACCCTCATTGGTGACCCTGGTTTGTCACGCGGGACAGTTTTGGGATTAGTCTGTTGACCTTTCAGTTAGTTGTTGGTTTGTTTTGAATACTGATTTTATCAACGATGAATCTGGTCTTGCTTTTATCTCTATCTCAATGATTGTGCCAAATTTAAAACATTACAATATTGGTAAGTTATGAGGATTGTGATGTTATTCAGGGAGGGGATTGTAGAATATTCGATAGCTAGATATTGAATATCCAGCATGATTAGACCGCCAAATAAAATGCCAATCTCGTTTTAGAGATTGGCATTTTTACATTCGATTTAGTTTCTAGCGCGAAAGAGAAGATTATGTCTTTGTCAGACTGCTACCCACTTAACTTGAGCGATTCAAGAAGACACTGAGTTATTGACGAGTCAGGTTCCGATAGCGAATCCGATGCGGCTGATCAGCATCGCGTCCCAGGCGTTTTTTGCGGTCTTCTTCGTACTCCGAGTAATTACCTTCATACCAGACAATCTGGCTGTCGCCCTCAAAGGCGAGGATATGGGTGGCAATACGATCGAGAAACCAGCGGTCATGGCTGATAACCACCGCACAGCCGCCGAAGTTTTCAAGACCTTCTTCCAGTGCGCGCAGGGTATTGACGTCGAGATCATTGGTCGGCTCATCGAGCAGCAGCACGTTGGCTTCTTCGCGCATCATCTTGGCCAGGTGTACGCGATTGCGTTCGCCGCCTGAAAGGACTCCGACTTTCTTCTGCTGATCACTGCCAGAAAAGTTAAAGCGTGCCACATAGGCGCGTGAGTTGATTGAGTTGCCGCCGAGCTGGATGAAATCCTGACCGCCGGTGATCTCTTCAAAGATGGTTTTTGTTGAATCGAGGTTACGGTCCTGATCGACGTAGCCGAGCTTGACTGTTTCGCCCACCTTGAAACTACCAGTGTCGGGTTTTTCCTGACCGGTAATCATCCGGAAGAGGGTGGTTTTCCCTGCGCCGTTGGGACCGATCACTCCGACGATACCGCCAGGGGGCAGGCTGAAACTGAGATTGTCGATCAGCAGACGCTCACCGAAGGCCTTGCTGATCTCCTTTGTTTCAACAACGATTCCACCGAGTCGTGGTCCCGGTGGAATATAAAGTTCCATATTCTGCTCTTTGGCGGCCGCCTCATTGCCGAGTAATTTTTCGTAGGAGTTGATTCGCGCCTGACCCTTGGCGTGGCGGCCCTTGGGTGACATCCGGATCCACTCCAGTTCGCGTTTCAATGTCTGCTGACGTTTGCTTTCGGTCTTTTCTTCCTTGCGGAGCCGTTCTTGTTTCTGCTCCAGCCAGCTTGAATAGTTGCCTTTCCAGGGGATTCCCTGGCCGCGGTCGAGTTCGAGAATCCAACCGGCAACGTTGTCGAGGAAGTAGCGGTCGTGAGTGACGGCGATAACTGTCCCAGGGTAGCGTTGCAGGTGTTGTTCGAGCCAGGCAACAGTCTCAGCATCGAGGTGGTTGGTTGGCTCATCGAGCAACAGAATGTCGGGTTTGCTCAGTAATAGACGGCAGAGGGCCACGCGTCTTTTTTCACCACCGGAGAGATTTTTTGTCGGGGTTTCTGGTGGTGGGCAGCGCAGTGACTCTTCTGCTAATTCAAGTCGTGAATCGAGATCCCAGGCATCTGCAGCATCCAGCTTGTCCTGTACCTTGGCCTGGCGCTCAAGAAGTTTGTCCATGTCACAATCCGGGTCGGCAAAGGCGTTGTTGATCTCCTCGAATTCTGCAAGGAGATCGACTGTTTCCTGAACCCCTTCCTGAACAATCTCGCGTACCGTCTTGCTTTCATCGAGATGTGGTTCCTGTTCCAGATAACCAACAGTGTAGCCATCAGAGAGGGCCGCTTCGCCGTTGAACTCTTTGTCTACTCCTGCCATGATTTTTAAAAGGGTCGATTTACCCGAACCGTTCAGCCCGAGCACCCCGATCTTGGCACCATAGTAATAGGAGAGGGAGATGTCCTTGATGATCGGTTGTTTGTTGTAGCTCTTGCTGACGCGCATCATCGAATAGATGATTTTTTTAGTGTCTTCGCTCATAGGTTCAATCCGAATAAATAATAGAGTAGAGAATAAGGGATAATCGAAGGGTTTGTATAACACTGCCGCAGTTCGGGGGCAAGTGTGAGGAATGTTGGGTAAGTCCGAATCAGCCTGGATTTTTCTCTCCCTACGCCTCATGTCCTGTGCTCTGGGTCTGATTTATTTCAAGCTGTCGAGTTGACTGATCGCCTTAAGGAAGTTACGTGTCAGGCTGGGGTGGAGGGTGGTCCCGGCTTGCTCCATCATGATGCCGGCTACAGCGTCGAGAGTGAGAGACTCACGATAGGAGCGATGAGTGCGCAATGCGTCGAAAAAGTCAGAAATGGTTGTCATCTGGCTGACCAGATGCTGTTGCCAGGGGCGTGATACTTTGGGATATCCGGAGCCATCATAACGCATGTGATGCTCATAGGCTGTAACAACCGCGAGGCGTGGAACTCCGGGGGTGCCAAACAGGTACTCTGCTCCTTTACGTGGATGGTCTTGCATGATTGCCCATTCTTCATCATCCAGTTGAGAAGGTTTCTGTAAAATTTCTGCAGGGACAAATAGTTTGCCGACATCGTGCAGCATGGCCGAAAGGCCGATTTCGTGTAAGGTTTGACCCTCAATTCCAAGGAGGCGCGCCTGGGCGAGATTGAGGACGTAAACGTTGGTAGAATGAGTATAGGTATATTCATCGAGGCCACGCAGAGGGGCGAGGGCGAGCAGGGGGTCTGCATTGCGACTGAAAGCATCGACGAAGCCGGAGACGATATCTGATATCCCGACGACATTGAGACGCTGACGGGTACGTGCTGCGCGGTAAATATCGAGGAATTCGGTCAGTTCATCCTCTTGAATCTCCGCCAAGGATGGAAATTGTTCGAAAATCTGATTGGCCGCCGTCTCGTGATCAGTTGTGCTGCCCTCGGCGTAACGAATTTCGAGTTTACCGTAGCGAATGTGCTTACTGGAGACAGCCTCACCGGCGTTTTGTGAGCCGCGAACCAATACGGCTACCAGATTGCGAATCTCCTCAATTTCGATGCCCGGCAGAAGCTTAAGCGTCCCGACTCCCCGCCTTTTGAGTCCCTGTATCATTTTCTCGACCGACAGGTTGTTCTCTAACGGCAGGTTATCGAAGATCAGTTGATCATCAACCAGCATCAAATTGACTTCGCCATCCTCCCCCTGGGCGCGTTGCAGGTGAACCTGAGCCAGGTTGCACAGATGTGAAACCTGGCGATGGCCAAGGTTGTAGAGGGCCGCGTTCGCCGCTGCCGTGGTCAGGCGTCGGATGAAAGCTTGAACATTCTCAGGATTCGCCATTTGCCCTCCTACGCAGAATCCGTAACTGTTCTGTGGCGATTGAGATGATTTCACTGTTTGTGGATTTCACAAGTTGTTCCAATAAGGGCGAGGCAACTTTCGACGGATAGCAACCGAGAGTTTTGATAGCTTCAAGTTTCAAGCGCCGAAAAAACTTCGGATGTAGCAGGTTGCCAGAGTTTATCAGTCCTTCCAGAAAAGAGACCACTCCGGCATCGCCAATTTTTGACAGGGCGCGCAGGATCTGAATTTTCAGCTCGAGGCCCTCTTCATTCAGGGGGCCATCACGCAAAATCTTAAGTAATTGTCGTTGTACCGCTTTGTCTTGGCTGCGGTCGGCGATTTGGGCGGCATAGTACTGTGCCGAGATGTTTTGTGACTGCAGTTCTTCAAGAAGTTGTCGCTCTGCCCGCGGACGATTATACAGATACATTAATTTGAGAACTTCCTGACGAACGCGGGGGTGAGGATAGTCGACCAGAGAGTACAATTGCTTAACCAGTGCCGGATGCTGGTGCTGAGCCAGAACTATGATCAGATTCCGGACCAGATACCAGCGTTCATCGTTGAGACGCTCGAGAATAGCTTCATGAGCATTGCGGCCCATCTCTTTGAGGCAAGCCATGTAGTAACGACGCACCGCCATGTTTTCAGTTTCGGCCAGGCGATTTATCAACTCATCAGCAAATGGGGAGCCTACGGCCAGAATGTAATTGCGCACCTCCTCTTGTTTGTCGCTGCCGAAACGGTCCAGAGCATCAAGAGTCTCAACGACAAACTCTCGGGAATGCAGCGTTTCCAGGACCTCCTCAGCAAGAAAGAAGGTTGCGACCTCGTCATGATTGAGATAATCAATCCAGCGTTGATGAAGGTCTTGAAGTGCAATAAAATCACCGGTCTCAAGAAAGAAGCGCGCTAGGTCGACCAGGTTGCGCTGCAAGGTACTTTCCAGCTCTGATTCTGTTCCGGAAGACATGATTTCAAAGATAATCGCACTGGTCTGACGTTCAACCGATTGGCTGTCAAGGGTTGCTCGCAGAGACTCCATCTCTTCGGTTTTGAGCAGGCTTATCTGTTCGGTAGAGACGATTGTGTTCAAAGCATTCTGGTAGGCTTCGGGGATGAATAACCCCGTATCCTCTTCACGGAAAATCATCCGCATTCGCTTGCCAGCCTCTAGATTATCCAGGCTGGTACTGCCCTGAATATTTGAACGAGCAGCCCCCTTTTCCTGATGCTTGGATAACTTGCCGAGCAGGTTTAGAATGTTGTTGGAGACTTGCATCTCTTGTTGATTTACCTGTTTGAGGCTGTCAAGAATTAACTCTTCCGGGAAGGCTTGAAGTACCGCTTCTGCTTTACCTTGCTGAGTATCAAGCGTCCGAAAGGTACTATTGAGAAACTGTCGGCGTAGCTCAGGGTTCAGTGCGCTGATCAGATCACCAAGCCCTTCGTTCCCTGGCCCCTTATGCTTCCTGCCTTGCGAACCGCTGCTGGCAGTGCTTGTCTGGCTGATAAAAGAAGTGATGACCGCATCATAATTTTCCTTGCCGGTCATCCCTTGTCCTTCGGATTTGCGATTTAGAATGCCTGCGACAAGGCGTGGATCGAAATCTGTCGGCATGTAGAGACTGCTTCCTTCCGGGTCGATAACACCTTCCATCATGCCGAAGAGAAAGTTTTCCCAGAGGGGTTCACGCTCTGCATCATAATCACCGTTGGTGATTCGTTCCTCTTCAACTGTTGTGAAACTACGGTAGTCAACCGGGACAATTTTGACATGGTTAATTCGCTGGGATTCAAGCAGGGCGGGATAGCCACCATACTCTTGAATCTCTGCTCGTTCGGCGCGCAGCAAAAGGTTCAGGCGGATAAACTCATCATGATCAGCGTGTCGCATAAAATGGATGGCGGCGATGCCCCGCGTAAACAAAAAAGAGGCAAAGTCTCGGTAGACCGGATTCTTTCTGTCGAGCCACTCCCCCTCAAACATCAGTGCATCGCGGGCAACACCAAAGCCGATTTCAGGGCGAAATTCAAACAGGTGATCAAGGAGAGTCAGGACTTTGTTAGTGGCGGTGTCGATCATCGGATGCCCAGACGGGTAGGTCGACATATGCCGCCGGGCAATATTCATCTCATAGATGAAGTTAGATAACATCCGGGTGTCGAGATCAGGCAAATTCTGTAGGGAGCTATGCTCCACTGAACCCTCCGGTAAATCGCGGATAGGCAGCAAAAGAAAAATGTATTCAATAGAAAATTTAACACAAAATGTGGACTGGTGCACACGGCTTCAAATATTGCCAAATGCCCAGTTTTGGTGATAGATTGCGCTTGTGAATAGACATTCTCCCTCAAATTTAGACCACCTATGAGCTGTCCTCAGAAATTCAGGGTCACTGACGCCGAGCTAGCCAGCCAACTTTATGGTCGACAAAATCGGCACATAAAGCTGGTTGAGCGCGCGCTGGGAATCCGCATCGGTAGTAATGGCCTTGAACTGCACTTCTCTGGTGATAAGGCTCAGTCAGAAATCGGTCTTCGTGTTTTCGAAGAACTGGAACAACTTCTGATCGCCGGCATGCCTCTGTATCCACCTGATGTTGATTATGCGGTGCGCATTCTTTGTCAGGATTCTTCTGCCAATCTGCGTGATATTTTTCTTGATACCGTTTTTATCTCTGCACGTAAAAAAAATATCGGGCCTAAGAGCCTTGCACAAAAAAACTATATTGATGCGATGCGGGAACATCACGTGGTGTTCGGTGTTGGGCCTGCTGGCACCGGAAAAACCTATTTGGCAATGGCGATGGCTGTTGCAGCATTGATGCGTAAAGAGGTTAGCCGTATTTTGTTGGTCCGTCCGGCGGTTGAAGCGGGAGAAAAGCTCGGTTTTTTACCAGGAGATTTGACTGAAAAAGTCAATCCTTATATGAGACCACTCTATGACGCTCTGTTTGATATGTTGGAACCGGAGCAAGGCAAAGAGTTGGTGGCTAACGGCATCATTGAGGTTGCACCTCTGGCGTTTATGCGCGGCCGCACTCTCAATGATGCCTTTGTAATTCTCGATGAGGCACAGAATACTACCTACGAACAGATGAAGATGTTCCTGACGCGGTTGGGTTTTGGTAGCCGGGCTGTGATCACCGGAGATGTAACCCAGGTCGACCTGCCTGACAGTCGCCAGTCGGGCTTATTACATGCAATTGAAGTATTGTCCGGAGTTGAAGGGATATGCTTCAATCACTTCAGTGACGTTGATGTCGTGCGACATCCAATTGTACAATTGATTGTACAAGCCTACGAGGCGGCAGATAAACGTGGGTCTCGTTCTGGGCGCAGATAAGATGTTCGTTGCGTTGGTGAGGGAGCGTAAAAGGGAATAATGGCAAAAAAAGAACAGTTTGAAATACGCGAAAAGCGGCAAGAGAAGAAGACCGATAAAAAGGGCGAGAAAAGGTCCTTTGCCGGTGTTGAAAGCGCTTTGAGTTGGCATCAAAATCGACGCATGGTGGCAACCATTTTGCTGATTATCGTCGCATTTTTGTTGACTTTGGTGATCATTCCCAAGGGTGGCTTTGTCCCTAAATATCATGTCCCGGGTGAAATTTCATCGCGTGATATTAAATCTCCACGTGATCTTTTGATTGAAGATTTACCCCTGACTCAGACCAAGCGGGAAGAGGCGCGGCAGGCTGTCCTGCCTTTTTATGATTTTGATTTTTCGGTCAGCCTGAATGCCATTGCCCGTTTTAAACACGGTATTGTTGAGTTGATCAAGTCATCCAGTCTCCCAGAGATAGAAAAGAGTGCAGTTTTCCCCGCCTCTGGTGCCGCAGAAGTTGACCAGCTGCGAGCTTCCGTTGAAGCAGCATTCGGGTTTCCATTGCTTGAAAAGGATTACCGGACACTCAAGACACTGACAACTGACCTCAACGCCGAAGAACTTTCGGACACTCTGCTGCAAGAGGTGTTCAACCATCCGTTGGTCGCTAATCTGAAATTGTTCAGCACCGATCAGGCCAAGGGAGTTGTTGTTCGTGATCTGGCCAGTCAGGTTGAAACTATCTATACCGAGTTGCCGCGTGTCATGGGTGTCCCTGAAGCACTCGCCAGCAGTGATCCGATTTTAAAACAGACCCCAGGTATTAAACGTGCGCAGCGTAAAGTATTAATGAGCGTTCTTCAGCAGATGCTGAGGCCAAGCTTGACCTATAATCAGCAGGAAACGGAACTTCGTCGGCAGCAAGCTTTTGACGAGATTGCTCCGGTTCTCTTCCAGGTAAAAAAAGGGGAGATGATTGTTCGTGAGGGGGAACGCATCACCGCAGTTCAAATTAAAAAACTCAGAGCATTGCATGATATCGGGCGTGACAGCCGAACGCTGCAGATTGCTATAGGTCTGATATTTTGTATTCTGATCTTCTACTCCTCAGCCCACCGTTTCGTACAGTCGAGTATTCGTAAGTACAATCCGGATAGTCGTGATCTTCTCTTTCTGGCTTGTACAACACTTATCTTCTTCGTTCTGGTTAAAATCTCACTGGTTATCGCCACTGGCCTATCGAGTACGGTCGAGTTTATAGATTTCACCAGCTATTATTATGCGATTCCGTTCGCCATGGGAGCGATGATCGTCCGCATTGTCTTGAACTCTGAAACTGCCCTGACTTTTTCGATCTGCGTCTCCTGGCTGGTCGGCGTGCTTTTTGGCAACAGCCTGTTTATTGCCCTGTATGTTTTAGCTTCCAGTCTGATCGGTGCTCATGGGGTGCGTCATTGTAAGGAGCGCTCGAATATCTATCGAGCAGGGGTCTGGGTAGCGCTTGTAAATGTTGGCATGTTGTTCAGTCTTCATATGATGGCCGGGAAGCCTTTCGATCTGCAACTGATTTACAAAATGGGGCTGGGGCTTTTTGGTGGTCTGCTCAGTGCGGTCGTTGTCAATGGGATTATTCCGCTGATTGAGAGTCTCTTCAAATACACGACAGATATCAAATTGCTTGAACTGGCAAATATGAACTCACCTATCCTGCGCGAACTGATGGTTCAGGCACCGGGAACCTATCATCATTCAATGATCGTAGGCAGTCTTGTCGAGTCTGCGGCGGAAGAGATTGGAGCCAACCCCCTCCTGTCTCGTGTCGCGGCCTATTATCACGATATCGGGAAGATTCGGAAACCACTCTATTTTATTGAAAATTCAGGGGGGCAACGCAATAAACACGATAAACTTGCCCCTTCCATGAGTGCTCTGATTCTTACTTCGCATGTCAAAGAAGGTGTCGAACTTGGACGTGAGAGCAAGCTTGGCGCCCCGATCCTCGATATTATCCAGCAACACCACGGGACGGCCCTGATCAAGTTTTTCTATGAGAAGGCAAAGACGCAGGCTGACCCCGGGATGGAACAGATTGATGAGCGTGATTATCGCTATCACGGGCCTAAACCACAGACTCGTGAAGCGGCGCTGATTATGCTGGCGGATGCGGTTGAGGCGGCCAGCAGAACCTTGAGTGACCCGACCTCGGCACGGATACAGGGAATGGTCAAAAAATTGATCAATAATATTTTTATTGATGGGCAACTCGAAGAATGTGATCTGACGCTGAAAGATCTGCATCTGATTGCCAGAAGCTTTAACCGAGTGCTCGGTGGAATTTTTCATAACCGGATCGATTACCCTGAGCCGGTTCATATTGTACGAGAAAAGAAAACGGAGGTTGAGCCTGCCCGTGAAAATTCAGATCGAGAACCGCCAGCGGAGTCAGAAGATCCTGAAGCGTCCACTGCGAAAGATAGCCACAAGGATCTTAAGCGCCTTGGAATTTCCTGATGGCGAATTGTCGCTTCTAATTGTTGATAACGATGAAATTCAAAATATCAACCGGGACTATCTGAAACGGGATAAGCCAACCAACGTCATCTCCTTTGCGATGCAGGAAGGTGAAGGTGGCGGTGTGCAACCGCAATTGCTAGGTGATGTTGTTATCAGTGCCGAACGAGCTGCTGAAGATGCACAGGAAGCCGCAATTCCGTTTGAGCATGAATTGGTTTTTTTGTTGTTACACGGGATTCTTCATCTTCTTGGCTACGATCATGAACGCGGCACAGCTGAACAGGCGGCTGAAATGGAAGAGAAAGAGCGTGAAATTTTTGCCCTGCTGCGGCAGGAAGTACTCAGTGAGCAGGGTTATAGATGATGTACTTTAAACAACAAGGGGGTTTTGTTGCGGTCCAATCAGTCTGAAACGGGTTTTATCAACAGCATTAAAAGACTTTTCTCTTCACGACCAGTTGCAAGCACTGAAGCTGATCTGCAGGAGATGATCGACGCTTCTGAGCTCGGCGGAATTATCGACGAAGGTGAGGGGGATATGCTTCAGTCGATTCTGGAGCTTGATGACACGATTGTTCGTGAAATTATGGTTCCGCGTACCTCGATGATTTGCTGTGATTGCGCTGCCCCGCTAACGGAGGTCCTCAAGGCTATCAACGAGTCAGGCCATTCAAGGATTCCGCTCTATGAAAACAGTCGCGATAATATTATTGGTCTGATCTATGCGAAGGATTTGCTGCGTTTCTGGGGAATCCCGCTAGAACAACTCAAGTTGGAACAGGTGCTCCGCCCTCCATATCTCGTCCCTGAATCGAAGAATGTTAGTGACCTGTTGCAGGAATTTCGTCAACGCCGTGTCCATATTGCAATTGTTCTTGATGAGTATGGCGGGACATCGGGACTGGTGACGATTGAGGACTTGATTGAAGAGATTGTCGGTGATATCCAGGATGAATACGATTTTGAAGAGGAATGGCTGGTTGAGGAAGAGGGGGCTGTCCTTGTTGACGGGCGGCTTAATGTTGAAGAGTTCGAAGAGCACTTCTCTGTTTCGATAGAACGTGAAAAATTTGATACCGTCGGTGGCTATATTGTCGAAATGCTTGGTCGCGTACCAGCGCGCGGGGAACGTCTTGAGTTTGACGGACTGAAATTGTTGATTGTTGATGCTGACCCACGCGCGGTACGGCAAATTCGTGTATTTTCTCCTGTGTCAGACGCAGAGGCATGAGAGCTCTGGCAAACAGAAAATCTCTTGGCGGGCTCGATATTAAGTTGCTGCCTTCCGCTTTTTCTGGTCTGTTGCTGGCTGCTGCTTTCCCCCCTGTGGGCCTAGGCTGGCTCGGTTTTTTTGCTCTCATCCCCCTTTTGCTCACCGCTGAACGCCGGCCGTTTGCGAGCGGTTTTACCTGTGGCCTTTGTTTTTTCGCACCACTACTCTATTGGCTCAACATTGTCATGACCAGCTATGGTGGCTTATCACCATTCTTTTCAGTTATCGCCTGGCTGATGTTGTGTGTTTATCTCGCCCTCTTTTTCGCTACATCTCTTTGGCTGACATTTTTACTGAAACAGCATCTGAATATTCTGCCGATTCTATCGTTTCCCATTTTCTGGGTTGCGCTTGAATATTTGCGTGGACACCTGTTGACGGGCTTTCCTTGGGGGCTGCTCGGTTATGCTGCTATAGACATGACACTATTGCGGCAGATTGCAGACCTCTATGGTGTTTATGGACTGTCCTGGTTATTCGTACTCTGTAACGCTGCGTTAGCATTACTTTTTCAGAGACGACTTCAAAGGGTCGCCATTTTAGGCGTTGTCTCATGTTTCTTGCTCATTTCGGCCGCTCTACTTTATGGTCAACAAGCCTTGCAGCAGCGCGGAGAAGACTTGCCGCGATTAAAGGTTGGCTTGATTCAGGGCAATATCGCGCAGCAAAACAAGTGGGATCGCAATTTCCGGCAGCAAACTCTTGATCGCTATCGTCGTCTGAGCAAGATCGCTTCTGATGAGGGTGCTGAGCTCCTGATCTGGCCAGAGGCTGCTACCCCGTTTTATATGCAGGATGATACCGTCGATAGTCGGCAGGTTCTGCAGATCCCGCGCGAAACCGGTCGCAGTTTGCTGTTTGGTGGCCCCTCATATCAGAGTCATTCGGACCAGAGCTATAGTTATCATAACAGCGCTTTTCTCTTGGGACCTGATGGCTTATCTAAAGGTCGAAGTGATAAAATTCACCTTGTCCCCTTCGGTGAATATGTACCATTGGGGAAGTTGTTGTTTTTTGTAAATAAACTGGTGACTGGCGTCGGGGATTATTCCCCGGGGACAGTTAACCCGTTAGCGCTTAACGGTCATGATCTGGGCGTGCTGATTTGCTATGAAGCGATCTTCCCCGAGATTGCCCGAGATTACGTGCGTAATGGCAGTGATCTGCTGGTTAATCTGACTAATGATGCCTGGTTTGGGCGTTCTTCAGCACCACGTCAGTTGCTCGATATGACCCGTATGCGTGCTATTGAAAATCGAATCTGGATTGCCCGTGCGGCGAATACAGGGATCTCTGCCTTGATCGCACCAGATGGTCAAACCTATAACGAAACCTCACTCTTTGAGGCGGTCTCTGTTTCCGGATCGGTAGAGTTAGGGTCCAGATCCAGCCTTTATCTTCGGGTTGGCGACATCTTTCCCGGAATTTGCCTGTTGTTAGCTGCAGGCAGTCTTGTTTACCTTAGGTTCGTACGGCGTAAAAAGCTTTTATAGACCCAAAGTTACATCCCAATCTCTTTCTTGACTAAAAAAGTATAGTAAGTATTTGACAGCGTTCCTTGCGCTGTATATATTTTCATGGAACAGTGTTTTGTTCTGTCTAAACAATTAATGATTTTCAATGTTTAGCAAGCATCTTGCAGTTCCAGAAATTGTGGTATTATTCAAGTTCAGTATTTCTCGGTTCTCTCTGCCGAAGGGTAAGGGCCCTGAGGCACCACTAAACTATGAGGAGGATAGAAAATGCGATTTGCTAGATTGATTGCTCTGGTTGCAGTAGTATCACTACTTTGCGGCGGGCTGGCTTTTGCCGGCAAGGATTTGGATGCGGTCGTTAAGAAAGGCTTCATTCAGGCCGGTGTCAATGGTGGGGTTTTCGGTTTCGGCATGCCTGACTCCAAAGGTGTCTGGAAAGGGCTTGACGTTGATACTGCACGTGCTGTAGCTGCTGCAATTTTTGGAGATGCCAGCAAGGTTAAATTTACTCCTCTGACGGCTCAACAACGCTTCACTGCTCTCCAGTCGGGTGAGATTGATCTGTTGACCCGAAATGCAACCCGCACCCTGAGTCGTGAAACCAAGCTTGGATTGAATTTTGTTACGGTTAACTATTATGATGGTCAAGGCTTTTTGATTCCTAAAAAACTCGGAGTTAAAAGTGCTAAAGAGCTTGATGGTGCCACGGTTTGCGTCCTGCCCGGCACGACCACTGAACAGAATGCTGCTGACTACTTCCGTAGCAATAATATGAAATGGAAGCCGGTTGTTATTGAAAACACCACGGAACTGGCTAAAACCTTTTTCGCGGGCCGCTGCGATGTGTTGACCTCTGATGCTTCCCAACTCGCGGGAACTCGGGCTGTGGCCCCCAAGCCTGATGATTACACTATTCTGCCTGAAATTATCTCCAAAGAACCACTCGCTCCTGCTGTACGCCATGGTGATGACAAGTTTATGGATATCGTTGACTTCTCGGTGTTAGCCATGATCAATGCTGAAGAGCTAGGGATTACTTCGAAGAATGTCGATTCAATGCTGAAGAGCAAGAATCCGGTTATCCAACGTTTTCTCGGCGTTACGGCTGGTAACGGTGCGGCTCTCGGGCTGGATGAGAAATGGGCTTACAATATCATTAAGCAGGTTGGAAACTACGGTGAGGTGTTTGAACGCAATGTTGGCGTAAATACATCGCTTGGTATTGAGCGCGGTCTCAATGCGCTGTGGACCAATGGTGGGCTGATGTATTCACCGCCTTTCAAATAACTTTTTTGTACATACGGGGAGACGTTATCGACAGCGTCTCCCCGTTTTCATCTGACAATTTCTAATTAATAATCGTGGAAAGAGCTCCTTTTGAATACTCCGACTGCTGGCACAACTGCCGATCTGCCGCCGAATGTACCTTTTTGGCGCGATCCCGACAAAAGAGGGATGGTGTTCCAGATTGTCGTGTTGCTCCTTGCCATCGGTATTGGTTACTTTCTTTTTTCAAATACTCAGGCCAACCTTGAACGTCAGTCGATTGCGACCGGTTTCGGCTTCCTGCAAAACGAGGCAGGTTTCGAGATTGGTGAAACGACGATAGAATATTCATCGGCTGACAGCTATGGCCGGGCGCTGTTTGCTGGAGCGCTCAACACGCTCAAGGTCTCTTTCATCGGTATTGTCTTTACCCTTCTTCTTGGAACGATTGTCGGTATTGCTCGCATCTCTCACAACTGGCTGGTGTCACGCCTGTCCGGTGCGTTTATTGAGGTGATGCAGCATATTCCTATTCTGCTGCAACTTTTTTTCTGGTACGCCCTGTTTTACGAAGCCTTCCCCTCGCCAAGACAGGCACTCAATCCATTCCCTGGGGTCTTTTTGTGTAACAGGGGACTGATTTTTGGAGTGCCAGTTGATCACCCTTCTCACGGTGGAATGTTGATTGCGCTATTTGTCGGAATCATCGGTTGGTGGCTGCTGGTGCGTTGGGGCCGCAAGACTCAGGAGAGTACCGGGCGGATTCTGCCGGTCCATCGTTTAGGGATGGGTGCCTGTGTGCTCTTGCCACTGCTGGTCTGGATGCTGGCTGGGGCACCGACTGCGATGAGTATCCCATCACTTCAGGGCTTCAATTTCCTTGGCGGAGTCACAGTCAGCCCGGAATTCAGCGCATTGTTGTTGGGGCTGGTCCTCTATACTTCAGCCTTTGTGGCCGAGATTGTGCGCGCCGGTATCCAGTCAGTTTCTCGCGGTCAGGTCGAAGCGGCAATGTCGATCGGACTGCGACCGGGGCAGGTGTTACGTCTGGTGATACTACCTCAGGCCTTGCGGGTGATTATTCCGCCCTTGACCAGCCAGATGCTCAATCTGACCAAGAATAGTTCCCTGGCAATCGCTATCGGTTACAGTGATTTTGTCTCGGTTGCAAATACCACGATAAATCAGACTGGACAGGCGATTGAAGGGGTAGCGCTAATCATGGTTATCTATCTTTTCTTCAGCCTTACGACCTCAGTCTTTATGAATTGGTATAACAAGAACATGGCGCTGGTGGAGAGGTAATATGATGAGTGATTCGATTACCAATACCGCTGGTGAACAGATGAAGCCGCCGAAACGTAATGTTGGTGTCTACGGTTGGTTGCGTGAGAACCTGTTTAACAACTGGTTTAATTCGCTGCTGACGCTGCTTATTATGTATGGATTGTGGATCACTTGCATACCCTTTATCCGCTGGGTATTTATCGACAGCCTCTGGTACAGTAGCGCTGAAGCTTGTCGTGATATCAAGGGGGCATGTTGGTCGATCATCCCACAGAATGTCAGCTTTATCTTCTTTGGTTTCTTCCCCGAAGATCAGCAATGGCGACCCCTTATGGCGATGCTGTTGCTATTCGCTCTGGTTTTTTATTCTAAAGATCGCGCACACTGGAAACGGTCGCTCGGAGTTTATTGGCTGTTCGGTCTGGTTATCATGGGCACTCTGATGCACGGCGGCGTTTTCGGCATGCCAGTGGTCGAGACCGACAAGTGGAGCGGTTTTCCTCTGACCTTGATGCTTGCGCTGTTCGGCATGGTCTTCGCCTATCCGCTGGGGGTTCTTCTGGCGCTGGGACGCCGTTCAAAGTTAACCGGCATCAAGTCGCTCTGTGTGGTTTATATCGAATTAATGCGCGGGGTCCCGCTGATCAGTCTGCTCTTCATGTCTTCGGTGATGTTTCCACTCTTTCTTCCTGAAGGCTTCACCATCGATAAGGTGTTGCGTGCTCAGGTTGCAATCATCCTGTTTACTGCAGCCTATATCGCTGAGGTGGTCCGTGGCGGGTTACAGGCGATCCCTAAAGGGCAATACGAGGCTGCCGATTCTTTAGGCCTTAGCTATGGCAAAACGATGCGCTTGATTATCCTGCCGCAAGCGCTGAAAATCGTCATTCCACCATCGGTCGGGATTTTGATTTCCGCCTTTAAAGACACTTCTCTGGTCGTGATTATTGCGCTCTACGATGTTCTGACTACCACTAAGGTTACCTTGTCGAACCCGAAGTGGATGGGCTTTTCCAGCGAGGCGTACATGTTTTTGGCGGTACTTTACTTTGTTTGCTGCTATGCGATGTCGAGTTACAGTCGTAAGCTTGAAAAAGACCTTCATACCGGTCTTTAGTGACCGCACGAGCCTTTAAGGCGATACGGGACGGATATCTTATGAATGACCAGGCATCTACAACTCAGGGCATGGCCGAGAAGCCGATCATCGAAGTGATCGGTATGCATAAATGGTTTGGCGATTTTCATGTGCTGCAGGATATCAATCTGCAGGTGAAGAATGGTGAACGGATCGTTATCTGCGGGCCGTCCGGATCGGGCAAGTCGACCCTGATCCGCTGCATAAATCGATTGGAAGAACATCAGAAGGGGCGGATCATCATCGATGGCACTGAACTGACCAACGATATAAAAAATATCGAGAAGGTGCGTGCCGAAGTCGGGATGGTTTTTCAGCACTTCAACCTTTTTCCCCATCTGACGATCGTTGAAAATCTGACACTCGGCCCGATCTGGGTGCGCAAGACCCCGAAGAAAGATGCTGAAGAAGCGGCGATGAAGTATCTGGAGAAGGTCAAAATTGCAGAACAGGCCGCGAAGTTCCCAGGCCAACTCTCTGGTGGACAGCAACAACGGGTGGCGATCGCGCGCAGCCTGTGCATGAATCCCAATGTCATGCTGTTTGATGAACCGACCTCAGCTCTCGATCCTGAAATGATCAAGGAAGTTCTCGACGTTATGATCGATCTTGCCGAAGAGGGGATGACGATGCTGGTTGTCACCCATGAGATGGGCTTCGCCAAGAGCGTCGCCGACCGGGTGATGTTTATGGATGAAGGACAGATCGTTGAGCAGAACACGCCTCACGAGTTTTTCGACAATCCTCAGAATGAGCGGACTCAGCTTTTCTTGAGTCAGATCTTGTAAACCTTGAACCTTGAAGCGTGAAGCGTGAGACGTGAAAAGAGAATAATTAAAAGCAAAGACCGCCTGACGTTCAAGCGGTCTGTGCTTTTTCTGCTTCTGTTTTTTCTCACTTCTAGCTTCTTGGCTTTGTCTCAAATCGGTTTTCTTCAACATTCTTTCGAGTTGTTTGTGGGTCGAAAATCTGACCGTTCATGGCGATGTAGACTCCTGGTGGCAGGGTTTGAGCTGCGGTGAGGGCTGCGGAGACATTGAACAACGCATCGGTTGAGCGAAAGCGGGCTGGCTGCATCGCACCGGTTAAAACGATGGTTTTTCCTGCAATGCCCTGTAGAGCGCAGCCGGTCTGAACCATAGTGTCGGTGCCGTGAGTAATAACAATTTGCTGAGAGTCACTCTCTTCTACAGCCTGACGAATCTGCACGCGGTCATCATCGCTCATCTCCAGGCTGTCTTTGCGCAACACCTCGCTGACTTTGACCTCGATTGTCAGATTCGCTTCCTTAAGCAGTTCCGCTATAGGGGAATCTCCGATCTGGAAGCTACTCTTGGCATCGAAGTATATTTTGTCGATGGTGCCACCGGTGGTCAGAATTTCGATCATTTTTTACTCTCCCGCTAGCTCTTTGAGCATGATCAACTGGCCGCAGCGTTGCTCGCCCAGATCGGCGATCTTAGGAAGATGGCCAGCCATGGTAAATCCGCTCTTTTCGAGAAGGGTGCGACTGCCAATATTTGTATCTAACAGGATCGCCAGCAGATAACGCAAGTCGGCAGCACGTGCTATTTGTTGCGCCTGCTCCAGCATGAATCGTCCCAGCCCTTTGCCGCGCGATTCTTTGGCCAGATAATAGCTGATTTCAGCAACCTGGCGCATTGCCGCACGACCACTACGCCAGGGAGAAAAATAGAAGTAACCCAAAACAAGACCTTCGATCTCAACCACATGGATTATGAATGGCGCCTGTTGGTGGGCAACGAACCAAACCTGACGCTGAGCGAGGCTGTAAGGAGACAGGTCTGCGCTAAAACCGCCTTCAGAGATGATGTCATTGTAAATTTCGGTCAGAATGGGCAGGTCAGCTTCGGTGGCGGGACGATGTGTTGCTTCGATCATGACTTTATCCTGTTGATGATGCAGCGTTCTGGTTGGCGGCAACTTCTGTCAATATATGCTGGTGAACTCAGGGTTCAGCTAGTTAGCCCCGCCAGATATTCGTTGATTTCATTTTTCAGTTGAAGAGCTGTTTTTGGATTGTAAGTGTGGGTCGCAATGACATTTTTGAACAGACAAGAACTGCTGCCGCAACTCACGCAATCTATATTGTATTTCTTTAGAATTTCACCAATTTGTGGATGCTCTTCCAGCATCTTGCTGATGGTTTTCTGAGCGAATTCTTCCGACAAATCCATGATCTGTGCTCTCCTTTGATGCTGTGCATGTTCTGAAGAATATAACCTATACGCCCGTCAGGCCCTATGGGCAAAATCAGATAAATCAAAAAATGTGACAAAATAGTTGTTCGATTCTGTTGAACAACAGGGCATACTGGCTGAGATTTTTATGATGAAAGGGCCGATGATGGCAGCGAAAATAAAGAATATTTTGACCTTAATGGTGAGAAAGACTGGGAGCCTTTTGATGCACCAGCACTGATTGGTAATTCGTTACGTTTTGTTTCGGGTGATCCTGAGGGACAACGATTTCGTGTTCGTTATTTTCGTGATGAGGATCTTGCGCTGATTGCACGGGTCTGGTTTGGTCCCGAGACAGAAGGACCGCCCGGACACTCACATGGCGGGGCGATGGCGGCGGTTCTTGACGAGGTTTTAGGCTTGGCATCCTGGGCGGCAGGACACCCGGTCGTGGTCGGCAAGTTGAACATTCACTTCCGTCAGTTACTGCCGTTGGAAACTGTTATGCAGGTCAACAGCGAGGTGGTTTCGTCTAAAGGACGCAAAATTAAGGTGAAGGGCAGGATTGTCGATGCTGACGGTACTATTTACGCGTCAGCAGACTGTCTGTGCATAAATATTCCCAAGAGTTAATTTAGAAATTATATTGAATAAAAAAGCCCGTCCGTTTCCGGTCGGGCTTTTTTATGTGTTAAATTCAGCCTGATTGAGTTGGTTCCGAGTAGAGCGCTTCGTGCAGGTTGACTGTGTGGTTCTTGATTCGACGCAAAGCAACCGCCATGTCACTGAAGGTCAGGGCGGGCAGGGCGCCACAGGTTCCCTGTTTCATCCGGTCAAGATGTCCGCTCCGAATGCTATCGGCCAGATCATTGAGACGGTTGGCTTCATCATAAATTTTGCGAGTACTGCTGGTGTCTTCATTGTTGAACGCCTTACAGACCTGGGTGAATAACGCGAAGACCTCATGATGATAATTAAGCAGATCCTTCCAGCCCTCTGCGGTGAAATCGAGCTCGTATTTGTCGAGACGTTTCATATACGAACAGAGAGATGCGGCATAATCAGCAATTGACTCCAGTTCGTCGGCGGCCCGCACATAGGCGTAGGCCCGGTCTGATTGTTCTTTGCTGGCATTGCCAGCCTGCATCAGGGTCACGATAAAGGTTGTGATCTCGTGTTGCATGACATCGGTTTCATCTTCAAGAGTCGTCACCTTACGGAAGAAGCGCTCCCGACCTTTGAGATCACGTTGTAAAAAGCTACCCGCGTGGCGCAAGGCTTTGTGGACCCGTCCCTGCATCCGCTTTAGTTCCTCAAACACCATCGATATACCCATAGCAACAGGCATGGTGCCGGGAGTACCGATATATTTGAAAGACCCTCTTTCAGCACCCTCTTTTTCAGGGACCATCCTGGTAACCAGGGCCGCCAGCTTATGCAGAAAAGGCAGCATCACCAGGGTCGCTGTGACATTGAAGAAGGTATGTGCCATGGCGATGTGTGCAGCAATGTAGGGGCGATTACCATCGCCATCGACAAAGTTAGCGATGCCAGGTACGAATTCTTCAATCATCCTGACGTAGGGGGCGAAGATCAAAACGATGATTACAACCCCCAGCACATTGAAAACGCTATGGGCCATCGCCGCACGCCGAGCGGAAATTGTTCCGCCGAGTGCAGCAAACTGGGCGGTGATGGTGGTCCCAATATTTTCACCCATGACCAGAGCAATCGCAGTGTATAAAGGAATCGCCCCGGTTGCAGCAAGGGCGATGGTAATGCCGAGCATTGCCGAACTGCTCTGGATGATCATGGTCATCAGGCAACCGATGGCGACACAACCGAGGATACTCAGGACAGACTGGGCATCAAGGGTCAACATCAGGTTCATGAAGCTTTCATCACTGCGTAGTGGCTTGAACGCTCCGCTCATGATCTCCAGGCCGAAGAAGATCAGCCCCAGCGCGACCAGTACCTTTGAGCTGGCCGAGACTCGATCATTTTTCGAAAAGAGCATCGGGAATACGCCGAGGGCAATCAGCAGCAGGCCGTACTTGCCAACTTTGACCGCCAGTATCCAACCGGTGATGGTAGTACCGATATTGGCGCCGAGGATGACGCCAATCGCCTGAGTCAGTTGAATCAGACCGGCGTTGGCCAGTCCGACAACCATGACCGTCGTGATAGATGAAGACTGAACAAAGGTTGTAACAAGCAGGCCGACCAGAACCGCCAGAAAGCGGTTGGTGGTCACTGAAGCAATCGCTTTGCGAATCAGACCGCCAGAAAGCATTTGCAGGCTGTCGGAAAGGTATTTCATGCCGAGGATAAAAATCCCGAGGCCACCGACGGCTGTATAACCCATCTTGAAGGGTTCAATCATTTCGTAAGTCCTTTTCAAGTTAGATTATTTTTGCCTACATCACTACTCAGCCCTTGCTGATGGGGCGCAATCTAACCGGCTTTTTGTGCTCGGTCAAGTCTAACCTGCATATGTCGGAAATCAATTTTTAAACAAACAAAAGACCGACCGGCGAGGGTCGGTCTTTGAAGGGGGTTGTGGCGCTGCAGTCGAGGCTTAGCGTCGCGTGCCCATGATCCGTAACAACATCAAAAACAGGTTGATAAAGTCGAGATAAAGGGTCAGGGCGCCGAGAATTGAGGCTTTTTTACGACTCTCTTCGTCAGCAAATCCTGCGGCACCAATCCGCTTTATTTTTTGCGTATCGTAAGCGGTCAGACCGACAAAGACAAAGACGCCGATGTAGCTGACGACCCAACTGATCATCTCACTCTGCAAGAAAATATTCACCACAGACGCGATGACAATGCCGATCAGACCCATGAATAAAAAGCTGCCCCAGCCGGTCAGGTCGCGTTTGGTGACATAACCATAGATGCTGACGGAACCGAAAGTCCCAGCCGCAACAAAGAAAGTGCTGGTAATCGAACTGCTGGTGTAAATCAGAAAGATCGACGCGAAGGTGACACCGTTCAGTGCGGAATAGAGTAGAAACATCAAAGTCGCGGTCGTTGAGCTGATTTTGTTGATCGCTGCCGACATCGCAATGACCAGTCCAAGCTCACCGAAGATCAGAGCATAGAAGACCATTTTGTTGCCGAAGATCAGGTTGAGCAGGCCCTGACTCGAAAGTGTCATCATTGCGGCCAGGGCTGTAAGGGCAAGGCCTGTAGTCATCCAGCCGTAAACCTTGGGGAGAAAGCTGGAATCGCTGAGTGTTGAAGTCGAGGCAATTGTCTGTCTTTGAGTGAACATGTTAGCTCCATAGATATCTGAAAATGTTTGATCTTTTATAACTGATTTAAGGTCTATTGCGCAAATTGTTGGAAACAGCAGTCAGGATCTGAGGTCGAAGGTTCAGACCCTGGGTTGGCCAGCAGAAAAATACAGCCATTTTTATATCACCCGTTTGCTAACACTCAGTGTTCAACGCTAATATTGTAGAAAGATATATTTCTCCAATTCCCGGAGGAGTCCTATGCGTTCCTGTCTCTTTTGCCTGCTGATCCTGCTGTTATTTGCAGCCCCAACCTTTGCTTCTAAATACATATTGACCGGCCAAAGTAAGGGGATGAACTTTCAGGTCGAGCAGCTTGCCTCCGGGCTTTCTGTCCCCTGGGGGATGGCGTTTGTCGAGCCGAAGAAAATCCTTTTCACCGAACGACAGGGGCGCTTCCGCCTGCTCAATCTTGAAGATGAATCTATTACCACTCTGCAAGGCGGCCCATTGATCAAGTCCAAAGGGCAGGGGGGATTGCTCGACGTTGCGCTGCCGCCTGGGTATCAGGCCGGCGACTGGATCTATTTTACCTACAGCAAAGATCAACAGGGACAACTCGCGACGACTCTGGCCCGAGCCCGGCTCGTCGGACTTCGACTCGAAGCCTGGCAGGATTTGCTGATCACCCACTCCAGATCGGATACCACTCGGCATTTCGGCAGTCGCATCGCCTTTGACGGCCAGGGACATCTGTTCTTCACCGTCGGTGACCGCGGTGTCCGTCCCAATGGCCAGGATCTTTCAACCCATGCTGGCTCGGTGTTGCGGGTCAATGTGGATGGCAGCGTTCCAGCAGATAATCCATTTCTTGAAAAGCCAGAAGCATTGCCCGAGATCTGGAGTTACGGTCATCGTAACCCTCAAGGGATCGCTTATGACTCTGAGTCGAAAAGACTTTGGATTATTGAGCACGGCCCGCGTGGCGGAGACGAGATTAATCTGATTGAAGCGGGAAAGAACTACGGTTGGCCGGTGGTCTCGCATGGCAAAGAATACTGGGGGCCTCTGCAGGTTGGAGAAGGAACAGAAAAACCAGGGATGGTCCCTGCGGTGAAAGTGTATATCCCGTCCATTGCACCGGGCAGCTTGCTGCTCTATTCCGGCAAGGCCTTTCCGAAATGGCGTGGCAACCTGTTCAGCGGCGCTTTGAAACTGACTCATCTCAACCGAGTTGAGCTGAGTGACAATGGCGATGCCGTGGCAGAAGAACGTTTGCTTGAAACGCTGCATGAACGGATTCGCGCACTGGTGGAGAGCCCAGAAGGCTGGCTCTATTTTTCTACCGATAGTGGTCGGATTCTCAGGTTGAAGCCAGTATCTACACGATAGGGATTACCTCCTGGATGGACCAGAGGTCTTCTTAGTAAGCTACCCTGGGGGAATGCTGGGGTCGGATTAAGCTAAGTTGGTGTAATGATGAGAAAAAGTATTGAATTTAGGTCTTAAACTAACTTTAAGGAGCGATTTTTATGGCCCAAAATGTACCCATAGCACTAAATAACTCCCATTGTTGGGATGGTTTGGCAGTGATAACAGGGAGTTAGTTTGGTCCGACCCCGACCCTTGCAGCCAACCATGAATGATAAAGCTATTCACGCTTGCCAAGTAGAGAGATAAGACCTGTATGTTGGGTGCTGGTAGTGGTGAAAAGCACTGTTTTGACATCGTAGTGACATCATTATCAACATCATGGATTTGTAAGTAGCTGATTTATAGCGATGTACAGGGGATGCCTAGTCCTCTTGCCATGTCACGGTGTACGTAAGCGGTTATGGGTGGCGGCAGGGCTCAGATGTTTTACATGTGTGAGAAGGTATTTTAACCTGATATTTGGTAGTGGGGTGAAGGGGCTTATAGGTTGTGTCGTTCGTTGGCCATGAATGCTAGATTTTGATAATAGCGCCGAGTGTGTTGCTTTGCAGGACATTTGAGAAAGTGAACGAACGGGATCTAGTGGAGCCGAACAACTGTCACAACTGCACGCATCTGCCTTTTTGAAGACAAAAGGGCGGGCAACACACACGTTGTCTACCCTTTCTCTTTCTACATGAGCGACTTACCTATACCAGACACATCCACCCCCTCTCGGACTTGCTTCAATACAGGAGGAGACACCAGTTTTTTTAATTAGAGCCCGTAAAACTACATCGATCAAAATCTAACAAATTTCAATTTCATTATGTAATTAATGACATCAAACGCTACTTCTGTAATATACTCACCGAAACCACAGATACTTTAAGGAACCGCTTCATGCATACTTAAAAAAAATGGCCCCTCCCTTGGTAATTACTGGGAAAACCAAGAACCCCTATTTAGCATTAAATCTCACGAACTCAATACCTCACAACTGGGCAAACCGGAACCACTGCCCCTTCTTGGAACCTACCTAAATGGATGTTAATTTCGGGGATATAAGAACAGATTTCCAAGGTTTTCTTAAGCTGGTCATGCTTCATAATCAGATTAACTCCCCTTCCGCCGACAACTACACTCTTCACTTTCCTGGATGGATTGACGCAAATATGTGCGCACCCCTTGGTGCCATAATAAAAAAGAAGCGCCTTGAGGGAAGCAAGTTTAAAATTGGAAAAATAAGTGCGGGATCAAAAAAAATCTTTCTGAAGAATCATTTCTTAACACAATTCCAGCTACCACCAATACATGACACACACAAGACAACAATAAAATATAAATGGTTTGACACAGAAAAAAATGCTAAGGAAGAATTCTCAGGATATGTAGATAGGCACTTCAAAAGTGGAGAAATGGGAATTCCAGACATGTCCCCACTGCTCATTACTAAATTTCGACAGAGCCTGTATGAAGTTTTTCTGAATTCCTTAGAGCACTCCAACAGCAAACATGGCGTTTTTGCTTGTGGGCAATACTTCCCTCAGCAAAATCGACTAGATTTTTCTATAGCTGATTTAGGGCACGGAATTGCCCAAAATATTTACAAAGAACTTGCGACTTCACTTTCGCCTGAGAGTGCTATTCTTTGGGCCCTAAGTGGCAATACAACACGCCGCGGTAAGCCCGGAGGGCTTGGACTTAAGCTTATTCAAGACTTTTTGGAATTAAATAATGGCCGAATGATCATAGTTTCACACAAAGGGTATGGTTGTATTGAAAATGGACAAGTCACCACAAAAAGTTTCACAGAGCCTTTTCCAGGCACAGTCGTTACAATAGAAATAAATACTGCGGACAAAAGTTCATATCGTCTGAAGGATGAGCTTAATCCAGAAGATATTTTTTAGGGAGACATTATGATCAAAGTTATACTTTCAGAATTTGCACTAAAAGGAATTTGTGTTTCCTCTGAAGACGGTGAGAAAGTTTTTGAGGTAATAAAGAAACACTTGAATGACGGGCGTATGGTTGAAATTTCTTTTTTTGGAGTTGAGGACATTACGACTTTATTTCTCAACACAGCAATTGGAAAACTGTATGAAGTTTTTAGTGAAGATGAGTTAAAAGCTAAAATGTCTGTTGTTGAGGCTAGTGGTCACGATCTATCGACTTTAAAAAACTCTGTGGATAGAGCTAAGGAATATTTTAAAAATCCAGGGAAATTTCATACTGCGATAGATGAGGCCTTCGACGATGACCATTAGCAATGTTGAACACTACACCTTCTCATCAACAGATGCCTTGTTTTTTGATACAAACATATGGCTTTCAATTTATGGACCTGTACCATACCTGAGAAAACGATCTCAAAAATACTCATCATGTATGAGGGATGTCTTGGTGGCAGGAGCTAAAATCAATATTGATTCCATGATAATATCTGAATTCATCAATAGATTTTCAAAGATTGAATTTGATCGGTTCAGTGGAAAGTTCAGCGGGAAATATAATAGCTACAAGGCCTTCAGGAATTCAAAAGACTTCAAGCCAACTGCTGAAGAAATATCGATTGCGGTTGGGAAAATATTAAAAAATTGCACCAAGTGCGAGATAGAATTCTCTGTAATCGATATGGGGGATTTGATGAATGAATTTGCAAATGGCGGTGTTGATTTCAATGACCAAATGCTAGCTGAATTATGTGCTAAACAAGGATTTACATTAGTGACGGATGATGGTGATTTCAAGTGTAGTCAAATTGAAATATTAACAGCCAATCCGAGATTGCTGATCAAAAAATAACAAAATCACGTATTTCTAAAGAAGGGCTGTATTGCAACCAGGATTGGCTCGACCAAACTCATGTCAACAAGCCCCAAAAGAGCCTGCCCTCTTTTATCTAGTCCGCACATCCATTCCATCCGACATCAGAAACCAGCCCCCTAGAACTATGGGATCGTGTCCCGGCCATCAAAAATCATGGAATTGCTTTTTGTCACAATTTAAGAACATTTTGGATAATTCAGCCAGCGGCTTTTCTACTGGGTGGTCTTGGTTGTCCTGATGGTTCAGGCCATTGAATACATCTGACATTTCCTCTTCCGCCCACCAATGAACATCAAATCTTACATCAATAATCTGTAAGCAGCTGAAAATTAGTCATAACCAGAGAATTGCTTATCCTCTAGTGGTAATTATCTCGCATATTTAAGCGCGATTTACTAGAATGCACAGCGTGAAATGTTGGAGGGACATTCACCCTTTCCTCCTTACATAGACCCCCAAATTTCAAAACAAAATTGTATACAGCTAAAACCAAAGTGAGCATCTGGTAAATATGGATCAAGTTCTGCCACGAGAAAATAATTATGACACCACTATTAATATTATCGGTGGGTTAAGAGACTGTGGCCTTCTTTATGGGGCGATTGAGTCTCATTTCAACAAAGACGACTCTCTCCGTGAGCTGATATCAGAGAGAAATGAATTCAACCTTAGAACCGAGAAAAGTCGAACCCGTATCGAACGAGCTATCAATGAATCTTTCCTCGATTTCAAAAGCCAAGATCACGAGGATTTAATTCAAAGCATATTCACTGGAAATGCACCTCTCCATGAAAAGCAGTTGATCCTGCTTTGGCAGTTTACTTTGTCCAATCGACTGTTCCGGGAAATCACTTTGCAGGTGTTTATCAAAGGGTATTTTTCAGGAAGAATAAATCTGACAAAAGACGACATCATTGCTTATTTGAAAGAATTCCTGGTCCAAAATAAGCAGCTTGAGCTCGACTGGTCCGAAAGCACAATAAGCACTCTGTCAACCAAGTACCTTAATCTCATGACGAAGTTTAACTTTCTTGAGGGGGCTCGCAAAAAATCATACCGACATACGAACATTTCATCAGAGTCGTTGGTTTTATTCCTTTATTTTACCCAATTGTATGCGCCAAATAGCAGCAACATTTTGACAAATGATTTGCTGCCCCTCTCTTTTGTGACGCAAGAAGATATTCAGGATCGACTCAAGAAGCTTTCAATTAAAGGCTTATTTAATATGAATTTCAACGGAGTTGCTTTGAACATCGAGTTAACCCATAGCTTTAAGGGGATCTGTAATGTCCTATATGGCCGACCATAAGCAAAAATTCGATGACCTGCAATACCACATAAAAAATCAAAATCAGTTAAGGAGGCAGGCTAATGGAGGCAACAGTATCCTTTTTTCCTGTCTGCCGGACGAAGAGCAACTCTACATAGAGCAAGCAAGAGAGCTGTATCAGGAAAAAGCTGAGTTTATAGATGTGAGCAAGTTGCTTGTGAAATTCATTGATGAGGAAGGGTGGGACTCCTTTGCTGAGTATTATCATGACTTCCAAAGCACGCCCCATTTAATTTTTCGATCAGATGATCCCTCCACGGACTTGTTTGACATGATTATTGATGAAATTGAAATGTCCAGCAAGAATGACAAGATTCCATTCTTGGTAAGGACAGGTTGTCTCTTCGGGACAGGTATCGAAAATGTAAATATTATGGAGCACAAAACGGTCATGAATCTTCGACACCCGTTAGTGATCTTCTACCCCTCCCGAGTTGAAAACGACAACCTCTATTTTCTAAATTTTAAGCATGCATCGAAATATCGCTGCACACTGGTTAATTAAGGGGCTTACTAATGACTAAGATACATGAAATTTTGACTCTGGATCTCCAGGAAGACATTAAGAATGTCATCGACCTGGAAGACCGCTCCGAATTGGAAATTCAGCAGGAGCTGGAGTCTTATATCGTTACTGAAGGTATTAGCCGCCATCTTTACAACTTCACCAATCAGTTCACCTCAAACATAAAAGAGACTGGTGTTTGGTTATCCGGGTTTTACGGTTCAGGAAAGTCTTACTTTGGGAAAATGCTGGGCTATATCTTAGACAACCCAGTCATTAACGGCACTCCCGCGAGGGATCGATTCATGCTGCGGCTAAAGGGTGTGGCCGATGAAAATCTGATTGAGAATGCGATACGCAATTTGGACTCCATCAACAGTCGTGTCGTCTTTCTGGATGTGGCCAAGCAGAATACAGATCGTGGCTTGGCTTTCACCCTGTTTGCCAACTTTTTGAAAAATCTTGGGTTCAGAGATGATATTTACGGATATATAGAGTTTGATCTCTTTATCGAGGGGAAATACGAAGAGTTTAAAAGCAAGGCAAAAGAGCTAGAAGGCAAGGAATGGAGTGAACTTAAAAAAAGCAACCGGCTAGTTGCCAAAGTCATGCGCAGTGTTTTTGGTTCAATGGGCTACAGCGAAGACGACTACAAAGACACTTATAAGGTTTACGACTCTGCTATCAATGATTTTTCTGCTAGCAAGTTCAAGGCTGAATTGGAGAAATATTTAAAATATAGTCCTGATGAGACACTCGTCTTTGTTTTTGATGAAGCTAGCGAGGCGATCAGTCAGAAAAAATTTACCCTGCTGGATCTCGAAGGTATCAGCGAAGCGCTATCCAGCATCAGCGGTAAGGTATGGACGATTGCCATTGCACAGGAAAAACTGGATGATGTAATCAATAATGCCAATGTGAACCGCAGCCAGTTAACCAAAGTAACCGACCGGTTCAAAACTAAAATACACCTCGAAGCGACAGAGGTCGATGTCATTATCCGCAGTCGTTTGTTACAAAAAAAAGAGTCATATTTCACTGAGCTGGTTGACTACTACAATGTGAATGAAGGTCTTGTACTGGATGCTACAAACCTGAAATCTGCTTTCCCGACAAAAACATCTTCCGCTGAAGAATTTGCAACCTATTACCCGTTTCATAAGTATCAGTTCGATGTTTTACAGAAATTTTTATTCAGTACAAACGCGCTGGTGGCAACGCAAATTGCCGCTCGTGGGATGATTATTACCACCTTCGACGTTCTTCGAAAGCAAATGCGCGATCAGGAATTGTTTGCCTTTACTCCAGGGTATGCCATCTGTACCGAAGCACAGACCGCACCTCCTGCAGATCTCGTGAATAAGTATGATACTGCCCGTAAAATCTTAATAGAGAGCAGCTCATTAGTCGAAGGAGAAAAACTGTTAAAGACGATCCATCTCCTTGCTGATTCTGATGTCATTTCAGCGACAGTCGAAAATATAACAAAAAGCTACATCAGTGATATTAAGTCCTACTACAATATCAAACCGGAAATCGAAAAAGCTCTTCTCCTTTTGGTCGAAGCCAAGGTGCTGTTGTTTTCCAATAACAACTACAAAATCACCTCAGATCTTGAGGGAAAACTCCTTGAAGAGATGAAGGAGTTTGATGTCGAGCTCTTCAACAAAAAACGTTTCCTGATCAAATATATAAATAAATACAAGTTGTTTAATCCTGTAGCCACGTTTGTTGACGGTGCCGACTCTTTTAAGTTTAGCGTTCTGTCTGATCAGGATGATGAGCTGTGCAGCGTGGGAAGCAAACAGTTGAAGTTAACAGTTTACAGCCTGTTTAATATCAGTGAGAACAGACAGGATTTTATCGAGCAAGTAAAACTTGATACTCAATACAACAAAGATTTGCTTTCTTTGATCCCAGACAATAAAGATTTTTCCAGTATAGATAAGCTGATTGGCGAAATACGCCGTTACGATTACATGGAAGAAAAACATGAAAACGAAACAGATCCCATCAAACGGCAGATCATACGAGATTTTTCTCTGATCCGTGAGGAGAAGGAAAAGAACCTGCGGCTCAAAATTGAGGAGGCTTATAAAAATTCCTCCTTGGTCTACATGTTTGACGAGCACCTTCTGAATACCAATACCTTTAAAGGAACCATCAGTGATATCCAAGGTAAATTGGTAAAGAATATTTACACGAAAAGACTTGCGACCCAACTGTCAGAAGGGCTTGTGTCTAAGGTCTTCAGTAATATGAAAGAGAACCTCAGCAAGCTTTTCTCGAGTGCTGACTTCAAGTTTTTCGATGCCAATGGGAACTTTACAGGCACCCACCTAAAAGTCGTCGAAGAAATTTCTGCCAAAATTAAATCTCATTATGTCGATGGAAAATCGCTGGAGGCTGATCTTTCTGGAGCGCCATGGGGATACTCTTTCGGCACCATTGTAACGACGTTGGCAGCTCTTTTTCGAGCTGGTCGACTCTCAGTTAAATACAATGGTCAACCTCCCTGTTTCTCATCCCAAGATAAGTCTGTCCATGAGGCTTTTACCAATGCGACGAAATTCAAGTCCGCATCCTTCAAAGCCATTACGGCCTCTTTAACAGCAGCTCAAAAGAACCAGGCGGTACAGTTGTTGATGGAGCTGGACATTGAAAGCCACACCGGTCGCAAGGTTGATTGGAGCACCAGTGATTTCGACCTGGCAGATGCAGTCAAATTTATGGCAGAGCATTTCCTTGGCTCCTTGACGACTCTTGATGACACTGTAGAGAACTTTGATTCACTTTTCCCAAATGTTGCAGCTCAAAAAAGTACCTTGCAAGGCTATTCCGGCAAGGTGACCGAAGGCAATTATATCGAAAAAGTGGAAAACCTTCTCAACAACGAAAACACGTATAAATCCTCTATTCAAGTCATTCTCAAAGCACAGAAATTCATCAAAAAGAATTTCTCCAAGGTAAAAGACTTCAAACGTTTTATCAAAGAAGTCACAGACGAACTAAAAAAGGCTGATCGATCCGATGGTGTGGTTCAGGATGCTCATGAAGAATTCATGAGGCTTTACAAACAGGATATGGTCAAGAATTTTGCGCAGCTTCAGCAACAAGCGCAAATAGTGAAAGACAGCTACTTCATATTGATCAAAACCGCTGCCTCCGGTATGTCACACGAATATCAGTTGTTGCAGGGGAAGGTGGATGCGGCTCTTAATAAACTTAAGCAGAATTTTCCTGCCGATCTGAACAGGAACCAGCAAAGCAAGCTGAATGCTCTCAAGCGCTACAGTGCGGATAGAGCCATTGACGAGCCAAACCTGGAATACTCCATCACCTGTAAAAATTGTGGATACACTCTTTCCGACATTCTGAACTACACAGCCCTTGCTCCGACAAAAGGAAGCGAGCTGTTGATCATTGAAAGTAGCTTCATTGCCGAAGCTCCACCGCAACCCGAACCTGATGCAGATCCTGATAAACCAATACCACCGAAACCTCCACGCAAAATCCGGTTTCAAGTGCCCGGCAAGGTGATGACAGTGCAAGATTACAAGTCCCTGCTGACATCTCAGCTCACTGCACTGGCGGCAGCAAATCCAGAAGAAGAGATCGAGCTGGACATTGAAACCCTATAACAGGACCTAATTGATGAAGCTTTCAGAACATGTAGATAAAATTCGTACCCTAATTGAGGGGACCTTTGACAAACAGTTCTCCCGGCTAGGGATTGGTGTGTCTAAACAGATCGAACTGGATAAATTGCCGCAGGAGCTACATGCCAAGCGCCAGCGTTTTGAAGAGATACTGGAAAGCCATGTCGGCGAAACCGGTTGCTACAAGAATGCCCGTGAAAAAGCGGTGGACGAGCTGACCTTTACCCTCTTTAACCGCATCGCGGCGATCAAGGTGATGGAAGCCTCCAGCCTCTTTCCGCCGATCATCACCAAGCAACCTGAACATGGGGATCGCTCTTTTGGCCATAAAGCCTGGCTGGAAATGCGGCCCGATATGCGTAGCGAAGAGTTGGAAGGTATTCGGGAATATATCAAGCATGCTTTCAACGAGCTTGGCGAAACTTTGCCGTTATACAGCAGGAGTTATCCCTATGCTCTACTGCCAGATGCCATCAGCCTCAATGAAATCATCGATGCATTTAATGCCATAGAGAAAGACCCGCAGATAGAAGACGGGATCTGGCAGAGTGATGACATTCTTGGCTGGCTCTATGAAAGCTACAACAATGCCAAAAAGGTGGCCTTTAAGGAAAGTAAGGCAAAGACCGAATATGACAAGGTGTCGATCCAGTCGCAGGTTTACACTCCACGTTGGGTGGTGCAGTTTCTGGTGGAGAACTCACTGGGCAAGCTTTACCTGGAGATGTATCCCGATTCTGAGATCAAAAGCCAATACAAAATTGCTAATGCTCCTAAAACCCAGGAGCGCAAGCCCAAGCCTTTGCAAGAGATTAAGCTGATCGACCCATCCTGCGGTTCAGGCAATTTCTTGCTCTATGCGTTTGATCTTTTCTATGCACTTTACCTGGATCAGATTGAAAACTATGGGGCAGATTATGATGAATATGAAATCCCCAAGCTGATCATTGAGAACAACCTGCATGGTATCGACCTGGATGACCGAGCCATTCAGTTGGCACAGCTTGGACTTTACATCAAAGCCCGCAAAAAACACCGTTCAATCGGTAGCCTGAAGTTCAATGTTGTCTCATCTGACTTTTACCTGCCAGATTATGAAGAAGCTAGGCACATCTTTGAAGAAGGGACCAAGCTTGACCAGAGTCAGAAAGACTTGATTTCTGATATCTGGGGAGATCTTCAATATGCTTATAAATTTGGGTCGTTGATCAAGATTGGAGAGAAATTAAAGGCGCGAATCGAATTCCTGTCTGCAAAGCACAACGCAGGTGAAGCCAACCTGTTTGAGCTCGGTGAAATAAATCACCATGAAGATTTTGCCGTCACTTTCTTTGACAATTTGAAGGCCGCTGTAGATAGGTATGCTCAGCAGAAGGGTAGTACCTTTCTCATGAGCAAAACACGGGATGCCATCACCTTTCTGGAATTACTTACCACCGAATACGATGTGGCAACTGCCAATCCGCCGTATACAGACAGTTCTGATTTTGGACCAAAACTCAAAAAGTTTATCGAGAATAACTATAAAAAACCCTACAAGTTCCACACCAATCTTTATGCTACTTTTATCAAGTGTTGTTATGAATTTGTTGGCGTTAGTGGTGTAGTTGCGATGGTTCATCCACCGACATTTATGTATATAAAGTCATTTGAAGATGTGCGTAAATTCATTGTTGAAAAAAATCATATTGATTTGTTTGTAGAATGGGGTTTCTTAGGGATGTTTAACCCTAAAGTTAGGGTTGATTCATCTATGTATGTTTTGAAAAAAGGCACATCTGATAAAGATTCAAAATTCATTAAGCTAAATCATATTTATGAAGGAAAACGATATGATGCTTTTATTGAAGCCTATAATGATCTTATTGAATGCAGGAATAGTGACAAGACTTTCATGTTAGATCAGTCAAAGCTTAAACTTATCCCTTCATACCCATTTATATATTGGATTTCAGATGAGTTTAGAGAAAGGTTTATGAGCCAAACTGTTGAGAATATTGGTGCAGCTAAGCCAGGACTACAAACAGGATCAAATGAAAGGTTTTTACGTTTCTGGTGGGAATTGGACAGAAAGGATTTTTTTAAGGAAAAAGACGATAAAAAGAAATGGGTAAACTATGCAAAAGGTGGCGATTATAATAAATGGTCAGGGAACCTTTGGTTAAAGGTAAACTGGGAGGATGACGGCTATGAAATTAAAAATTTTCTTGACGAAAAAGGAAAACAAAAATCAAGACCACAGAATAGGCAGTATTATTTTAAGGAAGGGATAACCTACTCAGCAACTGGTGGCAAGCCGTCGTTTAGAATCTTGCCAGAGAACAGTATTTTTGATGTTGGTGGTGCAAGTATTTTCGTGAATAAAGGTCAATCGCCATATTATGCAATTGCTTTGTTGAATAGTAAGGTTACACATTATATTTTAGATTGCCTTAACCCTACATCTAACATCCAAAAGGGCGACATTGACCGTCTGTTATACTTTGAAGATCAAGACAATAAGTTTTTAATTGAAGAATTGTCAAAGTTTAATATTCGCGTTAAGGAAGATTTGTTTAAATACTCAATCCTTGAAGAGGGAGATTATATTTCACCTATTGTTGAATATGATAACAATTCTTTGCATCAGAATATCGCGGATTATCTTAACTATGAAAATTCAATAAACGCAATAATCATTTGCTCTGAATCAATAATAGATGATGTGGTTATACGTTCATTTAATTTTCCCGAAATAGATAAAAAATCAATTATTGACAGCCAGGGAGAGAGTCTTGGTTCGTTGCCTCTGCTTAAAGAGGCAAAGGAAGAATACCTTAAAGAAATTGGTGCTTTTAATGTCCCTAGCTCTATTGCTGAACACATTTCATCCCTTCAAATACAGGCTCTGGGTCAAGAGACAAGACAAAAAATAATCAGTGAATTTGAGAAATTATATCAAGACAACTATAATCTTGAGTCATTTTGTAAACAAGAAGTCAGACAAAATCCTCTTTTCGAAAATATTAATCCAATCAACATATGGTATTTATTTAAAAAAAGTAATTACATTCCCAAGCAACGTTTAAACGATCTTGCCATGGAGTTTTTGGTCGATTTGATTCGAGAAATTATGATGGAAGATGAAGACGGCATTATTCCGCTGATTCCTAATGCAGGAGAGAGTGTGCTTCTGGACCGCATTGAAGATAAGTTTCGTGAAAAAGGTTTTAGTTCTGCTCAATTCTCCGGTTTTGATTTGCTTTTGGGGCGACCCCTCAATGATTACATCAACAAAAAACTCTTCATGACTTTTACAGACCACTTGAATTTATTTCAATATTTACCCAAGACGCCTTTCCTCTGGCATCTCTCCAGCGGCCCAGAACAGGGCTTTGATTGCTACATAATTATCTACAAATGGAGCCGAGACAAACTCATGCGACTCCGCTCTGTCTATATCGAACACAGGGAGCGGGCACTGATTAACAAACAGAGTGACTTGTCTGGTAACGAGAGTGCCGATGCACAGAACGAGAGGGAGCGAATCTCTAAACAGCTTAGGGAAATAGAAACCTTTAAAGTCAAAATTGACGAATTGCTGGCTGAAGGTTACGACCCGATCCTCGACGATGGTGTGGCTAAAAATATCGCACCATTACAGAAAAAAGGAATGATTCCCTACGAAGTTCTCAATGTGGGACAGCTCAAAAAATACTTGAATGCGGACTGGTAGAGGGGACTAGGCATGATTGATACCTGGCTAAAAAATGACCTTAATCAGATTTATGAAAAGCACCCTGTTGTCGTGTTGATTGATGAGTCTGGTGATGCTGAATTTCTGCTGAGCACTGTTGAGAATGAATACATCATTCACAAGGCTCAATCAGAGATCGAAGAGCTGCACGTGAAATATTTGATAGAACGTGAACAGCCTTCATCAAAGAAACACCTGATCTACACTCAAACGTCTAAGGACGACCTGAAATTCGCCCGAGAATATTGTGAGACCAATGGGTGTCTTGAGATTCGTTATCTCCAGAACTATATCAAGGACAAGGTTCACCAAACCCTCAACCTGAATATCAATCTGCCCAAGGAAAAGCTTATTGCTGCGGCAAAAGTCAGTGTGGGTAAAAGCCAAATCTACTGGATGGACCTGTGCCACAAGGGTGAAGCGGAGATCTTCGATCTAAAAAAAGAGTTGTTGCCTTTTGTTCATGATCCATTGGCGTATTCAAAAGAAAAATTCGATGCTCAACTGAGAGAAATTTTCTATCGCAAGGTTAATGATTTATTGGGGCAGGAGTTTATTCCCAAGCCCGCCCAGACGTTGGCGACAGAGGTTGTAAAGTCAATGCTTGACGGCCTTGCTTGCGACACATGCGACCCAACGCTTGAGACCATCTATTTCGCCTGGTTGGATTCGGTCAGTTATCGAAATTCACTTTCCGGCTATCTTAGCAACTACACGCTTCCATCCGACATTGATGTTTGGGCTGTCAATTCAGCTCACCCGTTCAAAGCGGTTGATGAAAAGTGGTTCAAAGTTGTTGGGGAAAACATCGGCAACAAAGAAGCTCTGTCAAATTACCTAGCCAAAATATCTCAGCGTAACCAGAGCAAACAAGCGCATGCACTAGGAGTGTCGTTCTGGGGCGATGTAAAGACGTTGCTTGAGTTCGACTCCAAAGACATCGATTATCTCAGCTCATTCTCAGAGTGCTTGGAATTTTACACAAAACACTTTTACAAGCTCGATACCGCGATCCGAAACCTTTATGCCGAGTTCCTGAACAAGAAAGATCTGCTTGAGCCTTTCCAGGAGCATTATAAGCAGATTATCTCCATATTCTTGGATAAGTGGTTCAAGCACTTTGATGGTTATCAAGAAGAGCAAACCGGAACGCTACAACGCATTATCGATGAGAACAGTGTAAAAACGGCTGTTATTGTCGGTGATGGTGTGGCGTACGAAGTCGCTCGCTTGGTTGCCGCAAAAGTAAATGGCCACTACAATTTTACCCCCAAGACCATACTCGCAGATATCCCTTCCGAGACTGCCAACAACATGAGCCGTATCTATATGGCCAATGGGGTCACGGAAAAGGTCCACAACAATCGCGAAAAATATCTCCAAGAGCAAAACCCTGATACTGCCATAGAATTTATCAAGCTTGATGAAGTCAATGAGGATGCAAGATCTTCGCAATACTTGGTCTGCACTTACAAAGATATCGATGACATGGGGGAAAAGCTACAACACAAGGCTTTGAAATATTTCCCTGAAACAATCGACTATTTTGCCGATAAAATCACTCTGCTATTGAACAGCGGTTATTCCAAAGTCTATCTGATTACCGATCACGGTTTTGTTCTTACGGGGCTGTTAAGTGAGTCAGACAAGATCACGGTGGCACTCGAGGGGGCTTCAGAAAAATCTGAACGCTATATCCGTACAGCAAACCGCCAGCCGTCCTTAGCCGATAGCTATATTGAAGTGGAGAAGGGCAGCGAGAGCTTCAATTATCTGTACTTTTCAAAAACGATGAACCCATTCAAAACCCCCGGCACCTATGGCTTCTCCCACGGTGGCGTTTCGCCACAGGAGCTCATCACTCCTTATTTCTGTTGGGAGCGCACTGAGGCGGCTTCTGTGGCCCTGAAGGTCACATTCCAAAACAAGAACGAGCTGAAAAGCGTAACCGGGGAATTGTTTCAGCTAAAGTTACAATCCGACAAAGGCGCTAACGATCTCTTCTCTCTGGAGAGAAAAGTCTATCTGGTCTTTTTCAAGGACAAAGTTCAGATAAACAAGAGTGATGTTTTCACCATTCAGAGAGACGCAGTTGAGACGAAAGAATACACGTTTGATGGTAACGCTGAAATAGATGTTCAACTGCTGGATGCTGAAACCAAGGAGCAGCTCGACAGGGCTGTCGTCAAACAAAACAAAGACCGTGATTTAGGCGGGTTATTATAAAAGCGGGGAATTGAATATGGCTGAATTGAACGATCTGGATAAAAAGCTTTTAGAGCATTTTAGGGGGTTTGTTGTCAGAAAAGACCTTGTTCTTTCTGTTAAGGTTGGGGCCAATGTGCCTGTTTTTGTTTTGGAATACCTTATCGCCAATTCATGCTCCACTGAGGACGAAGAGCAGATCCGCAAGGGGATGGAGAACGTAAAAAAAATACTTGCTGAGCATTATGTCAATCCCGAAGAAAGCTCTTTGATCCACTCCAAGATACGTGAAAGAGGCCGCTACAAGATCATCGATAAAATATCTGTAGAGCTTGATTCCAAGAAGGACATCTATTGGGCAAAGCTCCAGAACAGCAACATAAAGAATGGAAATATCGGCGACAACCTTGTCAGGCAACATGAAAAGATGCTGTTAGGGGGGATCTGGGCAATTATTGATGTTGAATATGATCCAGACATCAGGATCGGTCAGAACATCTATCCTTTTGTCATTACCGAAATCAAACCGATTCAACTTTCGTCATTTGATAACAGCAAAATAGTCAGCAAGCGTAAAGAGTTCACCAAAGGAGAATGGCTGGATATTGTCCTGCGCAGTTGCGGATATGAGCCAAGCGCCGAAGGTATGTCAGATCGTATCAAAATGCTCTTACTCGCTCGCTTGCTGCCAATGGTTGAGGCGAACTTTAACTTCGTTGAACTTGGACCACGTTCAACGGGTAAATCCTTCGTTTATAAGGAGCTGACGCCATACGCAGTATTGATATCAGGCGGGCAGGGGACCGTTGCCAAACTCTTTGTTCATGGGTCCTCTGGCAAGGTTGGTGCGGTAGGCCAATGGGATGCCATCTGCTTTGACGAAGCAACCGATAAAATATTTAAAGACAGAGATGCTATCCCGCTGATGAAAGATTATATGGAGTCTGGTTCATTCTCACGAGCCGGCGCCGGTGGTGAAATCACAGGCGTTGCATCCATAATCCTGAACGGAAATATCAACCAGCCTGTTGAAACTGTGTTGCAAACATCCCACCTGTTCAGTCCTTTATCTGATGAAGTAAACAATGATACTGCTTTTCTTGATCGTATTCATTTCTATCTCCCTGGGTGGGAAATGATTAAGTTAGCGCCAAAACACTTCACCTCGAATTTTGGATTCAGCACAGACTATTTTTCTGAGGTTTTGAAGTCATTCCGACGCATAACTTACACCGATGCTCTTGAGGAATATTTCTCTCTTGGAGCTCACCTGAAGCAACGTGATACCAAGCCAGTCAAAAAGACTGTGTCGGGCCTTATTAAACTCCTGCATCCGGACGGACAATATACCAAGGATGATATACGTGAATACTTAGAAGTTGCCCTTGAGATGCGCAGACGGGTTAAGGAGCAACTGAAACGTATCGGAGGAATGGAGTTCTGGGATACCAACTTCTCTTACATCGACAAAGAGACTCAAGAAGAGTTTTTTGTCGGTCTGCCCGAAGAGAAGGGCTCTCACCTGATCGAAAACACGCCACTTCAGCCAGGTGTCTGTTACACCAGCACTAGTGACGGAGATAATGTCGCCTTAGTCCGGATCGAAACGGTTGCAGTTAAAGGCTCTGGGAAACTGAACGTAACCGGAGTCAATAACACGGCTGTCAAAGAGAATATTAAGAACACCTACCAGTACATCAAAGCCAATGAGAAGACTATCCTGAGTGATAAGCACTCCCTGAACAACTTTGATATCACGATCCAGGTAAGCAACCTTCTAGGATCTACTATTTCAAGTGGAATTGGCTCCGCTGTCTACATTACCATTGTCTCTGCCCTCTATAAGAAGAACCTTAAAGCTGGTTTGGCTGTTCTTGGCAATATTTCAGTTGGTGGCGCAATTGAGCGGGCGACCAATTTTGCAGATAAGGTGACGATGCTCTCTGAAAATGGTGCAAAGGTTGTGGTTGTGCCAATGGATAACTTAGCGGAATTGGCTAATATCCCGCCATCTATTCTTGGTGATACGGACGTTCCATTTTATCAGAACAATAATTCTCTGATGCAGAAGGCTTTGCTTTTGGATTAATCATTGTTCGTTTTGAAAAGCCCCCTTTTCAGGGGGCTCCTATTTAGCCTACAACTGCCCGGATGGAATCCTTCCACTGCACCTTGTCCAGATCCTTCAGCATGCCATGCAGCACCCTGATTTTCTCATCTGACTGTTCCTGCTTGATCCAGCTCAAAACTTCTAGTTCTGTGTCTGTCCGATCTTTTTTTGGAGAACGATTCACCTTTCCAAACCAAATGTCATCGGTTACATATGGCTCAACGGCAGAGTAAATGGAAAGAGCAGTCTGGATGCCACCGAGCATAGGTTCTGCACTGACGCTGGTAGCGAAGCCTGATTCGTAAGCGTGTTTCAGACAAGCTGTCCGTTCCTCTGGAGTTGGTGCGTTGGGTTCGAGGATCTTGGCAATTTCTTCGTCTGTGGTCCCGATGGTGAACCTTAAAGTCATCTTCGAAAAAATGCTGGGGTCGGACCAAGCTAAGTTGCTGAAACACTAAGAAAAAGTATAGAAGTTAGGCCTTGAAATGGCCTTATGGAGCGATTTTTGGGGCCCAAAATAGACCCATAGCACTAAATAATTCCCATTATTGAGATGGTTTGCAGTGATAACAGGGAGTTAATTTGGTCCGAACCCGACCCTTCCGGATCATTTGTCGATTGTCCAGGTCAGCCCTCTTTGGGGGATTGGGACGTTCTTTACATATTCATATTCTTCAGCTAGATCTGCAACGCCATCTCGCGCAACGCAGCCTTGCCGACTGCTGAGGACGAATATCCCAGAAAATCATGGATTTGCAAAGTTGCCAGTTGCGTTGTTAGCGACATAGGGTAGTTGAATCTAAAATAAATTTCTGATTTTTTCTTGCAAGGCAGGCAGATCATTCTGGATGGTTTCCCAGATGACCTCTTTATCAACACCGAAGTATTCGTGAGCCAGAATATTACGTATCCCTTTCATCTGAGTCCAGGGGATATCAGGAAATCGGGATTGAATTTCTGGCGGGATATGGCTTGCAGCTTCTCCGATAATTTCAAAATTACGGACAACAGCATCTATGGTTTTTTGATCCCCACTCCACGTTGAGAAGTCCATGCCCTCAGTGTAGTCGAGAATGTGCTGGATAGACTCTAGGATGTCATCGATGCGCAGTTGCCAGTTTCTAGCAGACACGGACAGCCTCAGACAGGATCGAATCACGTAGTTGCCGTTTGAGGGCTTTGCGTGTCACCAAGTCAACCGGGGCACCGAGTAGAACTTCGAGGTGGTTTTTCAATTCAACATATCGAAATAGGCCTGGAGTCTTTGCAAAATCTACCAGCACATCGATATCACTGTCGGGGGTCGCCTGATTGCGTGCCATCGAACCAAAAATGGACAGCTCGGTTACATGATACTGACTGCGTAGTTCATTCAGATTGCTTGCTAGTCGTTTTATCACTTCGTCGCGCTGCATAGACACTCCATGGGAAGTTTCAAGCTAATTCTGCCATACACACAGACCGATGTAAACCTGACGTCCCTTTGCTGCAAGGGTAGAGCTGTCTGAAAAACAAAAAGAGCCCAACCATTACAGGTCGAGCTCTTTTTATGTCTTATGGTACCGAAGGCCGGAATCGAACCGGCACGGCCAGAAGCCATCGGTTTTTGAGACCGACGTGTCTACCAATTCCACCACTCCGGCATGAGCAGGACGATTATAGGCAGATAGAGACAGATGTCAAGTCTCTGTTCGATGTTTATAGAGAGTGTGGATTTCGTGCCATAAGTTACCGCGATTAATCGTATGTCCGTCGATACTGGCAACGGGTAAAATTTCAACCAGAGCGTTGCTGAGCCAGGTTTCATCAGCTTCAAACAGTCTTTCCATCGTCAGGGCTTCTTCGATAACTTGCAGGCCGAATTCGATAGCGGTTGAGATGATCTGACCTCTGGTGACTCCAGCCAGAACAAGTTTATCGACTGGTGGAGTGAAGAGCGTTTCGCCAAATAGCGCGAAGATGTTACTGCTGCTCCCCTCGATGACGAGATTATTTTCAAGAAAAAGTGCTTCTCGCGCATTGTGTCTGCTGGCGTAATCGGCAGCATACAGACAGTCAGCGTGGTTGCCGCGCTTCATTTGAGGGAGGTGGTCGAGAGGGTTGGTGCGGCGGTTAGGGGCACTGATACAAACGGCTCCAAGGTTACGCACTTCATCATTTGGTGGAGTTGCTGCGACGGCGGTCAGTGCGAACCAGCTGTCTGCTCCGTTTGCTAATTTAAATCCTTGTGAGGTGCCGCGTCCCAAGGTGAGTCGTAGCCGTGAAATCTCAGATTTGAGGGCTGCCGCCATTTGGGACAGGGCGGTTTCGATTCGGGGTCGATCACATGGGAAGCCTAGCAATTGTGCCGATAAGCTGAGTCGGTCGAGGTGTTCTTTTTGGAGCAGGATTCGATTTTTTTCTGCTCGAAATGTTTCGAACAGGGTGTCACCGTAGAGCAGGGCTGCATCATTTAGCGGTAAGCAGGCATCTTCATGTGGTATGAAGCGGCCATTGAAGTTAACCAGCATCTGCGACATCGCTGAGAACCTTTCTTAACGCCTCGCCCTTGGACAGGCATTCGTGCCATTCGCGTTCGGGGTCTGAGTCTGCGACAATCCCCGCGCCGACCTGATAACTGAGATGGTCTCCGACCCTTTGAAAACTGCGGATCAGAATATTCAGATCCATCTCTCCTCCAGCCGAGATATATCCGGCGCTGCCAGTATAGCTGCCCCGACCGACAGGTTCCAGTTCATCGATAATTTCCATGCAGCGTTTTTTCGGGACGCCGGTAATCGTGCCGCCGGGAAAGGTGGCGCGCAGCAGGTCGAAAGGGGTTTGATCAGTTTTCAAACGGCCGCAGACATTGGAGACAATGTGGGTCACATGGGAATAACGTTCCAGCACCATCAATTCATCGACTTTGACGCTGCCGGCCTTGCAGACCTTGCCGAGATCGTTGCGCATTAGGTCGAGGAGCATGATGTGCTCGGCGCGTTCCTTCGGATGAGCCAACAACTCAGCAGCCAGATGCAGATCTTCGCTGTCGTTCATCCCGCGTGGCCTTGTTCCTGCGATCGGTCTAGCTTCAGCGAGATCGCCGCGTAACGAAACCAGCCTTTCTGGTGAACTGGAGATGATGGCGAAATCATCCCATTGCAGCAGACAGGCAAAGGGTGACGGGTTGAGTTGACGCAGGCGTCGATAGAGTTCAGCTGAACTCCCCTGCAGCAGACCATCGAAGCGACAGCTGAGGTTGGCCTGATAGATGTCACCGGCGGCAATATATTCACGCGCCTTTTCAACCATTGCCATGAATGACTCTGGTGCAATGAGTGGCTGCGGAGCCTGGTGTAGATGTAATTGACTTGTGGGGAGTTCTTCCTGCTGCCTTTTGACGATTTGTTGCGTCAAGGACTTCAGATCGGTATCCGCAGCCAGACTGGCAAGAGTCAGTCTCTTTTGCTGATGATCGTAGACAGCAGTGAGGTCGACCCAGTCGAGCTGCATTTGTGGAACGGGTAAATCACGTGTCGCTGATTGTGGCAGGCTTTCAATCTGTTGCGCGAAGTCGTAACTGAAAAAACCGAAAAAACCACCCGGGAAGGGGGTCTCCCCTGGTTGCTCGACGGCGCGCTGCTTGAGAATATTCGATAGTAAGGTCTGGGGATCGCCGTCGAGTTCGTCGGTTCGATTGTCAGATTTGTGTTGGAGACGACCCTCTATAAGGCACCAGGAATCGGTCACCCGCAGAGGCACAATGCTGTAGTGCCCGGTTTTGGCCAGGGGGTTCAGTGATTCGAGAAATCCAGGTCCTTCAGGGAAAAACTGTTGATGGCAGACCAGAGGATCGAAGGATTCGAGGGGAAGACTAAATGTTGTTGGGGCCATCGTTTGCGGCCTTAAATGAAAAAAGGGTCAACCATCGCTGGTCAACCCTTTGAATTCGTTTGGTGGAGCTACGCGGGATCGAACCGCGGACCTCTTGAATGCCATTCAAGCGCTCTCCCAACTGAGCTACAGCCCCAAACAAGTGGAGCGATTTATAACAAAGGCCCTTGCAGGTGTCAACAGGAAACGTCGGGATAAGAAAATTGAAGATAGTCATTAAATAAGCTAAAGCTAATGTTTTGATCAGCCGATAAGAATCTTGTGGCAGGGAGGCCTATTTATATGGATACTCGTCGCGTAGATCATGATCAAACTCGTCAGCAGCGTAGATTTCGACCTGTTATTCGCAGGTTAGTAACCGATGTTTTACCGACCGTGCTCCTGCTTATTGCGATGGCTCTTGGAATGTCATTGGTCGCCCGCTACGCTGAGTCCTCACATTTTAAGCCTGCATTCGCCAGTAACAATACATCTCAACAGTATTTTGATTAAAGAGTCCTGTACTCCCCTCGTCAACAGAACTTACTGCTTCTCGATTAACGCGTAGCCTGTTCTAATTTGTCATGTTAGAATTCTCTCCGTAGTTTTTGAATTAACAAATTAGCGTAATATTCTTCTATGGAGACTGAAACGTGGGATCTGATATTAAGGATTTGCTGCGAAACTTGCCTGGAGTAGACCGGGTTCTGTTGGCAGTGCAGCGACTTGCTCAAGACGATTGGCCCCTTGAATTATTAACGAACGAAATTCAACTGCAAATTGCGGATTTACGTTCTCGGCTGCTGAAGAAGGAAATTGCCGCAGTTCCCCCTATTGATATCCTTGCTCAGGCTGTTCTGTCTGAACTTCATCAGTTTCAATTGTCTTCTCTGAAGCCTGTTATTAATGCGACGGGCATTTTACTTCACACCAATCTGGGGCGGGCACCTTTAGCCAAAGAGGCTTTGGAGCAAATCCAACGGGTTGCCAGCGGTTACAGTAATCTGGAGATCAACTTGTCAAACGGGCGCCGGGGGTCGCGTCACAGCCACGTTGAAGATTTGCTGTGTCGACTGAGTGGCGCCGAATCAGCAATGGTCGTCAACAACAATGCTGGTGCGGTGTTACTCGCGCTGACTGCGCTAGCTAAAGGAAAAGAAGCGATTGTTTCGCGTGGAGAACTGGTTGAGATCGGTGGCTCCTTTCGAATTCCGGAGGTCATGGAGGCTGGAGGTGTTGTTTTACGCGAAGTGGGGAGCTCCAATCGGACTCATTTGCGTGACTACCAGCAGGCTATCAATGACCAATCGGCACTCTTGTTAAAGGTCCATACCAGTAACTACAAAATCGTCGGCTTCACCAGCAGTATTGAGGCGTCTGAGCTCGTTCATCTGGCGAAGGAGACCGGTTTGCCCTTAGTCGAAGATCTCGGCAGTGGTCTGCTCAGGCGCTTGCCAGGTTCGAGCATTCCTGAAGAACCGACAATTTCAGAGGCAATTACCAATGGAGTCGACCTGTTGACCTGCAGTGGCGACAAATTGCTTGGTGGTCCGCAGGCGGGTTTGATTTTCGGTCGCAAGGATCTGATTGAGAAGCTGCGTAGCCATCCATTGGCTCGTGCCTTACGGATCGACAAACTGTCACTGGCGGCTCTTGAGGCGACATTACGTCTGTATTTAACCGGCAAGGAGAGTCATATCCCCCTTATGGCTTATTTTGCCGTTTCGCAACAAGAGTTGAACGAGCGTACGCATGCATTAATGCGCCAGTTGGACTTGCCTGGTCTCAAGGTTGAAATAAGTGCTTCTGTTGCCATGGTTGGTGGCGGGTCGATGCCTGATGCAGAGTTGCCGGGACCGGTCATAGCGCTACAGTCTGAAAAATTGACATTGGATCAGTTGGCAGCGGCATTGCGTCGTCATGAACCAGCGTTGGTCGCACGAATTCATGAGGACCGCTTGCTGCTTAACCTGCGGACTGTCGACCCTGCCGATGATCAGCTGATCGCTGAAATTTTCAAAACACTCTTGCAACCTGAAACTGTAAACCAAAAACTATGAGTTCTTCCAATCTCAGACCGGTGATTATCGGCACGGCCGGCCATGTCGATCATGGCAAAACCTCCCTGATTCAGGCCCTGACCGGGGTCGATACCGACCGTCTTCAGCAGGAAAAAGAACGTGGCATCTCTATCGAACTCGGATTCGCACCTCTGCACTTGCCAGATGGCCGGTTGGCCGGAGTCGTCGATGTGCCAGGTCACGAAAAATTCATCCCGCAGATGTTGGCTGGCGCCGCAAGTATCGATCTTGTTTTGCTAGTCATTGACGCCGCCGAAGGGGTCATGCCGCAGACCCGGGAACACCTGCAGATTCTGCAACTCCTTAATATCCAGCGTGGCATTCTTGTCCTGAATAAAATAGATCTGGTTGAGGAGGAGTGGCTCGATATTGTTGAAGAGGAGATTCGTGAACAGGTTGCTGGAACTTTCCTCGCCGCTGCTCCTTGCTGTCGGGTTTCGGCAAAGCTGAAACTCGGGCTGACAGAGCTTCTGGACTTGCTGGCTGAGTCGATATCACAATTGCCTGAACGCGACAGTGCTGGGCCGGTGCGCTTACCGGTAGACCGTTGCTTCAGTATCAGCGGGTTTGGCACCGTGGTGACCGGCACATTGGTCTCCGGAACGGTCAGAACGGGTGAACGACTCGATATCTTGCCAATCGGTAAGCAGGCACGAGTTCGCGAATTACAGGTTCATGGACAAAGGGTTGAGACGGCGGAAGCGGGACAGCGACTGGCGATCAATCTTGCTGGTGCTGAACGCAGCTGGTTTACCAGCGGAGCGGTCGTCGCCAGCCCGCATCGTTTTGCTGCTACAGAACGGATAGATGTTCGTCTTCAGCTTTTGCCCGAAGCTCCCCGGCCGCTGAAATTTCGAGACCCTGTTCATTTTCATCTCGGAACGGCGCGTGCTGTAGGTCGTGTTGTTTTGCTCGAAGCTGACAGCCTTGAGCCCGGAGCCAGCACTCTGGCGCAGATTGTTCTGGATCGTCCTATGGCGGCTTGGCGGGGAGATCCTTTTGTCATTCGCAGTTATTCACCGGTGGCGACCATCGGCGGCGGCGCTGTCCTGGATGCGCAGCCGCCGAAGCACAAACGTTTTCGGCCCGAAGTGCTCAAGCGCCTACAACAGCTCGAAAGTGGCAGCAGTGGTGCGGTTCTGCACGCAGTTGAACATCTTCAAGCCGCGCGATTGCGCGATCTTGAAAAATTGACAGGTTTGTCGCGTGAATTATTACAGCAGAACCTGCAGGATTTAACTGACGCAGGTGAACTGCGTCAGTTGGGCGAGCAATGGTTGTTGGCAGGGCAGCATGATGCCTGGCTTGATCTGCTGGTTGAGCGTTGCGTCGATCTGCTGACCCTCACCCCTTTGGCACAAGGGATTGCGCGCGCGACCTTAAAAGTTGGCTTACCTTCAGCTCTGGCTCTGAAGAGTTTTGATCTGCTGCTCGACAATCTGCTGACTACGGAACGGCTCCAGGTTAAAAGAGAGATGTTCTCCCCCCCAGGCTGGCAGCCTCAGGTCACCACTGAACAGGCTGAATTGTTGAAACAAATTCTGCAGAAATTCGAGCAACAGGGTTTGCAGGTGGCGAACCTTAATCAAACCCTTGAGGACATCGGTCTCGCCGCTGCAGCGGTTGAGACATTGATCACTTATCTTCTCGGACAGGGTGATTTGATTCGTTTGAGTACTGAAAGTTTGCTGGCAAAATCAGCCTATGAGACTGCCCTTGAGAAGCTCTGTGATTATTTTGCGAATGAAGAGAGTCTTAGTCTGGCAGGGTATCGTGACTTGATCGGTTGCAGTCGCAAGTTAGCTCAGGCGCTTCTCGAACAGTTTGATAGTCACAAGTATACCCGGCGTCAGGGGGATATTCGTTTGGCCTGGAACCTTCCGGTGCGATAAATTCCACTTGGCAGTTGGGCAGCGTTGTGACAGCATACGGCCTGCTTGTATAATCAGAATTTTAAGGAGTACAGATGGACACCAACAGGGTACGCCTGACCGGTCTTTCGCGCAGCTCGGGTTGAGCCGCCAAGATCGGCCCCGAGGCCCTGACCCAGGTGCTGGGTCAGATTCCACAATTTAACGATCCCCGCCTGCTCTCGCAGGATATCCCCTTCGCCGATGCTGGAATTTTCCGTATCGACGAGAAGAGGGCACTGGTGCAGTCGCTCGACTTCTTCACTCCGGTGGTTGATGATCCCTTTGTTTTTGGACAGATAGCAGCGGCCAATGCGTTGTCAGACCTCTACGCTGTCGGCGCTACGCCGTTAACGGCATTGAGCATGGTCGCTTTTCCGCTGCGACTTGGCGTTGATGTCTTGGCCGCAGTGCTTAAGGGGGGGGCTGAACGGGTGGTCGCGGCCGGTGCTGTTATCGCAGGTGGCCATTCGGTGGAGGATGAAGAACCCAAATATGGCCTGGCGGTAACCGGTATTGTCGAAATTGACCAGATGATGACTTCTGTCAATTGCTGTGTCGGTGATCGACTCCTCTTAACCAAGCCACTCGGCTGCGGAATCCTGGCAACTGCGCTAAAAGGGGAGGTTGTAGATGAAGCTATTATTGCAGTAGCGATTGAAGGGATGAAAACCTTGAACGCCTCTGCTTCAACAGCCTGTATGGCGACAGGTGTCCGCGCGGCGACTGACGTGACCGGTTTTGGACTCATCGGACACAGTCTGGAGATGGCCTCTGCCAGCGGCGTCTGTTTTGAGATTGATACCCGGGCGCTGCCGTTCTATCCTCAGGTTGCTGAAATGGCGGCTCTTGGCCTGCTCTCTGCTGGTTTACATCGCAATCGCAAGTATTACTTACCCAAGGTAGTTCAGGCCGCAACACTTGATCCTTTTGCGCTAGACCTGCTCTGTGATCCACAAACTTCAGGTGGGTTGTTGATCTCTGTCTCGGAGAAACTGTTCCCGCAGTTGAAACAGCAACTGGAAGATCAAAATGTTCTGGCTTGCGAAATTGGTCGTGTCATTTCTGGGGAGGCTGGTGTTGTTTTACGTTGAGGAGTCTGCGAGAAGCAGGAGGTTAAGCTGATGTTCGGTTTTGGCACCGGTGAACTTTTGCTGGTTGGTGCGGTTGTCCTGATCGCTTTGATCTCAGGCCGTAATGTTGCTGGCATGGCTCAGCAGGCCGGGAAGATGACTGCCTTGTGGTTTAAGATCAAACAGAAGTTATCAATTTTGCGCTTTTTGAAGTAATTGTTTTTACCCATTTCCTCTGTTTGTTCCCCGTTTGTTCCCCGTTTGTTCCCGCCTCCCATCGCTATCTTTTGTCAGTAAGCAATCTTGGCGAACGCCGATTTCTCCGACGCAAGCAGGGCGTCTTCCAGGGTCACCACTCCTTGAGCCTCAAGCAGTGGAATCAATTTATTCAAAACCTCTGCGGTGACGATAGAGTCACCCAGCGCGGTGTGCCGACCAACGATGGTGATGTTGAAGCGTTCGGCAATCCCTTCGAGACCATGCCCTTTGAGGTTGGGGTGGGTGATCGAAGAGAGGAGCAGGGTGTCGAGAACGGGATTATTAAATTGAATGCCGGTATTCTTCTCCTGCAGCTGTAAAAAGCGCATGTCGAATGCCGCATTGTGAGCGACCAGCACGGCACCTTCGGCAAAATTGTGGAAGTGGGGCAGGACCCGGTCGATGGTCGGCTGTCCGATCAAAAGCGCCGGGTCGATTCCGTGGATCGCTACGGAAGAGTCGGGGACATGTCGTTTGGGGTCGACCAGCTGGTCGATGGTCTCATGGTGCAGGATCTGGCCATTGACGATACGTATTGCACCCAACTGGATAATTTCATCGCCTTCTGAAGGGTTCAGACCGGTGGTTTCGGTATCAAAAACAACAAATGTCAGCTTGCGCAGTGGAGTCTTGGCCATCTCGGCGTTACCACGGCGCTCAAAGAGATCGAACTCGTATGAGATCGGGCGATGTTCGATGTTGGTATGGATTGGGAGGATCTGCTCACTATCCTGCTTGGCATAATTAATTTTCATGCCGAGGAAACTTTTCCCTCCGTCCGTGGTGAGATACTGCATGTTGCCGGACATCTTCTCGAGCAGATCAACGAAACTGAAGGTTTCGCCGCGACTGTTGCTGATCAGGGGAGAGTCACGCCAATTGTTGAGCACAGTGTCATCAACCGACTTGTACCATTCGATCCACAGCGAGTAATAATCATCTTCGGTGGTGAGTTTGAATTGCAAATGATCGATCGTGTGATGCGTGTTGAGTATGCCAGCCAGATGCGAGAGGGTCTGAACAAAGGAGTAGCTGTCAAGCTTCAGCCAGATGTTGGGCTCACTTTGAAAGCTGACCTTGCATTGGATACGATCGGTTATGTTCTTGGCCAAGACCTCAAGGATACTTTCTCCGGGGATGTCCTCGACCTTGCTTTGGGCACGCAGGTGGGTCATGTAGTTGTTGCGAGCCATTTGGATGGTCTGCTCGAGTCCCTGTGAGGCGCGGTCGATGGTTTTTCGGTTTTGTTGCAGGTGCTCCAGCTTCATCTCAGGGTTGCCGAGAATTGCTGTGATTGAATCCCTGATCTCGCCCAGAGTCCCCTGTAGGTCGTCAGTCAGGGAGCGGATCAGCGAATCACGTCGCGTATCGGCGGCAATCTGTTCAGTCATGTCTTCAAGGGTGAGGACAAAACCGGCCATCTGCTCCTCCCCGTCTCTAAGCGCCAGAACCGGAGCCATGTTGACCCGCAGGTAGGCGCCACCATGGATCGACATCATAAAGCTGCTGACCGGGGAAGACTGGCCGCGAGACAGGGCGCGATGTAGAAGCTCAAGTGCGTGGGCGAGAGGATCACGGTCGAGAAGGCTGAAAACTGAGCGCCCGAGTCCGATAAGCCCCCGTGGTTGCTGGCCTTCGTAGTCGTTGATCTCTGAAGCTGTGAAGAGAGTTCTGGCCTTGGAGTTATAGAGCAAAATCTGACCATCGCTATTGCATACCAGAACCGCATGCGGCATCTCTGACATCAGCGCCGCCAGTCGGTTCCTCTCCTCCTTGAGCTGTACTTTTGAGTGGGCGATATGTTGGTTAATGTCCTTCTGGAGTCGACTGAAGGTATCGGCCGATTCATTAAAGACCTCGGCAAGATGGACCAACTCCTTGGCCCCCTTGGGAACCACGCGATAGTCTGTATTGACAGTTGAAATGAGGCGGATCTCTTCACCCATCTGCAGGATAGGAATAATGTAGTAATGGAAAAGCAGACTGATGATGCCGCCGATAACCAGGCAAAGAAACGCAGCGCCGAGAATCGGAAAAACTATGAGTTTGTCACTCAGATGTTCGACGTAAATTTTTTCATCAGCGGAGAGGCTGTGCCAGGAACCAATGAAACTGGCAATGATGACCGTAAAGATAATCAGCACAATGGCAAATAGGAAGAACCAGTATTTTACCCGTGGGGACATGGAAACCTCAGCAGTTGTTCAGTGTTTACCCGTTGTATTGGTGTTTATCTGGCCATAGCAGCCTGTCGGTCTTTCCATGAACCTGCTGCAAAATTGATCATTTGGCCCAGATTCCCGCTCCTTTTTGCCTCATAGCTATGGTTATGAGCCTGCAAACTAGCAAAAATCTGGCCTCAAACGCTCAAATTTTCGCTTCGGTCCGGCAAGTCCAACTGACTGTTAGTCTTTTGGAAAAGGTTCGTGGCGTTTAGATTCCCAGTACTCTGTAATGCGTGCTACCAGACTATGGCCTCGGCCATTATTTGTGGCCTCGAAGAGTGAACGGAAAGTGTCGCGTTCGATTCGTAGTTCGTAGTAGATCTGGGACATGTGAAAATAGGCCCAGCCCTTCTCTTCGCTGTTCTGTGCATTGCTCAGCGCGCGTTGACTCTTTTCGAGTGCCTGTTTGAACTCTCCCTGTTTGAACAGCAGGAGTGATTGAAGATCAAGGTAACGACTGTCGAGCGGGGGGAGAAGCTCAGCAAGTTTTTTTGCGGCCTTCAGGTTATCAAAGTCGGTCGCTTCAAGTAAGGCCAGGCGGTAGATTAAAGTTTGCTTCTGCGCCTCGTCTGCTGAATATTTATACGCTTTTTTGTAGAATTTCAGAGCGCCCTTGTAATCATTCCGGGATTCGAGCAAGTCGGCATAAAGCAAGGCATCCTCGATATTCGGATTACCGGTCATCACCAGACGCATTTGTTCGATTGCATCTATCGTAGCGTGACTCGCCAATAATTTCTGCGCAGCTTGACGATGCTGGGCTGAGATGGCACTCCTCTGGGCCGTGGTAGCACAGGCTGATAGCCACAGGGACAGGATGAGGATGCAAAGCAGACGCATTAAAAACTTCTCCGGGGTTGATTCAGGTATGAAGTATAACCAAACGGCGACTGAATCAGAAGAACAGTCGCCGTTTTTATTGATCAGCAGGTGAGGCGTTTAAGCGCTTCAAGATATTTTTCACTGGTTTTCAGTACGATCTCTTTCGGAAGTTGAGGCGCAGGAGCCGTCTTTCCCCAGTCGAGAGTTTCAAGGTAATCGCGTAGGAACTGCTTGTCGAAGCTCGCTTGGCCTCGGCCTGCTTCATATTGATCGCTTGGCCAAAAGCGCGAAGAATCAGGTGTAGTCGCCTCGTCGATCCAGATTAGTTGATCGCCGAACATGCCAAATTCAAACTTGGTATCAGCAATAATAATCCCTTTGCTGGCAGCATAGTCCCGCGCACGTTCGTAGATCTGGATGCTGATATCACTGACCTTTTGTGTCAACTCCGTTCCACAGAGTTCAGCCGCCTGTGCAAAAGAGATGTTTTCATCGTGTTCCCCAAGCTCAGCCTTGGTCGAAGGGGTGAAGATCGGCTCAGCGAGTTTACCACTTTCGAGAATGCCAACCGGCAATTTAATGCCACAGACAGACCCTTTTTCCTGATATTCCTTCCAGCCACTCCCTGAGAGGTAGCCACGAACTATGCATTCGATCGGCAGCGGTGAGGCCTTTTTTGTCAGCATGCTCCGCCCTTCCAACTGATCTCGATATTGATGGGTTATTGCTGGGAAGTCATCAACTTCGGTGGAGATCAGGTGATTAGGGATGATATCCCCCATCATATCGAACCAGAATTTAGATACCTGGGTCAGCACGTAGCCTTTTTGCGGAATACCCTCGTTCATGATGACGTCGAATGCCGAGATACGGTCGCGGGTGACGATCAGAAGATGTTCGCCGAGGTCATAGATATCACGAACCTTACCCTGATTGACTAACTTCAACTCAGGACAGTTTGTCTGGGTTACGATTTTTGTCATGACTTATCTCCGCGCGATTTCGTTGCTGAGAGAAGGATCAATGCTGATTATTGAAACATCGCGCAGTTCCTTCAGTTTATCGCTGATAGCGGAAGATTTTTTCTCGGCCAGCAGGCGATCTTCAATCTTTTTGCGTTCGACAAGATCAAGTTTTTCCAGATCTGCATTCTCTGTCTTTTTCAGGCTGATGAGGACATAACCATTACCTTGTTCAAAGACAGACTGTCCGAGCGGGTTGTCGGTAGTTAATGCGAAGGCAGCATCGGAAAGTTCTTGCACAGAGCCAATTCTTGGCACGAAAGCACCATAACTGCTACTGAAGAGCCCTGTCTCTTCGACTTGGACTTTGTTTGCTTTGGCGGGTGAAGTGAGACTTTTCTTCTCAAGCGCCGCTACGAGTAATTTGTCGGCGGCGACCTTTGCCAAGTCAACGGCTTGGGCCTTGCGATAAGTTGTTTCAACTGCGGCACGGATTTCTTTTAGCTCAGGAATCATGCTCTTTTGTCGCTCTTTTATGCTGAAAAGAAAAACACCCTGAGTTGTCTGGACCGGGCGTGCCAGTTCAGCATTTTGCAGGCTGAAGGCAGCAGCAGCAATGTCGGCTTCTCGACCAATGCCATCAATTGCATCGGTGCGGTCGAAGAGGCCTGTCTCCTTGATGCCGAGATCGTTGGCTTTTGCGGCGGCTTCAAGGTCGCCGCTCTTGCGGTTGATGTTGTAGGCATCCATTGCTTTTTCATAGGCCAGTTGGCGAGCTTTTTCAGCACGAAGTCCAGTTTTGACTCCATCAAGCGCTTCCGCTAGAGATTTGACCCCCGGTTCGATATATTCTTCCAGTTTGATTATGTGGTAACCAAAGTCCGTTTCTACCAGATCGCTGATTTCGCCAGGTTTCATGCCGAATACGGCGTTGTCGAAAGGTGCGACCATGGCTCCCCGACCAAAATAACCCAGGTCACCACCCTGGGTGGCACTTCCTGGATCATCAGATTTTGCGCGGGCCAGAGTAGCAAAATCCTCGCCTTCGTTCAGTTGTTGAAGAATAGAGACCGCCAGGCTGCGACGAACTTCCTTTTGAATGTCATCAGCATCTTTGCCGACCTTGATTAGAATATGTGAGGCCTTGGCTTGCTCTTTGACCTCAAATAGATCGATGTTGCGTCGATAGTAACGATTAAGATCTTTGTCGCTAAAGCTTGTCACCTCTTTTTCGTAACGTGCAGGCTCAAACTGCAGATAGCGTAGCGAGATTCTTTCAGGTTGGCGGAAATCTTCCTGTTGTGCACTGAAAAAGGTTTGCAGGGCTTCGTCAGTGACTTCGACTTTGTTTTCAAAACTCGCTGGCAGGAGCCGCACAAAATTCAGGTTGATCTTATCGTTCTCGGCCCGATAGGAGGCCTCAATCTCTGCAGTGCTGACACTGATATTTTGTTGTAGCTTTTCGCGTAATTTTTCAACGAGAAGTTGGCGTCGCTGACTGGCTTCAAACTGCTCAGGGGAGATCCGCTCGTAATTGAGGACCTGTATGTACCGATCACGGCTGAATTTGCCACCCTCCTGAAACGATGGGTAAGCGGCGATAGAAGCGACGAGTTCGTCCTGGCTAATGTCAAAGCCGACCTTCTCAGCTTCCTGCATCATCAGCGCTTGACCGATTAGCTGATCAATCGCTTGTTGGGGCAGGTTAAGTTGTGCCTCCAGTTGCGAAGTGAAACTTTCTTTATAGATACCCTGATAGAGACTGTACAGGTTACTGTAGGCACTCTGGTACTCTTCGTAGGCAATCTCAGTGTCATTGACTTGGAGTGCTGCATTGGCCCCAGTTGGCCCGGTCTCGCCTCCGCGACCCCAAACCAGGAAAACAGTGCCGACAAAAGCTGCAATAATCACCCAGAAAATGATCCTGACGATGAAGGTTTTTTGTTTGGTACGAATCAGTTGAAGCATCAGTAAAAAACTCCTTGGAAACCAAGTGATAGAAAGGCTTGAAAACAGCCACGCATGTTAGACCAGCAATCTGTTGAAATGCAATATATATTTCC